>DATEMK010000140.1:0-6860 GCA_035275625.1 Bacteroidia bacterium
TACCATCCATCTCAGAAACATGCAAATTCTTTTTGCCGATGAATTAGCGAGCGGATCGGCAATATGTTTTTCTGTTCTTTTCAGATGATTCAATTCTAAAAATATTTTTCTGAATTGATGAATTGCATTCGCGGGATCGGTATCTGTTTTTTTAAAATTGTCTGAAAATACTTCCTGCAATCCGCCATGATTCCGGTAAATATTTTTTAATGACCGGATAAAATAAATACAGTCCGCATCATTAAAAGTCCGGTGCACAAATTTTGAAAAAGATTTTAAATCATTTTTGCTGTGATGCAATATAAACTCATGCGGAGCATTGTCCATCAGCTGCATCAGCCTGTTTGCATTTCTTAAAATAATCGGGCGCTGCCCCCAGGCAATGGTTGCCGCAAAAAAACCGCTGATCTCAATGTCTTCTTTTTTAGAAAATTGATGAGGAATTGAAATCGGATCAACAATTATAAATTCCGGGCGGTTGTATAAATCAGACTTTTCTTCGAGAAAGGATGTAAGATGTTCAAAGTTCAAGGTTCAAAGTTATTTTAAAAGTCAGATAAAATGAACAACTTTAAACTTTGAAAACTTGAATGTTAAATTTTCTTTTAATACCCCAATATCTTCATCATGCTCTTCGCACTCTGCTCTTTTGCAAATAAACGTGTAGTGTATCCGTTAACTTCGTCATGATCAATAAGCACATGCTTTGGAGCTGGAATTAAACAGTGTTGTATGCCGCCATATCCGCCCAGCGATTCCTGGTAAGCCCCGGTATGAAAAAAACCAATGTATAACGGATCACCTTTTTCAAACTTCGGAAGTATGACCCGGTTCTTCACCGATTCCATATTATAATAATCTTCGCTGTCGCAGGTTAATCCTCCGAGATTCACCCGCTGGTATTCCTTATCCCAGTGATTAATCGCAAGCAAAATAAATTTCTGCTTGATTCCCCATGTATCGGGCAAGGTGGTTATAAAAGAACTATCAACCATGTACCATAACTCTTTGTCGTTCTGTATTTTCGCATCAGTCACCTGGTAAAGCACGGCACCGCTTTCACCGACAGTAAAACTTCCGAACTCTGTAAAAATATTCGGCTCTTTCACTTTACGCTGTTGGCAGGTTGTTTTAATCTGGCGGATAATTTCATCAGCCATATACTGGTAATCGAAATCAAAACCAAGCTTTGTGCGGATAGGAAAACCACCGCCAATATCAAGTGAATCAATTTCAGGACAAATCTTTTTAAGGTCGCAATAAACATTTATGCACTTGTTCAATTCACTCCAGTAATAAGCCGTATCGCGAATGCCGGTATTGATAAAAAAATGCAACAGTTTTAATTCGATCTTTGGATTCTTTCGAATGGTGTTTTTATAAAAATCAACAATGTCACGTGTGCGTATTCCGAGACGAGATGTGTAAAAATCAAAATTCGGTTCTTCTTCTGATGCAATGCGTAACCCGATTTTGAATTTTTTTCCGTGCAATGCTTTTTCATAATATGGAAGTTCCTCCATGCTGTCCAAAATCGGGATGGCATTGATAAAACCCTGCTTAATTAAATCAACCACATATTGCTGGTAAAGCGGGCGCTTGTAACCATTGCACAACACAAAAATTTCTTTGGATATTTTTTCCTGTTCAGCAAGCGATTTTATGATCGGAATATCAAAAGCAGAGCTGGTTTCAAGGTGTGTATCATTCTTTAAAACTTCATCCAGCACGAATGAAAAATGGCTGCTCTTGGTGCAATAACAATAAGTATATTTACCTTTGTAATCGGCTTTCGCCATGGCAACGTTGAACAATCGTTTGGCTTTCTGGATTTGCGAACTTATTTTGGGCAGATACGTAATCTTTAAAGGTGTGCCATATTGCTCAATGATGTCCATGAGCGGGACGCCATTAAAATGAAGGCAGTTGTCAATCATCTGAAACCCTTCCTGCGGAAAGTAATAAGTTTGTTCAATCAGGTCAACATAGCGGTTCTTCATAAATGCAAGTGAGTTGGTTTGTAAATTTTCTGCTAATGTAAGTAACTTGGATTAAGTCAGAAGGTGAAATTAAAAAATATTGTATTGTTATATTGCTCTATTGTTATATTGTTAAGAAAATATGCCGCAAAAATATTTACAACTTAACGATATCGTTGCTTACAAAATCGCATTTAATTTGAGTAATTATGTTTGGGACATTGTAATTAAATGGGATCATTTTTCGAAAAATACTGTTGGAGAGCAATTCGTAGATTGCATGGATTCTATTTCTGCTAACATCGTGGAAGGATTTGGAAGGTATTCAAAAAAGGATAAAATAAAATTTTACCGTTATAGCAGTGGTTCAATAAAAGAATGTCTTGATTGGAATCAAAAGTCTAAGGTACGCAAACTTTTAACCGATTCAGAATATCAGCATATTTTTACAGAGCTTGACAAATTGCCGAGAGAAATTAATCACCTGATCAAATTCACCAGCCAGAAATTAACAATATAACAATAGAGCAATTTATATATTTTTATGTCTAAAATTAAGTTTATAGAAGTAAAATCTGAAATAGGAGCAGGAACACGCGGTGCCAGCCTGGGCATTGATGCCATCAAAATTGCTGCTCTTGACTATGGAAGCACGCTGTTCAATAAAATTGAAACGACCGAAATCAAAAATGAAAACCAGCTTTTATTTGAGCAAAGCGGAAGCCTCTATGCAAAACGGATAAAAGGAATCCTTGCTATTTACGAACGCATTGCCAAAGAGGTAAGCGATTCGCTCCGGAAAAAAGAATTTCCCATTATACTCGCAGGCGATCACAGTACATCCGGAGGCACTATTGCAGGAATGCGCATGGCATATCCTAAACAAAAACTTGGTGTAATCTGGATTGATGCACATGCTGACCTCCATTCGCCTTATACAACCCCGACAGGAAACATTCACGGGATGCCTTTGGCAACAGCGCTGGCAGAGGACAATATATCTAACCGGATGAATAAGCCGGATAAGGACACTGTTGAAATGTGGAACAAATTAAAGAGCCTTGGAAATATTTCGCCCAAGATTACTTATCGTGATTTAGTTTATATAGGTGTCAGAGATGTAGAGCCTGAAGAATCTTACCTCATTAAGAAACATAAGGTAAAAACATTTTCGACTGCCGAAGTTAAGCGGAACGGTGTTGAAAAAATTGCGCGTGATACATTGGCGCATCTTTCACATTGCAATCACATTTATGTTTCTTTTGATGTGGATAGCATGGATTCATCCATCAGTAAAGGAACAGGAACACCTGTGAGAAACGGCATTACTGAAAAAGAAGCAGGCAGCCTGTGCGTGAGATTAGTGCAGAATGAAAAGGTGGTTTGTTTTGAAATTGCTGAAGTGAATCCGACTCTTGATAAAGAAAACCTGATGGCGGAAAATACTTTTGAGATTTTACAGCGGGTAGTAAGCCAGATTTATTTTTAATTTTAATAAAACGCAGATGACACGGATATGGCTGATTTTCGCGGGTAAAATCAGTGTTGATCTGTTTAATCTGTGTTTATCCGCGTTCCATTTGTTAAAATAATAATCAAATAAAGAACTAACTCTTAACTTGTAATATGATTTTTGAAGATGCACTGGCAGCAGATGTCAGCAAAGCAATTAAAGCACTTTATGATTCTGAGGTTGACCCCAGGCAGCTTGTTTTGCAAAAAACCAAAGATGATTTTGAGGGTGATATCACACTTGTTGTTTTTGCTTTAACAAAGATTTCCAAAAAATCCCCTGAAGAAACAGGCAGAGCAATAGGACAATACCTCAAGGTAAATTGTCCCGTTGTAAAAGATTTCAATGTAGTAAAAGGTTTTCTTAATCTTATTTTGAAAGAAGAAAGCTGGTTGGAAAATTTCATGGCTGCACTGCCTGATGAATCATTCGGTGTAAAACAATCTGTTTCTGTTTCAACCGGAAAACCTGTCTTAGTGGAATATTCATCACCCAACACCAACAAACCGCTGCATCTTGGTCATATCCGGAACATCTTGTTAGGCTGGTCAGTTGCTGAATTACTCAAGGCTGTAGGAAACAAAGTAGAGAAAGTAAACATTGTAAATGACCGCGGCATCCATATCTGTAAAAGCATGATGGCATGGAAAAAATTTGGCAATGGAGAAACACCCCGGGCTTCCGGAACGAAAGGCGATCATCTCGTGGGGAAATATTATGTGGAGTTTGATAAAGCGTACAAGAGGGAAATTGAGGAGCTGGTCCATGGCGGGTTAACAGAAGAGGAAGCGGAAAAGAAATCACCTTTGATGATGGAAACCCGTGAAATGCTTGGCAAGTGGGAGTCGCACGATAAGGAAACGCTGGAGTTGTGGAAATTGATGAACGGTTGGGTGTATGAAGGGTTTGATGAAACTTATAAATTGTTAGGTGTTGACTTCAACAAAATTTATTATGAATCGGAAACCTACCTGCTCGGAAAAAAAATAATTGAAGAAGGTTTGCAGAAAAATATTTTTTATAAAAAGCCCGATGGCTCTGTATGGATTGACCTTACCAGTGATGGACTGGATGAAAAATTAGTGCTGCGTGCTGACGGCACTTCGGTTTATATAACCCAGGATTTGGGAACAGCCGAATTGCGTTTCTCTGAATTCCATTTCGGCAAGCTCATTTTCGTAGTGGGCAATGAACAGGAATATCATTTCAAAGTGCTCAAATTAATTCTGAAAAAGCTGGGGTATGAATGGGCGGAAAATTTATTTCATCTTTCTTATGCAATGGTGGATCTTCCTTCCGGCAAAATGAAATCAAGAGAAGGAACGGTAGTGGATGCCGATGAGCTGATGAAGCAAATGATTGACGAAGCGGAAAAGATTACCAAAGAGCTTGGTAAAATTGAAGATTTTGATTCAGCCGAAGCGCAGCAGCTTTATAAAACCATCGGGCTTGGAGCGTTAAAATATTTCATCCTCAAAGTGGACCCTGAAAAGAGAATGTTGTTTAACCCTGCAGAATCTATTGACTTCAATGGCAACACCGGCCCTTTCATTCAATACACATACGCAAGGATTCAATCCGTTATCCGGAAAGCGCTGGCAACAGACGACATTAAAAACTTTTCTTCCTATAGCGTGATCAGTTATGCAGCGATGAACGGAAAAGAAAAAGAATTGCTGAAGCTCCTGCTGAATTTTCCTTTTATTGTTGAGGAAGCTGCACAATATTACAGCCCTGCCCTGGCAGCCAATTATGTTTTTGAAGTTTCCAAATCTTTCAACCAGTTTTATCACGAATTTCCTATTGTTGATAAAGAGCGCTCAGAAATTTCAAAATTCAGGCTGCAATTATCTTCGCTTTCTGCAAGAGTGATAAAAAGTTCCATGCATCTTTTAGGAATTGATGTTCCGGAAAGGATGTGATAAAAATAACAGGAACCTTGATTTTTGATAATTTTCATCTTCATATATTCTGCAAAATCTGCGGGAACCATGTAACCGGATATTTCAAATATAAAATTTAAGCACGCATTAACAGCAGGTAAATCATAGTTGAAAACTACTGCATGAAAAATTTCATTTTGATTTTAGTTTTTCTGAATATCGCTGTATGCAGCTTACATGGGCAATCTAAAATTGACTGGAAAAGCGATATTGAATTTCTTAAATCAGAGTTACCGGCTAAGCACATTCATCTTTTTTTCTCGGTGTCTAAAAAAGAATTTACATCAAAGCTTGATAATATTATTTCAGATGTTGATAAGCTTACTGATCTTGAAGTGGCAATGGGGCTTCAGCGCATAATAGCCGGGATGGGGGATTCGCACACAGGTATTAATACAAGAGGCCTTCTTGATTCCACCAACAAGCTGCCTCTTCGTTTATACTGGTTCAGTGATGGTTTATATGTGCTGCAAACCACTTTGGAAAATGAGGAGCTGCTTGGTAAGAAAATCATCTCCATTAACCGGTTTAAGATAAAAGTAATTGTTGACAGCTTAAGTACATTAATTACTGCTGATAATAGTGCTATTGTAAAAAAAGATATTCCTTTTTTGATTTCCTTCGCGCAGCTTTTGCAATATTTTCGTTTTGGATGGAACGATAGTTTCAGCATTGAAGTTGAATCTCCCGTAGGAACAAGATTAGTTAAAGAAATAAAAGCTGCAAAATTAAACCGCGATAACCTGGTCAGCTTTAAACCCGACTCCGTTTCTTTTTTCAGGGAAAACCAGAAACTATTATTCACGGATAAATATTCCGAAAATGATAGCATCTATTATGTTCAATACAACAAATGCTGGGGCCGTGAAATGGAAGAAAAGTACGGTGACAAAGAAAAAGCTGCCGGGCTTCCTTCCTTCGCTGAATACAGAAAAAGTATTTTTGAGACCATTAATAACCGCCCGGTTAATAAGCTGGTGTTTGACATGCGTCTTAACAGCGGAGGCTCCTCGCCACAGGGTACTGACCTTATAACTGATCTTGCTACGCAGGATAAGATAAATAAAAAAGGAAAGCTGTTTGTGGTTATCGGAAGAGCAACATTCTCTTCTGCTATTATCAATGCGATGGATTTTAAATCAAAAACCAATGCGGTTTTTGTTGGCGAGGAAACAGGAGGGAAGCCCAGTCATTTTGGTGAAGTAAAGATATTTAATTTACCGTCATCGGGATTAAAAGTAAATTACTCCACAAAATATTTTAAGCGCACAGAGGAAGACCTTAAAACTTTAAAGCCCGATATAACAATTGAAGAAAGCTTTAGTGATTTCAAAAAAGGAATTGATCCCGTATATGAATGGATAGTTAATTATAAATAATGTTGTTGAAAAAAAAATTTAATTCTTCAGCGCTGCCAATCTGAAG
>DATEMK010000141.1:0-3130 GCA_035275625.1 Bacteroidia bacterium
ATCGGTGAAATATGGTACACAGATTTGGGATACACCATTTTTCCCTGGAAGACAGACACTGTATTAAATCAAATTTATACCCATTTTATTGATAGAAAAAATAATTTATGGATCGCTGCAAGTGAAGGGCTGTTTATGAAACAGCAGGATTCGCTCATAAATTATTCAATTACTGATGCGAGGCTGAAAAACCGGATTACAACTATCAGCCAAACTCCTGATCACAGCATAGTACTGGCAACTTATGGAGATGGAATATTATTTTTCAAAAACGGAAAAATTATTAACCAGGTTAATTCAAAAAACGGTTTATCAGGAAGTGTGTGTAAAAAATTGTTTATTACTGGTGACACCATTTATGCTGCAACAGACAAAGGGCTGAGCATTTTTGTAAATAACCAGTCAAATAGCAGCATACCGGGCAATTATTCCACATCAGATGGCCTTCTTTCTAACGGGGTGAATGATGTGGCTGTTTATTTTAACACAGTCTACATTGCAACTTCACAGGGATTGAGCATGCTTCCGCTGAGTTTAAACCGCAATTATACAGAGCCGCCACCGGTATATATTATTTCATTCAAAGTTAACAGTACGCTGATGGATTCGCTCAATAACAACAAATTGAATTATGACCGCCAGCATTTGCAGTTTTCATTTGTTGCGCCCACATTTGATCATCCTGAATTGCTTGCCTACCAGTATAAGCTTAGCGGATTAAATGAATCATGGGTGGAAACAAAAAACAATACGGTTGAATTTTCAGCGTTGGATCCCGGAAATTATGCTTTTCAATTAAGGGCGAAAAAATATAACTCTGACTGGAGCAGGCCGGAAGTATTGCGGTTTGAAATATTTTCACCCTTCTGGGAAACACTTTGGTTCAGGCTGGTGGTGGCAAACACACTTATCTTTCTTTTTTATATTGTTTTAAATACTATCGTTTCCCGCAAATTCCGCAGGCAGCTCGCATTGTCTGAACAGCAGCGGGCGCTGCAGATGGAACGAAACCGTATTTCCACAGACATGCATGATGACCTGGGCGCTGAACTTACAAACATTGTTATCCTCTCAAAAATTGCCAAAAAGACGTTGAAGTTAAACGAAGATCAGAACAACTATATTATTGATAAGATAGGTGTGGCGGCAAATGATGTCATCAATAAAATGAATGAAATTATCTGGGCAATGAATCCTGCAAATGATACATTAAGCAATCTTGTTTCCTATCTTCACCGGTATTCAAAAGAATATCTTGATTTAAATAATATTGCTGTGAATATTGATATGCCCCATGCCATTCCGGAGGTTTCACTGAAAGCTGCGTACCGGAGAAATATTTTCCTGGTTCTTAAAGAATCCCTTCATAACATTGCCAAACATGCAGGAGCCACGATGGTGGATGTAAAAATTGAAATAGAAAAAGTACAAAATAAATTCAGGCTTACCATCCAGGATGATGGAAAAGGTTTTTCAGTTGATGAGCGGACCGGTACCGGAAATGGATTGATCAATATGAAAAAACGAATGAATGAAATAAAAGGCAATATTCACATGCTTTCTTCAGAAGGCAATGGAACTAAAATTAATATCATTGTGCCATTTTGATTTTTTGCGGTTGTTGGAGCAATTGTAGATGCATGAACCCAAATGTTATGTAATGAAACCCAAGTGCTGACCGCTGAAAAGCAATTGTTTAATGAAGCTAATCTAAAGTTGCATGAAGCAGAGCAATTGTTTCATGAAGCGGAACAAATGTTTGACGAAACGAAGTAAATGTTATTTGAACCAGGAGGATGCCCGAATAACTGTGTGTTCAATGTTCTGATTGGTTGGAGTTTCCTCCATTAGGGTGTCACGGAATACCAAGGGCGCAAAAAGATTACCGGGTTATCACTATTTTACTCCAATAAGCCTTCCCATTCATAAGAACTTCAGCAATGTAAATCCCATCCAGTGGGCTTAACTTACATTCATAAGAATTTCTCAAAATTTCATCTTTTGAAAAAATAACGCTGCCTGATAAATCAAATAAACGAATACTTTCAATGGTATAAAATAATGATGTAAGAGAAAAGTTTCCATTGTTTGGATTGGGTAATATGGAAAGGCCACTTGTATTCCAGGTACTTTCTTCTATACCCAACGGTGGAGAATAACGGGCAATTCGTATCGTAGAATCACCATCTATCGTCCAGAACCCCCCTCCTACATATAAATCGTTTCCATGCGAAGCAAAACAAGTTGAATTGTTATCAAAATTACTTCCGAGGCTTGACCAATTACTGCCATTCCATTTAGCAATACCAGTAACTGGTATACCACCCGCATCTGTTATTTGTCCACCAATGTACAATTCATTTTTAAAAACATGCATTCCAAGAACATTCCAAGGAAAAACTCCCGTCCCCGGCTGACTCCAGTTAGTACCATTCCAGCTTGCAATATTATTACCGGGATCACCTTGGCTTGTAAAAAAATATCCACCTACATACAGCTCATTCTGGTAAACAGTCATACAATTTACCCATGAGTTTGGCCCTGAAAAGCCACTACCAACTGGGGCCCATGCAGTCCCATTCCATTTCACAATATCTTTTTTATTTCCACCAAGATTAAAATCGCCTCCAACATAAATTTCTCCATTATATGATTCAATTGCAGATACAACATTCAACGGAGGATACGAATGCCAGTTGGTTCCGTCAAAACGAGCAAAACTTTTAGCGTAAATCCCGCCAACTGAATCAAAATTACCACCTACATATAAATCATTTCCAACACTTTTAAGTGCCCATACAACGCCATTACTACCTCCACCTTGAGGAAGAACCCAAGCATTACCATTCCATTCACATAAGTCTCCGAATACAAAGTTTCCCAATGAATCTTTAATTACGAACGTGCCACCTGCGTAAATGGAATTATTGTATTTTGTCATTGCATACACATTTCCGAATATTCCATGTCCTATGGAATCCCAGTTACTACCATTCCACTTCGAGACATAATTCATGGGTTGTCCATTAGCTAACTGCCAAAATGCGCCACCGGCATAAAGAGTATTAGTCGCACTGTCAAATAATAGTGTTCTAACTTCATGATTAAAGCCAGGAGGAAGCGGAAAAAA
>DATEMK010000142.1:0-8975 GCA_035275625.1 Bacteroidia bacterium
CGGACCCGTGGTATCAGAAACACAAGGTGATTGAAATAGTGAATCTATTCTCGTAATTTGAATGGTATCATAATTATTGATGGGATCAAAACCTGCATACTGAATAAAATTGTAATGGGAATAATTATCCTTTGCAAACCACATAGGGTAAACAGGATCATTAGAATTTCTGAATGAAAAATTATTCAATAAAACCCCATTCTGATCAATTTTTAAAACAGCATGATCGTTTATATAATTTCCGGAATCAATTAAGGCAGTGAATAAAACAACAGTACTGTCAACATCCAGAAAAGCATTTATAACTCCATTTTTAACAGTTCCTGAAGAATAACTTTGAGACCAAAGCACGTTTCCATTTAAATTTATTTTAAAGCAAATGATCTCAGTTGTTGTGATATGATAACTGCTTCCGCAAATGAAGAGGGTGGTGTCAGGCATCAGGATCATTTTCCATGTTCCGTCAGAAGGTGAATCGGTCCAATTATTTACACTTAATTGAATATATTTTTTATTCCAAATTAACTGGCCGTTGGGGTCAATTTTCATCACAAAGATGCTTCCGGGCTGCACACAGGTAAGCAAATAATAATTACCATCAGGATATTCAATGAGTCCACTCGTATACTTGCTCTGGATATTGTATGCGGTGGGGGAAGTCGTATTAAAATATTCATGACCGAAAATGACCGAACCCGCTGGAGATATTTTATAAAATTGCACTTCAGGATTGGATCCGGCCGCTCCGGATTGGCATCCGAGTACGGCATAATTGCTGTCAGAAGTCAGCAGCACGTTCGTGATTGGGAAATTAAACTGAATATCCCAGATGATATTGCCACTCGTATCTGCTTTAAGCAAACTGCCGATGTCAGGATAATCTCCTTGCGTTGCAATCACCACGTGCTGGTTATGATCAAGTACGGCTGACCAGAAAACAGGAGGAATCATGGAATTTGAATATTCATACCGGTTTCCCCAAAGCATCGTTCCGCTAGTATCAATTTTGCCAATGAATCCGGCAGCAGGATAATCACTTCCACCATAAAGAAAATAACCTTTATCAGGTAATTGAATCGTCTTTAAATAAACAGGAGGAATTCCAAACTGGTATCCTTTGTTAAAAAAAGTTTGCGAAAAAGAAACATGCAATGCAAAAAAATAAATGAAGAAAGTCAGTTTAGTTTTCATAACCTTATCATTTGAGAACATCAAACACAAAGGTCAGTCAAAATCTGATTGCAGACATAATACTTAAATATGAAATTTAAGAAAATAAATTAAGGACGGTTACATTGTAATTCTGTTTACATTCACCTCGTTTTCGATTTCTCCTGAGTGAATAAGAAAATCCGCAAACTGCTTTGCAAAATAAGGAGCCAGCATAGCGCCTTTAGTTCCGAGCCCGTTAAAAATTCCGATATGAGGATAAACGGGATGCAAACCTATATACGGCCTTCTGTCCTGCGTGGAAGGCCGTATAGCTGCCCTGTGTTCAGTAATTTCATATTTCACATTCAAAAACTTTTTAAGAAATGTATCAATTTGTTTTTTACCTTTTTCAGATGCAATATCATTTTCAAAATCCCATTCATACGTTGCGCCAGCTTTGAAGTGATGATTCCCGGTTGGTAATATATACATTTCACGGTTCACTATATAATCCTGCGGAAGCTCTTCAGAAAAAATTTCCAGTATTTCACCTTTCACGGGAAGAAAAGGCAGCTTTGAAAAAAATGAATTATGTTTAACCCCATATCCTTCACAAAAAATTATTTTCGAAGCCGTATGCTTACCACGTTTTATCAAACCGTCTTCAAAAATTAATTGATCACTCGTTACAATCCCGCGCGAATAAGCATTTTTCGATTGAAAATAGTTCTGCAGCGACATCACCAGCTCTTCCATATCCACGTATCCTGAACCCTTAATTAAAATTCCGCCTGCATCCGCCTTGAAATATTTTTGAAGCATTCCGGCTCTTATTTCTTCTCCCAGGTATTCTTCTAAACCCTGCTCACTGCTTCGTGCTGCCCAGTCATTCCTGTTTTTAACCGAAGTATATATTTCAAGGATCGGCACCTCATAAAATAATTTATTGCCCAGCTCTTTTTCAAGCTCACGGTATTTATTTTTCGCAAAAGGAATTAGCGTATCCGCTTTCCATTGTTTCACCATTCTTCTTCCCGTTACCGGATGCATAATGCCTGCTCCTGTTTTCGAGGAATTTTCAGCAAGTTCAATATCCAGAATAAGAATTTTTTTTCCTGCTTTAATTAATTCATAGCCAAGCAGGCTTCCCGCTATTCCTTGCCCCACAATTATAAAATCAAAATTCACGGTCACTGCTCATTGCTCATTGGACATTGGACATTGGTCATTGGTCATTGCTCACTGGTCATTGCTCATTGGTCATTGGTCATTGCTCACTGGTCATTGCTCATTGGACATTGGTCATTGCTCATTGGTCATTGGTCATTGCTCACTGGTCATTGCTCATTGGACATTGGTCATTGCTCATTGGACATTGGTCATTGCTCATTGGACATTGGTCATTGGTCACTGGTCATTGCTCATTGGTCACTGGTCATTGCTCATTGGACATTGGTCATTGCTCACTGGTCATTGGTCATTGGACATTGGTCATTGCTCACTGGTCATTGGTCATTGGTCATTGGACATTGGTCATTGCTCACTGGTCATTGGTCATTGGTCATTGGACATTGCTCACTGGTCATTGCTCATTGGACATTGCTCATTGGTCATTGGTCACTGGTCATTGGTCATTGGTCATTGCTCACTGGTCATTGGTCATTGGTCATTGGTCATTCATTCCCATTCAAGAAAATCATCCAGCGCCCTCCGCTCCTTCTTAGTAGGCCGCCCTTCACCGGGAAAGCGATAGGAGCGTGCTGCCATTGCAAAAGTTTTCATTCGTTCAATCTCTTCAACAGGTGTCACCTCTTTGCAAAAATCAGGAACCAGCTTTGCAGACATTCTTTTATCTGATAAATCAATCACCAGGAATTGAAGCGTGAATGCTCCTTTGCGGATAGAAATTGTTTCACCTTTTTTCAATAACCTCGAAGCCTTTACAACCTGGTCATTAATAAAAACTTTTCCCTTTTCGCAATAATCAGCAGCCATCGTGCGCGTTTTAAAAATCCGCACAGCCCACAGCCATTTGTCAATTCTTACTTTCTCCAACAAAAACTTTAAACTTTAGACTTTAAACTTTAAACTTTCCCCTACTTTTGCGCCCTCAAATTTTAAGCAGCAAATTTATGGGATTAAAATGTGGAATTGTGGGATTGCCGAATGTGGGTAAATCAACTTTGTTTAATTGTTTATCAAACGCAAAAGCGCAGGCAGCGAATTTTCCTTTTTGTACGATTGAACCAAACATTGGTGTGATCACCGTTCCCGATGAACGGTTGAATGTGCTCGAGAAATTAGTGAAGCCCCAGAAAGTAGTTCCCACAGTAGTTGAAATTGTTGACATTGCCGGGTTGGTCAAAGGCGCAAGCAAGGGCGAGGGTTTAGGAAACCAGTTCCTCGCCAACATCCGTGAAACAGATGCAATATTACATGTGATCCGTTGCTTTGATGATCCTAACGTAGTGCATGTTGATGGCTCTGTAAATCCTGTTCGCGACAAAGAAACCATTGATACCGAATTGCAGATAAAAGACCTTGATGCCATTGTTAAAAAAATGCAACGCATTGAAAAAGTTGCAAAAATCGGTGTGGACAAAGAAGCAAAGAAAGGGTATGATACACTGATGATTTATAAGAAGCATCTCGAAAGCGGGCACTCTGCAAGAAGCGCTCCTGTTGCGATAGAAGATAAAAAACACATTGCAGATATTTTTTTACTCACCGATAAGCCTGTCATGTATGTGTGCAACGTGGATGAGAAATCTGTTTTGAATGGAAATAAATATGTGGATGCTGTAAAAGAAGCCGTTAAAAACGAAGATGCTGAAATTTTAATTATTGCCGCAGCTATCGAAGCAGAAATTGCACAGCTCGAAACTTTTGAAGAACGCCAGCTATTTTTAAATGATCTCGGATTGGATGATTCCGGGGTTTCAAAGCTGATTAAAGCCGCTTACCACTTACTGCATCTGAAGACCTATTTCACTGCCGGGGAAAAAGAAGTCCGCGCGTGGACTATCACAAATGGCATGACCGCCCCGCAGGCAGCCGGTGTAATTCATACTGATTTTGAAAAAGGATTTATCCGCGCAGAGGTAATTGCCTATGATGATTTTGTAAAATATGGTTCAGAACAAGCCTGCAAAGATGTTGGTAAACTTTCTGTGGAAGGAAAAGAATACGTAGTGAATGACGGAGATGTGATGCATTTTCGCTTTAATGTTTGAAAAAAGCAGAGGACGGATGTCAGAAGTCAGACATCTTACATCCGGCCTCCGACTTCCGTTTTTGGTAACAGAATGATTTGAGCTTCCATTATTCCAACATTCCAACGTTCCATTATTCCAACAACTTATTCTAAATTTACGCCTTCATTTTAAATCATCCCTCACTTTCCTGAATGAATTTTAAAAACATTAGTTTATTTATTTCCCTGGTCTTCGTATCATCAGTAAACTTTGCACAGGATAATATACTGACTGCAGGTATCCAGGTTAAACCGATATTCTCATCAAAATTTTTCGGAACCGGTGAACAAACTCTTACCGGTGACAGCAGCATAACATTTCAAACCAAACCCGGCTCTGGTTTTTGTGCGGGTATGGTCGTCAGGTACGGGATTACCAACCGCATTTCTTTTGAAACAGGAATTAATTATGTAAAAAGATCCTATACGCTTAATATTCACGACAGTCTTCTTCCGTTTTCCGGAACTTCAAAATACCGTATCATCAGTTACGAAATTCCATTGTCAGGACTTGTATTTATTCAGTTAAGTGAAAAAATATTCATGGATGTTTCACTCGGAGTTTCGTTTGATTTTTTTCCTTCCAGTGTTCAATCGCAAGATGATTATTTCAAACATTTAGGTACGCGCAGAGGTTGGATACATGAAAGTATTCTTGCAAATCTTGGTTATGAATACCGCACCGAAAAAAGCGGTTACTTTTATATTGGAGCTTCTTACCACCGCCCGTTTAAAGATATCTATTATTCCACAGTTACATACTATCGCAATAAAGATGATTACACTTCAGGACAGCAATTTTTACTTTCAGGAAATTACCTTACAATGGACCTGAGATATTTCTTTCATGAGGATCCATTGAAAAAACAAGCCCGTAAAAAGAAATCCAAACAGGAGTAGAGAACAGAGATTATTTTTCAACCGTAAACTTTATTTAATTTTTTTATGGAATTATTTCCCTGGTTGCATCTTAATAGAAAAATCATTTTCAGGATTCAATTTTGAGTATGTGGTTTATCAAAACAGGCAATAAAAACAAATCGGATGATGCCGGGATTATTTCGCTTTATAAAGAGACGGGAGATAATTTATATGTAGGGATTTTGTTTGAACGCTATTCACATCTTGCATTCGGAGTGTGCATGAAATATCTCAAAAATGAAGATGACAGCAAAGATGCCGTGCTGCAGATTTTTGAAAACATTATGAAAGATTTAAAACGGTTCAATATAAAATCATTCGCACCCTGGCTGCATAGCGTGGCAAAAAATCATTGCCTTATGCAGTTACGGAAAAAGCGCATGGTGTTCAATGACGAAAAAGGTGTGCAGCAGGCAGAAGCAACCTTGCTGACGATTCCTTCCAACATGGCTTTTATGAATGAAGATGTTACGGAAGAACATCTTAAAGGCCTGGATGCAGCCATTGAATCATTGAATGCCGAGCAGAACAAGTGCATTCGGTTATTTTACCTGCAGGAAAAAAGCTACCAGGAAGTTGCACTTCTTACAGGCTACAACATGAATGAAGTCAAAAGCCATATTCAAAATGGAAAACGTAATCTGAAAAATTACCTTGTCCGCAAACATTCAAAAGTTGAATAAAAACAAAAACATATTTGACCACCGGAATTGTCTTTCAAAAGAAGAATTGATTTCTTATGCGAAAGGTACGCTTTCTGAAAAGGAAAAGCACTTTGTTGAAAAGCATCTCCTCGATTGCGAATTGTGTACGGAAGCCCTGGAAGGCATCCTTGCATTGAGCGATGCTTCAAAGCTTCATAACATTAGCCGTGAAATGATACATAGGCTGAGCGCAGACAGACCTTTTACAAAAAAAAATAAAATCCGTCCGGCTTATTTTGCCGCAGCTGCAGTGATTTGTGTATTTATTATTTCAGGAATTTATTTTGCATTCATCCGTAATCCTGAAGAATTGAAATCAGAAATGGCCGTTCTCCCGTTTAAAAAAGAAGAAGTAAAACCCGCTCCCTCCTCCCCCGCTGCCAATAATTCCATAGAAAAATCAAATGAAACAGTTGCCGTTTCAAGTGATGCTGAAATCAAACAGGATACAACAACCGAGGCGCAACCCCGGCTTCAGGAAGTGCAGCAGCAAAACACAATAGCCGCAACAGAAACCGGCATCAGTCAGAAAGATAATGATGTATCCATCATACAGCCGCCTTCTGACATGTATAACGGTACTCTTGCTGCTGCTGAAAAGGCAAAAGAAGAAACACCTGTTCTGGCGGAGAAAAAATCAGTTCCCGCGCAGGATGAAGCAAAAACAAGCGGGTATAAATCCATTGTAACAGACAGCCTCAGGACAGTACCTTCCGGAAATTATCCGGCTCAAAAAAACACTGAAGCAGTTTCAATGAATGCACGGACATTGGAAAAAAGCATGAGCAATGACCGGCAGGCAAATATGGATGATGAGCTGAAAGATGTTAAAAAGAAAATGGAAGTCGAAAACTTTAAAGATGCACTCAAAGAATTAAAACAGCTATCAAAAGAATATCCCCATGACATGAATGTGATCTATTATACAGGCCTGGTCTATTACAAAACAAATGAAACTGCAAAAGCGCTTGAGAGTTTTGACAGGGTGCTCAACAGCGGTGACAAAAAACTCTTTGAAGATGCCCGCCTTTACAAAGCCCTTACCTATGTTAAAATGAATGACAAGCTGAACGCCCGCAAAATTCTCAGCCATATTATTGCAGAAAAAGGAATTTATAAAGAACGCGCTGATGGTATTTTAGAACAAATGGACGGGAATTGAGAGCGTTCTTTTTAAACCACACAGAAACATAGGACAATTCTTTTTAAACCACATAGAAACATAGGACACATAGGCTATGTTTTCTATGTGCCTATGTGTTTAAAATTCTTATTCACTCACTGTCATTAAAACCCTGTTGCCCAGGATATCCATAAAATCAGTTTCACCAAAAATTTTTTTAAAATTCTCATGCAACCTGTCAAAAGACTCTGCATCTTTCATTTCAACAATCTTATTGAAAAGTAAAATGCTTTTATTGCCCATCAATTTTTTCAATGCCAAAAGAAATCCCGGAGATTCAAATTGCGAAGGAACCTTATTATCAATAAAAAGATCCAGCACAATCAAATCAAATTTGGAATTGCACTGCTGAACAAATTCAAGCGCATCTGCGCAAATCAATTCTAATTTTTCAAATCTCTCCGTATTAAAATATTTTTTCCCAAGCTCAATTACTTTGTCATCCACTTCAACAGCGGTGATAGTGCAGTTTATTTTAAATTCTTCAAATAATAATTCAGGCACGCTTCCGGCACCAAAGCCCAGGAGTAAAACATTCTTAATCCCCCTCTCGCCTATTTTGATTTTCTGAAATGCTTTTAAAAATATCTGATGCAGGCTGCCAAAAGAATAATTTGCATTTGCAGCGTTCAAAACATACTTTCCGTTTTCGAGCCTCACTTCAAGCAAAGGATTAAAAACACTCGAAGTCTTTTCAACAGTTACGGGATAAATAAAACTGAAAATGAATTTAAGAATGTTCATCTGCTTTAACCGGGCTGCCAAATTTACTCCTTCCTCTCCCATACTCCAAACCCTCTTATTCCTTATCTTTGCAGCCCATTTTTTTAAGCATGAGTAAAATCCAGGAAATAGACGATCTCGATCCGAAAAAATATATCATTATCAAAGGAGCTGCCGTTCACAATTTGAAAAAAGTGGATGTGGCAATTCCGAGAAATAATTTTGTGGTCATAACAGGTTTGAGCGGATCAGGAAAATCATCACTTGCATTTGATACGCTGTATGCCGAAGGCCAAAGAAGATATGTGGAAAGTCTTTCAGCGTATGCGCGCCAGTTTATCGGGCGAATGGATAAGCCGGAAGTGGATTATATAAAAGGCATTGCTCCCGCCATTGCAATAGAACAAAGAGTCAACACAAGAAATCCGCGTTCAACGGTAGGAACAAGCACAGAGATCTATGATTATTTAAAGCTGCTGTATGCGCGGATAGGGAAAACATTTTCTCCAGAAAGCGGAACGCTGGTAAAAAAAGATTCGGTAAGCGATGTGGTGGATTTCGTAAAAACACTGACAACCGGAACAAAAGTTTTTGTTTACGCACCTCTTCAATATCACGCGGGCCGCAGTTTCCGGGAGGAGATGAATATCCTGATGCAAAAAGGTTTTGCACGCATCAAATATAAAGACAGGCAGAACCGTATTGAAGATGTAGTGACCAACGGTGAGGGTACACCCAAAATTGAAAACGAAAAAAAATTAAAAAAGAAAAAAGAAAGTTCACAAAGCAACGAGCCTGTTTTCATTTTAATTGACCGCGTTGCAATTGAATCAACAGGCGATGAGGATTTTTGGTCGCGCATGGCAGATTCAGCGCAAACCGCTTTCAATGAAGGAAACGGAATCTGCATTATTGAAGCCGTGAATGAAAATAATGTCCAGGCAACAAAAACTTTCAGCAATAAATTTGAAGCGGACGGAATGGTATTCGAAGAGCCTTCCACTCATTTATTCAGTTTTAATAATCCTTACGGGGCGTG
>DATEMK010000143.1:0-7880 GCA_035275625.1 Bacteroidia bacterium
CCTGGTTCTAAAAATAAAAACCTCTCCGGAAATGCAAAAATATAATAATAATTAAATAAACAAACTTCCGGGAAATAAATTTGATTAAAATTCATTTTAAATCTTAACTTCTCCGGCTACTTTCTTTTGGTTCTGTTCCCTCCGTCTCCATCCTGCTTTCTCAATGTCACTTTATTAATTCCGAAATAAGCCGCCATGCCCCTGTTCATCCAGTCATTTTCATCCGGGGAAATGTCAAGCACAAAAAGAGAGACCGGTTTATTTTGCAATGTATCAAGAATGCAAATGCTATCTGAACGCTGCTGCGCGTTGTTTAAAGTTTCATACCGCAGTTTCATTTCATTGTCAAAATTCTTTGCTCTTTCAGAGAATAAGTCATTCATTACAACATATCCGTTTCCGGTAATGAATGAAAAAAGTATCATAGATGTAAACAGCGCCAAAAAGTATCTTGAGGAAAAAACTGAAAGGGTTATGATAAATTTTTTAGTACTGAAATAATTCAACCACACAGTGAGATTAATAAACCAGAGGATGAGAAAAAAGAAATAAGCCACATTCACGGTTCGGTGCTGACCTAAAATACCCGTACTCCAGTAAGCCGGAAATGCCGAAAGGAATACGACAAGAAACAAAGAGCATGTTGAGAGCAGCGGAGATAAATAAAAACTGTTTTTGAATACATCATATTTTTGAGACAAATAAATAGTAAGAGGAATGTATAATAGCGATGCAATTGTTAAAGGAATGTTATTTATCCACGCCCCAAAGAACCGGAAGGTCTGGGCAACAGAAAACAGCAGGGAATGAAAAAGCTGGTGTCTTTCGGGAAAAGCTGCCTCGCGTACAGCATTTCCCGGAGAGAATATTACCATTGAAGCACACAGGCATGAAAAAATAAAAAGCAGGAGTGAAAGGCGGTTTTTATTTTTTGCAAACAAAAAAACATGAAACAGTAAAAGAAAGATCATAATCGTTTCATTGAAACCCGTAATTATTAAAATCAGCAAGAGGCAAATAAAAACATGAATAGTTTTATTGATGAAATATTTTTCGCGAAAAAGAAATATTAAAAAAGAAAAATAAAATAATGTCACCACATTCGCTCCATGGTAAATCACAGCGCCTGTGTACCAGTAAATACCCTGTGCGAGAGAAGGCATTCTATTCAGATAAAGCAAAGTCAATACTCCGCTGAACAGAACCAGGTACTTCTTCTGCACAGCATTATTTGTAATTGCTTTTGTCAAAAAATAAAATGAAACAGATGTCAAAAGGATTAATAGTATTGCAAAAAATTTGTAACCTGTAAAGGAATCGAAAGCCATCGGATTCAATACAAACAAAAAATTGGAGACATACCTTCCGGTCCATTGAAAATAATCTCTTGCGGCATTTTCAAACAGTTCGAAATGTTTTCCATTGTACGCATACACAAAATCATCGCCTGCCGGGTTCGCATAAAGTGAAAGAAAAAAATACGGCAGAAAGGAAAGTAAGGCCAGGAAAACCAGGAAGTAAAGATTTTTTTTGTTTGTGTTAATCATCAGGGGAGAGATTAACATTCAGTCAATATTTTTTTTGACATATAATTAAATTCGCGGTTGGCTAAATTAAAAACAAAACCGGAAAAATCTAAACAGACTTTTCCGGTTTTCTGAGTAACAAAAAAAATTATTTTGTGATCAGCATTTTCTTATTCAACGCCTGGTTTTTATTTTCAATTCTTATTAAATAAACGGATGAAGAAAGATGCTCTGTATTTAATTTGATTGTACTAAGCCCTTTCTTAACAGCAACATTTTCTGAATTGATCAATTTTCCCGAAGCATCGAAAATGCTGATTCGTAAATTATCCCCGGAAGGCTCATTAATGACGAGAGATGGCAACGCTGGGTTACCGGTAAGGTCCACTGAGAAAGCATCTTGTTCTGAGCAATTCTTAACCGCAATTCCATCTGAAACGATGGTAACTATTCCATTGTAATCTGTTTGTTTTAACCTGTAATAAGAAATTCCGCTGAACGTATTTCTGTCGGTTGTTGAATAAAAAAGAGTTGAAGTGCTGTTACCGGCACCTGTTATTTCGGTTACCGTTACGAAATCATTTCCATCACGGCTTTTTTCAACACTAAATGATTTGCAATCCTTTTCACTTGCCGTGCTCCATTGCAGGAAAACTTCCTGGTTATCACATGCAGCTTTAAAATAAAGTAATTCTACGGGTAAGGGGCTTGTTATGTCAGCAAGCGTCCACCACATATTATGTGCAGACATTCCAATTACATTTGTTCCAGTTACCTGTGTGCTTTGCGCTCCCTGTAATGGAAATTCCCAGGACAAAAAAGGCTGTACCCATCTTTGTGCTCTTGGATTAGGAATGCCGGTAGCTTCGGCAGCAGTGCACCTGAAATTAACATTTGCGGTTGTTAAAGCGCCCGGAACAATAACTTCCCAGAAACGATCTACCGTCATTCCGCTGTTATCAAGACCTGTATAAAGGTTATTAACATGCGTCACACCCGGAGGGTAAGGCAGATTTGCGGGATTAGTAGGATAGGTTGCAACTACAAGATTTCCGGTAGTACCGGCTGTCGGGGCAAATGTGAATGGAATCATAACCGGAGCTGCAGTACCGAAAGGAATTATATAGCTGCCCCCAGTGCTGCTTCCGATATTCCATTGAATCTCCCCGAAAGGTGAAGCCGTATTTTCACTGCGTACATTTCCTGTTCCAATTGAAGTCAAACCTGCTGCGGCATTGTTATCAATTATAAATCTTCTCTGGTTAAGAATTAAAGTGGAGTTGTCAACAGTGAGATTATTGTTCACTTCACAATTGGTAATTTGCAAAGTCCGGTTGGCATTTTGAATATAAAGATTTTCAAATTCAGTAAGTCCTGATCCTGTGATATCAGAAGCCGCAGCCCCGTTCAGGTAAACAGTTCCCCAGGGTGCAACAGTATTATTGATGAACACATTGTTACCGGTTGCATTATTGACCCAGTCACCTTCAACATACATGCTTCCGTTAATATCAATTTTTCCGTCACTGCCGGCATTGGTTTGATTGGTGTATTTGCCAAGCGCATCTCCGTCAATGTAAACCACAGCCCCCGTTGTTATGGTGATGGTGGCTCCGTTATTAATCATTCCCTGGGAAAGACAATTGCAAACCGGTACAAACATATTGCACATAACAGTTAACCATAAAAAAAGGATTTTAAGAATGACAGGAAGCTTTTTCATGGGTTATTGTTTTATTGATAAATCACCTGTGTAATTAATACTCCCTGCAACACGGAAGTATTATTTCCTCCAACGTTGGCATTTGCTCCTAAATTTTTATTAGCCCGTACGTCAACAGTATATGTTCCTGCCGGCAATGCAATCATTACTTCCTTTGACCAGAAACCAAGAACTGTAACAACTCCAAAATTATTTACAACCGATACCCTCTCATAACCACCCTGGCCAAAGTAGGCACCGTTTAAAAACAAAGCAATGTCCACAGCCGAAAATCCGTTAGTGGCAGTCGAAGTGGTTTGAATGCCGCCATCGGTATGGCACAGCAATTTTGCAGGTGCCGTTAGTGTCATTGTACGGGTCATGCCCGGAAGCGCCTGCCACGCTGTAGTTGTAACTGTTATACCTGCCGTATTGTAATCAAAATAGCTTTCATTGTACAACGTTGCTGTGGGTGATTGCCATGATAATATTCCGGCTCCGTTGTTAGTAAGAACGGATGTGGCTGCTCCCTGTGCTGCGGGCCAGCTATATATTACATTCCTGATGCGGGTAATGTCACCTGCATTATTAACTCTGAATTCAGCTGCTCCGCCAACAGAAAATAAAGAAGGGGCCGTGGCATTCCCTATTCCTGTATTTCCTTCAACAAGCAGCCCGTCAGCGGGAGCGGTATTCACACCGGAATAAGTATTTCCTATTACCATTGCTCCTTTCACATCAAGCATGTTCAGTGGAGCAAAAACGACCGTACCGATACCTACACTTTGTGCATTAGCGCTGATAGAAAATAAAGACATAAAAAAAATCAGCGGTAATAAAATGCAATAATTTTTTTTCATTTCTTATTTTGTTTTTTAATTTTAATAAGGAGTTATTTTCAGGATTTCTTCAAATTGTTTATCGTCTGACTTTGAACCGGAAGGAGTTGCACGCATGTTTTTTTTCACCGGGTTTTGGACTGGAGGCAATTGGTCGCCTGGAATTGTATCCCTAAGAGGTTCAGCAGCTGCAGACTGCAAAGTAGCGCGGGAAGCGGCACCAATAGCAGGAGCAAAACGTTCTGCAGAATAGGGGGATACAGAACCATCGGGGAGAATTTCGTCTGCACGATTAGCTGTCACAGTCCAGTAAAATTTTGTATTTGAATTTCCATTCTGCAGCTCTTTTACATCAAATCCCGATGCGTTTTCATTGGTAACATACACTCCTTTGCAATCACCTCTCAATTGTACAAAAACGCGTAAGGGATGTAATTCATTCACTACAATATTTTTTGAAAAAATAGGGTCCAAAACAATATGTGTCATTCCATTTAACAATTCTCCCTCACCATAATCCTGGAAAAAATTTTCAGGAGCTTCAGGAGCAGAAAGAACTACTTTTTTGCCGGCCAGATCAGTTACTGTGGTGTTTACAGTTCCATTACCTTCAATTTTTCTAACCACGTTCAGTGTGGTGAGGCAGCCTACATAAGCATAAGAAGCGCCAGCGTTGCAATCAAAATACCCGCCTGCCCTGGCAGTACCCGCAGCTCCGCCCTGCGCCCAGCCTACTACTCCAAAAGATGTGCTGCTTCCGGAAACTGCAGAGCCGGTTCCTGCCAGTGTAAAAAGACCTGCTCCATTGCTTACCGCTAATATTCCTGTTCCGCCATTAGCGATGGTGGCGCGCGTATAAGTTCCTACCGTATTTCCTGTTACCGCTGCACCGCTTCCGGCAACAAGGTAATTTGCGGCAAGGCTATTTCCTGAAGTAATCAATCCTGTTCCCACGCCATTCTGGTTGAAAGCCTGTACCCCAAAACCTGATACTGATGAGGAAGATCCATAAACTCCGATGCCTGGTCCGGATGTGATCGTCAGGTTCGATGATCCGCGAACTCCTATTGCCGAACCGGTTATGGGCGCGACTCCACTTGCCAACCCATAAACTCCGTATCCTGCCGTTCCTGCTCCCGGATTCAAAAGACTAAGATTTGAAAAGCCTACAATACCATAACCGTTAGGAGATGCTGACTGGCCCTGTACTCCAACCCCGTTTCCTGCTAAAGCTGCATTGTACCCCAGAACTCCCATACCTGTACCGGTATTTTCTCCATAAACTCCGATTCCTGTGGAGGCGCTATAACCGTTAACTGCAAAATTTCCGATTGCGCTTGTATTGGTTGTGCCATTGGTTGTTCCGCTGGCATAAACAGAAAATACATCTCCTGTATTGGTTCCTACAGCGGTATTGTTTACGATTACTTCACCTGTTCTTAAAACCCTCATGCGTTCGTTAGTGGCTGCGGCACCGTTAGTCTTTACAACAAAATCTTCGTTGACCAATGTGCCGATAAAATTATTGGCTGCAGTAACATTGTTGTTACCCGCTAATTCCCATCCGCCTTTTCCATCAAGATAAACCCAGTTAGGAACTACGGTTATGCTGGAGTTGTAATAAAATCCTTCGAGCGAAGCGCCTGCTACATTTGTCTGGTAAACGAGCAATCCCTGTGCAGCAGCCGGAAGCGGGTTCATGGCAAGCCGCTGGGCGTTCGTTATTCGCGGAATTAAAATTCCTTTTGCCTGTGCAAGGCCGGTTATGCCATCCACGTCAAGCATTGCGGACTGATTAGGCGCAGCGGCAGTTGCTCCTATTTTTGTATTTTGTGCTGTTGCTGACAGGGTAAAAGCCAATGCAATAAAAACAAGAAAAATTTTAT
The DNA here is from genome assembly GCA_035275625.1 of Bacteroidia bacterium. Classification (GTDB taxonomy): domain Bacteria; phylum Bacteroidota; class Bacteroidia; order AKYH767-A; family OLB10; genus DATEMK01. Next base: position 5,954 of record DATEMK010000143.1, read on the forward strand.
TTACAACAATTATTTTTTGAACGGTTGTTCGTTCGGGGATACAATTCATGGGCTTTACTATATTAAGGCAGACCAAATGTATAAAGAAATTTTTTAATCCGCTAAATTTCTCAGAAAAATAATAACATTTAACGGTTAAAAACTAATACCTTTGTATGATAGATTTGACAAAGGTTTTAAGGTTACCGTTGCATTTTTCATGAAATTCTTTTTCAAAATCATCCTGCTTTTTACGATAACGGAGATTGGACATGAACTCTGTATTATTTGGCAAAGGGTCCTTACCAAAACGGAAACGGTATATTTCTTTATTGTAAAAATTTTCTTTGTTTATACCAAGAAGAATTTCTGTGATCAATTTATATTTCAAAAATATTTTTTGATTGCCGGGAATATTTTCCATTTTAAAAGAATGATATAAGCTATCGAGGAGAGCGGCCCCTTTTAAGAGGTGTTTTCCATAAAGATCTTCATCCGATTTGTAGTTACTATATTCCAGGAGTTCTTTTGAACCTGCTCCATATTTATAAGCAAGAAATTTTTCTGCTCCTTTTTCTCCAACGAAAGTGGCAAGGTTCTCGTTGTAGTCCACGCTGCTTTTCAAATAAACCGTTGCATGTGTCAATTCATGAATGATTGTTTCCGCAATTCTTCCGTCTGGCCGCTTCAAAAAATTTGAAAGCACCGGATCTTTGAACCAGCCTAATGTGGACCATCCGCCCGTGGGTGAAAGATCGGTATCATATCCTTTCTTTTTTAATTCAGCTAATTCTTTTTTTCCTTTTTGCAGAATAAAAAATCCTTTGTAAGAAACGTTGCCAAGAAACGGAAAATGCCATTGATATGCTTTAAGAGAAAACGGCTCACATGCTGTAAGCACCCAGAGGACAGGCTTGTTCAATTGATCATAATAGGTAGTATAGTTATCTGTATTTTTTAATCCTAAAGAATCAACAGCAAACTTTTTTATTTCTGCTATCAGCAAAAGCTTTCTTTTAAAATCAGGTTTAAGTTTTGGGTCTTTCAAAACCTGTTCAATCGGTTGTGCACTCATGACGATGTGCAATTGGCCTTTTAATTGGTCAATGCCGTAAGAAATGAGTTTGAAATTCCAAATGATGATAACTGCCAAAAAGATTAAAAGCAACTTTAAAATTTTTTTGAAAATTTTCATAATGCTCAAAAATAATTAAAGAATATTCATACCACTGTTTCGGGTGGTAACACGAATGAAAACGTGAAATTAAAAACGGGAAGTGACTATGATTTGTTTATACGCTAAAAATACTCCAGCGTGTGACCAGAGAATAAGATTTATGCAGTAAAATAACTATTAAAAGTTAAAGGTTCCCCCTGAGTTCCTGCTCACGTTCAATCGCTTCAAACAATGCTTTAAAATTTCCTTTGCCAAATGATTTTGCACCACAGCGCTGAATGATTTCAAAAAAAACTGTTGGACGGTCCTGGACAGGTTTTGTAAAAAGCTGCAGCAGGTACCCTTCTTCATCGCGGTCAATAAGAATGTTTAATTTTTTAACAGCCTCCGTGTCTTCGTTTATTTTTCCAACCCGGTCCCACACATCCTCATAATACGTTTCCGGCACGTAAAGAAATTCAATTCCTCTTGCCCGAAGTTCGGTGACTGTTGAAATAATATCATCCGTTGCAATGGCAATATGCTGCACACCCGCAGAATGATAAAAGTCAAGATACTCTTCGATCTGTGATTTCTTTTTTCCTTCGGCAGGCTCATTGATCGGAAACTTCACAAATCCGCTGCCGTTAGAAACTACCTTGCTCATCAAAGCAGAATATTCTGTTGAAATATCTTTATCATCAAAAGTGATCAGCAATTTAAATCCCATTGCCTCTTCATAAAATTTCACCCATTCATTCATTTTACCCAATTCCACATTTCCGACACAAT
>DATEMK010000144.1:0-4019 GCA_035275625.1 Bacteroidia bacterium
GTGGAAGCAATCCCGGATTTGAAACTATTCAAAAAGCAATTAGCCCTAAGTTAGAAGAATGTGCGCTATGCGTATTTATGTTTCATTCTAAAATCGGAAAATTTACTGAGGAAGAATTTAAGCTTGCGTCTGAACTCAATAAGAAAATCATTCCTTTTTTTAAGAAGGGTTTTTCTCCCGGAACTGATAAGGCAATTGCTGAATGGAGAAGGTTGGTAAAGTTTAAAAAGAGCATGAATGAAACCATCCTCTACCAAGAGTACAAGGGTATTAAAGATTTAGAATTACTCCTTACACAAAATCTGAATCTTTATCTCTCAGAAAAATTTTCTCTATCACCATCTTATGAAAATAAACCTTTATCGCCTGATGTCAGTACGCTTATTCATCTATTAAATGATAAGGAAGAAGAAATTAAGCAACTTAAAAAATCAAAGCGAAGTTTACCGGATGCTAAAATCAAGAAACAACTCGCTCTTTTAGAAAAGGAAAGGGACGACCTTAGAAACGAGTTACAACAAAACAAAGAAATACAAGAACAGCAAGCCAAAGAAAAACAGGAATTAGAATTAAGACTGGCACCTCAGGTAGCAAGAGACAACCTTAAACAAAAGGCCCTCACTGCCATAAAGGAAAATAATTATGTTGAAGCTGAAGTGCTTTTAAAAGAAAGCGCCAAGGATACCATAAGCGAAACGGCCTCTACTTTTTATGAGCTGGGTAAGCTCAAAAAAATACAACTGCTTTATAAAGAAGCTCTTTATTATTTTGAATTGGCAGTAAAAATAAATCCCGATGATTTTGATATGAATATGGAAGCAGGAAGTATACTATGCGATTCAGGTTATAACGATAAAGCAATTATACATTTTGAAAATGCTTTGCAAATATTGAAACCCGGCAACTCAAAAGACGAAAGTAACTTATCTTATTTGTATAATGAATTAGGATGTGCTTACAATAATAAAGGCGAATACGATAAAGCCATTGAGTATTACACGAAAGCCCTTAACATTGATAAAAAAATTCATGCCGAAGAGCATCCCGATATTGCCCCTCGTTACAGCAACATCGGTTTAGCTTACAACTTCAAAGGCGAATACGATAAAGCCATTGAGTATTACACCCAAGCCCTTACCATTGCAAAAAAATTTTATGGCGAAGCTCATGCTGATATTGCCACCTATTACAACAACTTCGGTTCAACTTATCATAGCAAAGGCGAATACAATAAAGCCCTTGATTATTACACCAAAGCCCTTGCCATTGATAAAAAACTTTATGGCGAAGAACATCCCAATATTGGCATTCGTTACAATAACATTAGTTATGTTTACTATGGCAAAGGCGAATACGACAAAGCCATTGAGTATTACCAAAAAGCGCTACCTATTTTTATTAAATTTCTTGGAGAAAATCATCCTTCAACAATAACGGTGAAAAGAAACCTTGAAGGAGCCCGTAATGCATTAGCAAACTTTAAAAAATAACTTTTCTCTTTACCTCTTTCCTCTTTGTTAAATCTCCCTTATTATACAAATGGATGATTTTCTGTTTGCATCTTGCCCTTTCATTTTTCTATTTTACATTTGTTTCATAAAATTCTGCCTGTGAAGCATCAATACAAAAAAATCCTGTTAGCTTTTTTCTTTTCACTGCTGTTTTCTTTTTCGAGTGCGCAGTGGGTGACGATTCCTGATACCAATTTTGTTAACTGGCTTAATGCAAATGGCTTTGCGCCTTGTATGAATGGGAATTTGATGGATACGAGTTGTAATGCTATTGTTAGTACTGATACAATACATTGCGGAGGGGCTAAAATCAATGATCTGAATGGCATACAATATTTTGATAGTTTGAGGCATTTAACTTGTGTTAATCAGCTTGGCACCCCATATCCATTAAATAATATTCCGGCATTTCCGCCCACACTCAAATATTTTTTATCCTGGTTTAATTCATTTACATCACTTCCTGTTCTTCCCGATTCTCTTGAAGTGCTTTATTGCTATGCAGGATCTTTGCAATCTTTGCCGGCACTGCCTTCTGTTTTGAGAGTGCTTTTTTGCGGTTCCAACTCCATTGATACATTACCTGCGCTGCCAGATTCACTGAGAGAATTATATTGCTATACTAATTATCTTTCTTATTTACCTCCTTTGCCTGCATTGCTCAATAGGCTTAATTGCAGTTTCAATGACATTTTATTTTTACCTGCTCTTCCGGACTCGCTCCGAATATTAGAATGCGGTGGAAATAGCAATTTAGCAATTCCGATACTTAATGATTCACTGGAATATTTCGATTGCAGGCGAAATCAATGGACAGCATTACCGCTTCTTCCTGATTCATTGGTTTCTCTCACCTGTTTTGTTAATCAACTTGCCTCCTTGCCGCCACTTCCGCCTCAGTTGGAATACCTGGATTTCGGTTATAACCCTATTACTTCATTTCCTGCATTACCCGCTTCCTTGTGGTCATTAGGATGTGACAGTATTAACCTGACTTTATTTCCCGCTGCATTACCGCCAAATTTGCAGGGTCTTAGTTGCGGCCATAATCCGTTAACTTCTCTTCCTTCTTTTCCCGCTTCCCTGTGGAATCTATATTGTGAATATACTTTAATTTCAAGTGTACCTGACTTAAACAATTCAATGGGGAGTGTCTGGATTGATAATAATCCTAATCTCACTTGTTTTCCAAAATATCAAACCATCCAAAGTTTACGTTGGGCGAATACAGCCATTTCGTGCCTGCCTAATGCCGGGTTTATCCAGTCTGCAAACCCGCCAATAACAAATCTCCCGCTTTGTTTTTCTGTAAGCCCGTGCGAATTTAACTGGAGCATGTATGGAAAAATTTATAATGATACCAATGCAAATTGTTTGCTTGATACCTCTGAACAGTTATTTAAACACTTACGCGTCAACCTGGAATCAGCAGGCAATTTATTACAAAGTTTCATCTTTAATACCGAAGGTTATTACAGCTTTAAAACAGGTTATGGCAATTATGAAATAAAAATTGATACAGCAGGATTGCCATTTGATGTGGTGTGCCCTCCTTCAGGTACAATTCTTTCTTCAATAACTGCTCTTGATTCTACGGATGAAGATTTGAATTTTGGTTTAGTTTGCAAGCCGGGATTTTTTGATCTCGTAGCCAAAAGCATTTCTCCTTATTACCTGTTTAATGCGGGAGCTCAAAATAAACTCTTTCTGAATGCAGGCGATGCTTCATTGTTTTACGGAGTTTCCTGTTCGGTGGGTATCAGTGGCACAGTAGAAGCAATTTTAAGCGGACCGGTTTCTTATGTGGCTCCTGATAGTGGCGCTTTAACTCCGACCTCTGTGATCTTAAATACAATTACATGGAGTGTCCCCGATTTTTCCCAGGTTGATCCTGGTAAAGATTTTAATATTATCGTGTATGTTGACAGCACTGCAACTATGACGGATACCATTTGCATTCAATTGAATATTTTGCCCGCTGCAGACAGTAACCCATTTAACAATTCTACTTCCTATTGTATGCAGGTTTTTAATTCATTTGACCCTAATGCTAAAAGTGTTTTTCCTCCAGGTAATATTGATACTTCTCAACATTGGCTGACATACACAATCTTCTTTCAAAATACAGGAAATGCTCCTGCTAAAAATATTTCAATAATTGACACTCTTGATACAGATTTAAATGCAGCTTCCTTTCAATATCTTTCATCCAGTCATGACCCTATAATTCAGCTATTGCCTGGAAATATTTTGCATTTTAGCTTTCCAAACATTAACCTGCCTGACAGCACCAATGATGAGCCTAACAGCCACGGCTATGTGCAGTTTAAAGTGAAATTGAAAACCGGTTTGACAAACGGAACACTGATTCATAACACTGCCAATATTTATTTTGATTTCAATCCGCCTGTAACGACTAATACAACGGAGAATGAGATTTTAATAACAACAGGAATAGAAGGGTTTCAAGTTTCGGGTTTCAGGTTTCGGGTTGTGCCTAATCCAGCT
>DATEMK010000145.1:0-3937 GCA_035275625.1 Bacteroidia bacterium
AAAAATCATGAAAAAAATTATCAGGAATTTAGGATATGTTGTTGTTTTTGCATGGACCTTTTCAGCCTGCAGCAATGAAAACAAGCAAAATGACGCGGCAGAAAACAAGCCGGATTTGAATGAATCTGCTGAAGAGGTGAATGATAAAAAATTTGATAATCCATCCGAAGCGGATGCGAAATTTGTCACTGAGGTCGCTGATATCAATTATGCTGAAATTAAATTAGGTGAATTAGCCCAGGCAAAAGGAATGACTAATGATGTAAAAGAATTGGGCAAAATGATGGTGACTGAACATACAAAAGCTAACAGTGATTTAATGGCTTTGGCTCAGAAAAAAAGCATTACATTTCCTGAAGGGCCAAGCAACGATGCTATCAGCACTTATAACAGCATGAATGATCTCAAAGGGGATGATTTCGATAAAAAATATTGTGACAAAATGGTTTCGGGTCATAAGGATGCAATTGACAAATTTGAAAAAGCTGCCGCTGATTGCCAGGATGCTGATATCAAAACATGGGCTTCGTCAATGCTTCCTGCTCTTAGAATGCACCTTGATCATTCGCAAAAATGCGAGGAGATGGTAAAGAAGATGAATTAAAAATTTTCATTTTAAGTTTAGTAAAGCCGGGCGTCCTTAAAATCTCCGGCTTTTTTATTTTTATGCTTCTGCTTTTTCGCGGCCCCTGAGCCTGAAAAATCAGGTTTTTAAAAATTTTATTGTATAATTCCTGCTGCGCAAAAAGTAGATCCCGCTGTTCCAGCTTCGTGTGTCAATGCTTATTGTTTTGGCTTTAATCGCACATGGAAGAGAATAAATCTCGCGCCCATACAGATCATAAATTTTTAAAACAGAATTATCATTCTTTCCAGTAAACGTAATGCGTAAATCAGTTCTTACGGGATTGGGTGAAACAGAAAAGCTATACCCGCTTTCTGATTCCTCCGTTGAAGTGGCTGAACAGGGATTTAACAAATTAGTCACCATAAATTTTTCTGACCTTACCAGGCCTTCTCCGTATGAAACATCAACATAATAAATTCCCGGGGCGGTAATTTGAACTGATGATGTAGTATCGCCTGTTGACCATAGGTAGGATGAATAATTTGTGGTTGTCTCAAGATAAAAATCTGTTCCCTGCTGATAGCAATTTATCAATGGACGATTAAAACTCCAGGGAAGCGAGGGATAAAAAAATGTACGGTAAGAAAAGGAAGTATCAGCAAATGAAAGTTCGGAAAGCATGTTATTTAAAGAGTCAACAAATGCAAAACAAATGTTATGATTTATCAGCGATCCGAAATTAACTAATGAACGATTACCGCTTACGCGTTGCATGCCGCCTGTCGCTATGCTATTCATGCCCGGATCATACATATAACTCCAGGTAAGGGTGGCAGTCAGGTTAAGTTCATCCATCCAGTATTCGATACCGCGCGCACCATGAGAAACAAAATATCTTCCATTATCAAACAACGTAATGTTTCCGTTGGGAAGCCTCCGTATATCATGCTGGCCGCGGAACTGGTAAGGTTCGTTGAAAAATATGAACTGGTTATTTTTTCCTCCCATGCGCCATATAATATTGCCAGTGGCATGATCAATTTTCGTAATTTCATTAAAGTGGCGGGTGCTGAGGAGAATATTTCCATCCGTATCCAATTCTACAGCATTGCAATGTGTCCAGTCAACTACATTGGGATCATACAGCCAGTAAGGATTCACATCATCAAACAAAAAATGATCAAACGCGTTCCATTGCCAAAGCAGGTTTTTATTAGAATCCAGTTCCTGGATGACATGACCTCTGACAGTCGCATTAGGGCTTCCGGGAGTTCCGTTATGATAAAAATAATGGTATGCAGACAGGTCCATAATCGTGTCTTTTACTCCCATTATAAGATAATGATGATTGGCAGTTACCTGCAAGTCGTGAACATCTGTTAAATATCCCAGGCATTGAATAGAATCAATAACATTAAATGTACTGTCAAGGATATAATATTTGGAATCCTGGCAATAGGAAATAGTTCCATCGGGTTGTAATTTGAAATCAACTGTTTCTTTATCCAGGTTATAATAAACGACTTCACCGTTTGAATCGAGAATAAGCTGGGTGGGAGTAATGCTGGCAGAACTGCCCAGCCGGATGGTTGACAAGAAATAATATCCTGTTGCCGTGCTGTCGTGCAAAACAAAAGTATAAGCAGGAATGCTTTGAGAAAAAATTAATTGAGGAAACAGGACAGCTGATATAAATAAGCTTCTAAGCATAAAGTATTAGTTTCAGCACATGTGAAATCCAAAAATAGTTTAAAAAATTTTAATTTGCAATGTTGTTCAGCGCAGCCCGGTGTTTTTATTGAAATACGGGATGCTGGAAATTGAATAAATATTATTCCATAAACTTTTCCATCACAGGCAAACTCACTCCCGTAAAAGAAAATCCTCCATCATGAAATAAATTTTGCATGGTTACCATGCGCGTTAAATCAGAAAACATCACCGTACAATAATTCGCACAGTCTTCAGCAGAAGCATTGCCGAGAGGTGACATTGCTTCTGCATAATTATAAAAAGCGCCAAATCCCTTAACCCCGCTTCCTGCAGTCGTTTTAGTAGGTGATTGTGAAATGGTATTCACTCTCACTTTTTTCTTAATGCCATATTGGTATCCAAAATTTCTCGCAATAGATTCAAGCATTGCCTTTGCATCTGCCATATCATTGTAATCAGGAAAAACTCTTTGTCCTGCAATGTACGTTAATGCAACAATACTTCCCCATTCATTCACCGCATCTTTTTTCATGCAGGCTTGTAAAAGTCGGTGAAGCGATATGGCAGAAATATCCAGTGTCTTTTTCAGGAATTCATAATCCAGCTCCGTATAAGCTTTCCCTTTGCGTATATTTAAAGACATTCCGACCGAGTGAAGAATAAAATCTATTTTTCCCCCGAGTATTTCAACAGACTTGTCTAAAAGAATTTCCATATCGGCATCAGAAGTTACGTCAGCCGGAATCACCTGCGCTTTGCATTCAGTTGCGAGCTGGTTAATGGCACCCAGCCGCAAAGCAACAGGAGCATTGGTGAGTGTAAAAATTGCGCCTTCCTCATAACATCGCTTTGCAACTTTCCATGCAATTGAATTAGGGTCGAGTGCACCGAAGATGATCCCGCGTTTTCCTTTGAGAAGATTGTACATAAAGCGAAAGTTTAAAGTTTAAAGTTCAAAGTTTAATGTTGTGGCTGCAATAGAAACTCCGGCAAAGTAAATAAATTAACGCGCAAGAAGCTCTTTTGCATTCTCAATTGCAACTGCTGAAATCTTTTCCCCGCTCAGCATTTTTGCAATTTCATTCACACGTTCACCTGCTGATAATTCTTTTATCTTAGTTGAAGTTGAATTTTTTCCTGTTTCCTTGTAAACAAGATAGTGCGCGTCACCTTTTCCTGCCATTTGAGGAAGATGTGTAATCGCAATCACCTGGTGTTCGTCAGAAATTTTTTTAACGATGTTTCCGACTTTAAATGCAATTTCTCCTGAAACACCCGTATCAATTTCATCAAAAATAATGGTCGGCAATGAAGTGAGCTTTGCAATCATTGCTTTTATGCAAAGCATCAAACGTGATAATTCCCCGCCCGAAGCAACCCTGTTCAATTCCTGGTAAATAATTCCCTTGTTTGCAGAAAATAAATAATTGATACGGTCAACCCCCGTAGAATTAAATGAATCATTTTCTAATTTCGTTATTTCAATTTTCAAAACTGCATTGGGCATACCGACTTCTGCCAGCATTTTTTTTATTTCTTTTTCGATTTTAACAGCGGCATTCTTCCTGTTTTCACTTAAAACAGCAGCCAGCTTTAAAAGTTCAGTTTTCTTTTTAGCTGATTCGGCAGAAATTTTTTTAATGTCATCATCCAGCG
>DATEMK010000146.1:0-4798 GCA_035275625.1 Bacteroidia bacterium
AATCTCATTTTCATATTTTGCTTTTACTCCAACGCTCAGAGAAAAAAATTTTCCTTTTTTGTATTTTAGAAAAAAATTTATTATTAGATTTACATATGTAAATTTTAAACCCTTTAAACTCATTCACCATGGCAATCAACATTCATTCTCCGTTCATTGTTTTAAGAACAGACAAGGAAGGAAAAATTCGCACCATCAACCAGAAAGCTGAACCTTACACATTAGATGTGAAGGTAAAAGAAAAGACAGTACCTAATATTGCTAAAGAATATTTGACGGATATTTTGCAAATTTTCGACCTTAATGAAGATGTATTGACTAATCTTAATTTACCTCCGGAAATAAATTTAGATAAAGATTATTTTGAATTAAGAAAGGAGGATGAAAAGAAATCACAAAATCTCTCCATTGTTTTTTATGCACAAACTTATTTTGGCATACCCATTTGGAGAACAGGTATAAGCTTAAAAATAAGAACAAGTCCACTTGAAGCAATTGGTGCCATTTCCACCTGGAATTATGACGCAATTAATATTCCTGCGCCCAATAATGATTTGCTATCTGAATATCATACTATTTCTTCTCAGGAACTTGCCGGGTTATTGAATATTGAACCATCTTCACAGGTTAAAATTAATAAAAGCGATTCCGTTTACATTTATCAATATAAATCTGCTGAACGGCTTAACGATGCATTAAAAGAAGGATTCCTGCCGGAAGAGCAAACACCGATTTCACTTCCACCTGTTGATAATTCGATAGAAGAAAATAATTTTTATTTGGTTCGTGAAGTGCTTTTTTCTTTTCCGGGCGAAGGAAGTGGTTTGCTCAATTGGAGATGTTTTTTAGAATTAAACACAGGTTCCATTCTGAACTTAACAGTCTTCAATTCTTCTGCAACAGGGATGGTGTTTTTGTATGACCCTATTACTCTCGGAGCAAATGTAGATGTTAATGATCCGGACACTGTATTAGATCCTTTGCAGCAATCGGTTACCTTACTGAGATTGGAAAATCCGGGAGGAGGAAACCAGGAACTAAGAGGTGATGCAAGTACCGGTTACGCTTTTGTAATAGACCCCATTGACCATCCGGCCGATCTGCTGCACAGTATACCAGCTGAAGATCCGCCTAATGAACCAACACCTTATACTTTCAATTATAATTCCCGTACAGCAAATTTTGCCGCTGTAAATGCTTATTTTTATGTGGACAGATTTATTGCTCTGATTGCAGATTTGGGAATTGCATTAAATCCAGATCAATTTCCAAATACTGTTTTACCGCTTCATATTGATCACAGGGCTTTAAATGATGGAATTAATGCACAAGGTCCGGGAAACGGTGCCGGAGATGCTTCGATAGGAATCAGGTTCGGAGCAGTTTCAAGCCAGCTTCCCTATTTAGGCATGGGGACTGATTACAGAGTTACGCTGCATGAATTTGGGCATGTGCTTTTATATGATCATGTTCACGGACCCAACTTCGGTTTTTCACATAGCTATGGTGATAGTTTGGCTGCCATAATAAATGATCCTGTTTCGCTGGCAGCGGATAGATTTTCGACCTTTCCGTGGGTAAATTCTGCAGTAGTAATTGCAGACAGGCGTCATGACAGAAGTGTGCCGGGCGGATGGGCATGGCACGGCACATTTGACACCGGAGGGTATAATTCTGAACAAATTCTTGCAACAACATTGTTCAGGATTTATAGATCATTAGGTGGTGATTCAGGATGGTCTGTCCGGAAACAATTTGCTGAACGGATAACTGTGCTGTTAATGTTAAAGACTGTTCAACATTTAACTCCTTTCACGAATCCAACAAATCCGGAAGATTTTGCAACTGAAATGATGGATGCAGACACCGACCTTGCTTTTTTGCCAAATGTTTTAGATACTATTGGTTTAGGCGCTTCACATAAAGTGGTAAGATGGGGCTTTGAAAAGCAGGGAGCGTATCAAATTATACCTTACGCGAATGTGGAAGGCGTACCACCTGCAGTAGATGTTTATATAGATGATGGCAGGGCGGGAGAATATCAATATCTCGATGTTTTTTGGGACACGCAGGATATAATAAACCGCAGGAATCCGGATGGCATTTTTATTCATGAAATACCTTTGTTAAGTTCAACTAATTATGTGTACGTAAAAATAAAACACAGAGGCAGCATACCAGCCACTAATGTTGTGGTAAAAGGTTTTCATTGCAACCCCGGAGGAGGAAATATTTGGCCGGTGGATTGGTCGCCAATGGTAACAGCGCAAATTAATGTGCCGGGTGGCATTATACCAGGTCAGCAAATAATTGTGGGTCCCTTTTCATGGATTCCAACTGTACAGGGTCACGAATGTTTGCTCATGATAGTCAATGCTGACGGAGACATGGCGAATACAGAAACTATTTCCGGTAACCCGGATTGGTATTTTGTACCTAATGATAATAATGTAGCACAACGAAATGTGGCGCCTGCTCCCGCGTTTCATGGAGGCGTTCATCTTGCTGAAGCATTTACCATATACCAGTTTTGTGTACGTAATCCTTACCAGGCAGAGGTTCACGTAAATTTAATTGCAGAACTGCCGCCATTGTTGGTTGAAAGAGGTTGGGAGCTGACTTTCACTACTCCCGGCCCGGAATTTACTTTAAAAAAGTTTGACCGGAAATGTACTTTAGTTAAAATGAGTCTTCGCCCCGGCCAGGATTTCACTCGCGAAGATGTTATCAGAACCAAGAATCGCGATATTGTAATAAAAATAGCAACAGAAAACGGAATCATTGGGGGAATGACTTACAGGCTTGACCCTGATCTTGAAAGATACAATGAGAGGGAATAACAATGAAAAAATCATTGTTGTTATTCGGGATGCTTGCTTTTTTTACAGGCATTGGTAATGCACAACCCGCCTGCTTTTCTCAATTAGATTCAATTGAAACAGGAAATAATTTATGGGCAGATAGCTATGCAATTTCAGCAGATCAACAAGGAAGTTATTACATAACCGGAGGAAGGTTAGCAGATTCAATTTATTATAATGGAAATTTATTTATCAATGGCGGAGGTATTTATCTTATAAAGTTTGATCAGAATCATAATCTGGTCTGGATCAAAAACGGCAGCACCGGCAATGATTTGGGATTCAGCCAGGCAGTAAATGTTGATATTCAGGATAATATTATTGTAGGAGGCTGGTACGAACAAGAACTTATTTTTGGTAATGATACCTTAACAGCACAAGGAGGGGGAAATCAGAATCCCTTCATTACAAAATTCCGTAATGATGGTTCGTTCATGTGGAGCAAATGTATTTTTACACCAGGCTATATTTCAGGAGGGCAAATAGTTTCTTTATCCAGTGACACCGCGGGTAACATTTACTTTGGCGGTTTTATTGACGGCACACTAATATTCGGTCAGGATACCATAAACAGTTGGGGTTTTGGTGACAACTTTTGGGGAAAAATGGATTCTTTAGGTAATTTACAATGGATTAAAGCTGCGGGCAGCGTGTATGTTGAAACAGGTTCCTATGTTGCTGCTGATTTACAGGGAAATGTTTATATAACCGGCATGGTTGGAACCAACCTTTCTACTTCCGCTTATTTTGATACTGTCCCGAATTTTTTGCCGTATGGCTACATAGCCCGCTATTCGACTGATGGACAACTTCAATGGCTGGTTACAGACCAAACAGGTTTTTTTGAAGGAAGAGCGATAGCCGTAAGCGGCAATGGCTTTATAGCAGTTACAGGAATGCTTGCTGGTGATACAATAACAACTATTGGAAATGCCAGCATAGCTGTTACACACGTTGACCCCGTTACATTTGTTGTTAAACTCGATACGTCCGGTAATGTTTTGTGGATTAAGGATGCTGCTAAATCTGCCATTCAATGTTACGGTAACGCTATTTTATTCGATAATAATAACCAGATAATCATAAGCAATATCAATCCTGCCTCTTTAGAAGTAATCATCGCGCAGGATACAATTGAGTTACAACAGGGAAATCCCTCTTTTTTTTTAGCGCTTAATAGCCAAAATGGTAATATTATTTCTTACTGTTACCTTGACGCCACAAGTGGCAGAGGATTAACAATGAAAGGAAATAATGTTTTGGCTACAGGAACATGGTGGCATGCGACAAACGGTCCTAAGATAATTTTTATAGCTGAATTTTCACCATTTATGATTGGTATAAATGAGAACACTTCATATCAGAACCATATAATAAATCTTTATCCGAATCCGGCAAATGATTTACTTAATATTAAAGTCAATGGATTCGCAAATAAAAAATGCAAAATAGTTCTTACAAACACTATGGGACAAATTCTGAATGAAAAAGAATTTGAAACGAAAAACAATTCCAGCGAAATACAACTTGACATAAATAATTTATCAAGTGGTATTTATTTCTTGTCTGTTACTTCAAACAAAATTGGACAAATATTTAAGTTACAAAAACAGTAGAACAATGGATACCCGCGCAATTGCGCCCTTGTTGGAATGGAGCGATAGCATTGCGGGCAGAGATACCAGCAGGCATCGAAACAATATTGCTATTTTTTCAAATCTCATTTTCATATTCTTTATAAAACCCCCCTACTGTTCTTTTCCGTTCATGCTGCTAAATTATTTGTTGGTATTGCCATTCGCAGGCTAACGCGCAACACCAGCAGGGGGACAAAACCCGTTCACTATATAACTACCGGGTTTTTATAAGCCTGAAAACTTTTTTGTTTTCTTTGTCAGAAATCACGGCAGAATAGATTCCGGGAGCTAATCGCGAAC
>DATEMK010000147.1:0-2196 GCA_035275625.1 Bacteroidia bacterium
AAATGAATCGCCGTAGATTTGCTGACAAGAATTTAGAATCTTCTGAAGATGATGAATCATGGGAACCGGCAGAAAAACAAGCAAAGACTTTGGAATCTGAGAATGAACCTTCTGAAAATTCACTAGGACGTTTTATTCGAATACTTGATGTGGCAAAAACTTACAGTAAAAAATTTAAAAGTGAGTAAATGTACTGTTCAATTTTTAACATTTATTGGAATATTTTTGTAGATCAGCGTTGGGTTGGCTCTTTCTCATTTGTAAAACTTGAGGAATGTGAGGATCCTGAATCTGAACTCTCAAAAATTTTCAATTTCAGTGTAAAGGAATCTTCAAAATATGCAAGGGAAAACGGAACATCCCCGGAAAGAATGCTTGTTGTAGTTTCGTCTGCCAATATGGAATCTGATATTAAATTGACGATACAGAAAATCAATGAAAACAGTTTGTACTCAATTAAGAATAGCTTCATTGAAGTTAATCAGTCGAATGAGAAGAAGGGCCGCCCTAGTTTATATGGAGCTCCGTTCAAAGTAGACATAACTGTTTTACCTGCAAAGGGTACAATATTTGAACCGAATAAGCATATTGGTCGTGGACAGAAAAAAGTTCAAAGAGATGTCAGACATAATATTGACCTTGATGCGATCTATGATTGCGGCAATATTGAAGATAATTACTGTTTGTTTCGTGCGATTGAACTCCTCCGAAGAAAAGAACAGATGGCGCACCAGCGATTTTCGGACTATAGACGCAATAACCAGCGACAGACGCTTGATATTCTCCAATTGCTCGGTGAATTGAATATCCCAATAGGACTTGATGGATATGACGTTGAAACATATGCACCATTGCTTCAAGCTTATTATGACCTAATGTTTCCTGGGAAGTTTGCAATTTTTTTCTTCTCTGATGTAGGACAATATAAACCTTTTTTTAAAACACGTGGTTGCGATTTCGAGATTCCCCTGTGTATATACTATGCAAACGGGCATTTTACAGCAATTCGGAGAATCTCTACTTTTTTCTCAATAAGAAAGTATTGCTTCCACTGCGAGAAACCTTATAGTAGAGATGCAGAACATGCAATGAATTGCACAGCACGATGTATGATGTGTTGTGTTGTTGGCAATGGAAAGTGTGTAGAAGTCGATGGTTATGAAAAATATTGCGATAATTGTTATAAAACTTTCAAGAATAGCCGATGTTACATGGCTCATCAGAAAAACGGTTCTTGCAATGAGAGTAAGCAATGCAATAAATGTGGTGTTATTTACCGTTATAAAGGAGGGAAAGTAAAGCACGTCTGCGGTGCGAAATATTGCAGGTAATTTACTATTTATGAAAAAATAATTTAAACTTCGAATTTTAGGAAGTGTTGCACAAACCATAATTCTGAGCGAGGTTGCTTTATCAGGAAAAAGGAGTTACCAAAATACGAGAAAGAATACCGAACCGTAATTACCACTTAGTTGTTATTTAATCAATACCTAATTTTAGATAATTTTTGATTTTGAAGTTACGCAGCACGTACAACCAGATCCGGGATTATTGCGTTTCCAGCATAATGTGAATTTCATTTCAGCACGTGTATTTTGCACTCGCTGTGTTGCACCTGGCTGTTGGAATCAGCCTCTTGATGAAGAATGCGATATTTGCGGGGAACACAGAACATTTACATGGTCGACAGAAGACTTTACCAAGACAGATGCTGAAAAAAAGTTTATCTGTGATAATCCTCTAAATGAATTTGTCAAGTGGCTGCTCTATTATTTTAATAAGAAATATCCACAGAGAAAATTCCCTTCACTATGCCTCGCACATAATGGGGTCGTTTTATTTTACGTAAAGTACTATATTAAAAATTCCAGGGAAAATATGATAGTATTTTGGTATTTGGTGAAATCTTTCGTCTTGGTGGTCTTCGTCCAGACATTGTACGACAAGGAACCAGACTATATCAAATGGAAATAAAGAAAAAAGGAATTGTTACTCATACAATTTTCCGCGACACGTAAACTTATGACCGTCAATAATCATAAAGGAAATTTTTATAGGTTAAACCATATGCCTGTGAAGTTGGCAAAACTCCCTGAGACTTTCGGTCTACCAGTTACAGATAAGGGGTGGTTCCCTTTTCTCTTTAATCGACCGGAAAATTTTGGTATACATTTTTCAGGATCATTATAATAATTC
>DATEMK010000148.1:0-4655 GCA_035275625.1 Bacteroidia bacterium
TATTTTCATCCAGAACATTTATTTTTTCAATAGGAATAATGTAAGAACGGTGGACGCGTAAAAACTTTTTTGGCGGCAGCTTCATTTCAATATCTCTCATGGTAGAATGAACAATAAACTGGTCATCGTTTGTTTGTATCACTACGTAATTGTCCATTGCCTGTATCCATAGCACATTTTCCAGGTAAACTTTTACAAGCATGGATCCTTTTTTTACGAAAAAAGAATTTTGTATGACAAGATTTTCAAAAGGTATTATTTCTGATTCAACGCCTGGCGCTTCTGCTTTTTGAGCTGCTGCCTTTTCGGCTGCAGCGCCTTCAGCGGAAACATGCTGTTTAATGACAAATGCACTTCCGATCAAATGATTTTTTTCATCTTTTACAAGAGAAGAAGACACAGTTGCTTTAAAAGTGGAATTATCGCGCGGAAGCGTAACGGTGGCATTTTCAAGATTCAACTGTGAGCCGCTTTTCATTAATTCATTAAAAGCCGCCTGGCTGAAAAATTTTTTATCATTATTTTCAAACCGTATTAGTGAGGAAATTTCTTTTCCTTTTGCTGAATCACTTCCGAATCCTGTAATGCTTACGGCTTTAGGATTTAAAAACGATATTTTACTTTCATTGTCGGTAATAAGAATAGCTTCATCGAGATGGCTTAACGCATTTGCATAAAGATTTTTGTTAGCCATGAGCTGCTGCACCTGCTTAAAATTATAAAGCGCCATTTCAACAGTTGATTGCAAATCAGATTCATTGAATGGTTTAATAAGATAACCATAAGGCTGGGTCAGCTTGGCCCTGTCAAGTGTGTTTTTATCAGCATAGGAAGTTAAAAAAATTACCGGCAGGTCATATTCTGTTTTTATCCGTTCGGCAATTTGTATTCCATCCATGTCTCCTTTGAGCCTGATATCGAGAAAAACAAGATCGGGTTTTACCTCATCGAGCTTGTCAAATGCTATTACTGCTGATGAAGCCGTTGCCGGGACATCATAGCCAAGCCGAATTAATGTATTCTGAATATCTTTTGCAACAATATTTTCATCCTCCACAACAAGTATTTTTGTTTTACTCATGTCATTAATTTTTATGAATGCAATAATCGAAAAAATTTTTAAGCTGTATCTTTATTTTAAGCAAAGATATGAACATGGGAATAAAGGGATTTAACGGAACGGTTCCGGGTCCATCTTTCTGCTTTCAATTATTCGGTTCTTCTTTTCTTTCGTCTGTTTTTTTCTTAAATTCAATAATAAAAGTGGTGCCGTTGGTTTTGTCAAGTTTAATTGTTCCTTCCAATTGATCGGCCAGTGCAAGCACCAGCTGCATCCCCAAAGAATCAGAGGCTGTAAGGTCAAAATCCTCCGGAAAACCGATGCCGTTATCCCTTATAACAAGACGGCAGCGGTCATTTTCTATTTGATGAAACCCGATAAATACGGTCCCGGACATTTCATCCGGGAATGCGTGTTTTAAAGAATTTGAAACAAGTTCATTCAGGATTAAGCCGCAGGGTACGGCAGAGTCAATATCAAGTGAAATTTTCTCTGAATCAATTTTAAGCGCAACCTGCTCCTGCGATTTACCCAGCGAAAGAAATAAATTTTCGGCAAGCCTTAATATGTATTCATCAAAATTTATTTTGGAAGTGCCGTCAGACTGATAAAACCGTTCATGAATAAGCGCCATTGCTTTGACCCTGTCCTGGCCTTCTTTGAATGCCTTGTATGCCCCGTTATCCGTTATGTAATTTGATTGCAGGTTGAAAAGGCTGATAATAATTTGTAAATTGTTCTTGACACGGTGGTGTATTTCTTTCAGTAATAATCCTTTTTCTTCGAGCGATTCCCTGATCTGCTCTTCCATCATTTTCCGCAGGGTAATATCGGTATCTATTATGACGATATTTCTGAGCCTGCCTTCTTCATTAAAAATAGGATTCAATGTGGAGGCAACCCAGGCAGTCTCGCCATTTTTCTTATTCAATACAGATTCATAAACAGAAGATTTCTTTTTTGAAATGCAATTTTCAAGAATAGTTTCAATTTCCGGATTTGTGGTGAGCTCAAAAATGGTTTTACCTTTTGCTTTTTTAATATCAGAAATAGCGTAGCCGGTTAATTTGGTAAACCCTTCATTTACCCATTCGAGCTCTTTGTTTTGATCAAATATCATTACCGCATTGTCTGTTTCGCTTGCCACGAGAGAAAGTTTTGCCAATTCAAGGTTTTTTGCTTTCAGTTCGCGGGTTCTTAATTCCACTTTTTTCCGTAACTGGTTTTGAGAACGCTTCAGATTTCTTGTCCTTATCCTGAGAAATAAAAAAACAACTCCAATGACTGTAAGCATATAAAGCATGTAAAACAACTTTGTTTTCCATATCGGAGGGGTTATTTCAAATCCATAGGTTACAGGATTAGACCAGTCTTTAAGGTTGGCGCTTGCCTTAATTTTAAAGATATAATTTCCGGGAGGAATGTTGGAATAGTTTGCAATCATTTGCTTGGTAGGAGGGGACCAGTTGTCTTCAAATCCTTCAAGCATAAAGCGATATTGCACTTCATCAGGCTGTGTAAGATAAACTCCTGAAAAGTAAAAGCTCAGATAATTATTATCATAGGGAAAAACAGGATTTTCCGGTAAGCCTGACCGGGTATTGATAGCAACATTCTTTTTTTTCCAATCAACATTTTCAAGAAACAATTGAATATTGGTAATGCTCACCAGCGGGACCGATTGGCGGCTGATACCCGATTTCAAATTGTACCTGATCGCTCCATTCACACTGCCAAACCATACATTTCCATCGCGGTCATCACAGGCCGCATTTGTTTCCACACCAAAATACCCGTTGCTTTTATCAAAGTGATTGATAAAAAGTTTGTGATCTTTCAGGTAATAAGCCCAATTGATACAATCAATACCTTCCGGGGTTCCCAGCCATAATTTTTTATCCTTATCTAAAAAAGTAAAAAGCAGCCTGTCATTGATAAGCCCGCTGCTTTTATTAATCACTGTGACAGGTTTTATTTTATCATCTCTTGAATATTTAATAATTCCAAAATCAAAAGTGCTCATAATCATATTTCCCTCTTCATCCTGGATAATTGAGGTAACAGGAGCTTTTGGCAAATTATAAAGCTCGGTAAAGCTGACGGCAGTGTCTCCAATCAGGTAATAAGCTCCTTTAAGAGTTCCTGCCCAGATTACACCTTTGTTATCTTCAAACAGCACGCGAACATTTTCATTTGTAAGTCCATTTTTGGCGTCTATTCTTTTCAGCGCAATATTTTTGCGCACAAAGATTCCCTTATCAGTTCCAAAATAAAAAGTGCCGTTACGGCTCTGCATTATGGTATAAATTATTAAGCTATTGAGATAAGTTACCGGGAATACAATTTCATTTTGTGAAAAATTTAACCGGGCAGGCCCGCTGGTGGTTCCCATCCAGTAATATCCTTCTTTGTCGCGGATAATACTTCTGATAGTAGTACTATTTAATGTTTCATTGGTTTTAATATTGCGAATGGAATGGCCATCATAACAATTAATTCCACCGGTCACTGTGCCAAAAAAAATATTGCCTGAGGTATCTGCAAAAATCGACAGGATATTATTATTGCTCAAGCCATCATTGGAAGTAAATGTGATAAAACGGTCCCCGGTGTATTTGCTCAACCCGTTTGTAGTGCCAAACCAGAAATTTCCTTCGCGGTCAATAATGGCAGACAATACATTATCATTGGATAAACCTTCTTCATGTGTCAGGTGAAGAAAAGAGGAGTCCTCCTGATAGCTGACCCCGCCACCATCAGAGGCGAACCATAAGCGGCCTTTTGAATCCTCCACAATATCCCTGACATTTTCATCTCCAAGTCCGTTTAATGAATAATAATTTTTAAATGATTTCCCGTCAAAAGATGATATTCCTTTTTTAGTTCCGATCCAGATTTTTTTATCAACAGATTGAGTAATACAGTAACTGATATTATTTGCCAAACCGTTATCGGTTGTATAATTAGTAAATTCTTTTCCGTTGAATTTGCTGATTCCACCAATGGTGCTTATCCAAAGATTGTCATCGTGGTCCCTGAAAATGGAATACACATTGTTGTTTACTAAACCGGCAGAAGTGGTGATGCTTGTAAATTTTTTTCCATCATATTTGCTCAAACCATCCGAAGTCCCGATCCAGATATTACCCTCCTTGTCTTCACAGATTGCATTTACAATGTCACTCAGCAAACCCTCATTTAATGTGAAAAACTTAAAGTCGGTTCCGTTAAACATGCATGCTCCTTTGCGATTGACCCCCAGCCAGATATTGCCCTTGCTGTCCTGTGTGATGTTTTTTACGGAATTATTTGACAGGATATTATCCTGGCTGAATTTTGTAAAATTTTTTCCGTCAAAGGTGCAGGCACCATTCATGGTTCCTATCCATAATTTTCCGGTTTGATCCTGGAAAATGTCATTAATCTGGTTATTCGGCAGCCCGTCAGCAACAGTATAAGTTGTAAAGTTATACTTCTGAGCAAATAAAAAATTTACAAAAATTGTTTGCGGAATAAAAAAAAGTAATATATTTGTTTGCTTCTTTATGAGGTACAGAGCGAGTTTCAAAAGTTTGATAAATTTAAAAAAAATGAA
>DATEMK010000149.1:0-3391 GCA_035275625.1 Bacteroidia bacterium
ACACTTTCCGAAATCGCATGGAAGCTCCATTACAGCAGTGTGGCGCACCTCTCCACCCAGTTTAAAAAGGTAACCGGCTTAACTCCGTCCTTCTTTAAAAAGATAAAGCACAAAAGACTCAATGCCCTTGAGAATTTGTGAATGTTTACTGTTTCGCAGCTTTTTAAACCTGTGAATTATGTGACTTTTATTCAGAATTGTGTAATAATTCATTCTTTAAACATGCACAGATTTGCAACGCCTGATCGGGTAAAAAGAGCATCTTTCATCCTCATGGAAGAATTTATTTTCCCGGGATTTAGTTTTAGTTAGGGAGGTTAGGGATTTCCTCCCTTTTTTATTTTTACCGGTTAACCCGGTAAAAAGTAATTTGATCTGTGTATTTTTTTAAAAATAAACACAAAAGGCTCAATGCCCTTGAGAATTTGTGACTGTTTATGCAGTCCGGGAGCTTTCAGAAACAACTTCTGTAGATAAAAAAATGCTGCCTGCTATTGGCAGACAGCATTTTTGAAAATTTTGATTCCTTTAATTTATTGTGGTTTTGTAACAGAATTCATTTGCAGGCTTACCGCTGTTTGTGCGAGCAGCCTTCCGTTTATTGATGCGCCTGTCTGCAAATTAATACCTGTTTTCCCTAAAATGTTTCCTTCAAAATGACTGTTCGTCCCTAAAGTAACAGCCCCGGTTGTCTGCCAGAAAATATTCTTTGCCTGTGCGCCTCCGCTCAGAATAATCTGCACTCCCGAACTCATATTAAGCGTTCCGGCAACCTGGAATATCCAGACAGCGTTAGGGCCGCCCGAAATAGTAATATTCGTTGGAATAATAAGAGCAGTTGTCCATTTATGCAGGCCTTCTGTAAGAGTTAAGCCTCCGATATTTCCGGCACCTTCATTTAAGAAATTCGGGTTAGAACGTCCCTTGGCATTGGTGTAAGCGGCTTGCATATCTCCAACGGCTGTAGTCAGCCCGCTGGGGTTAGTTACCCTGCATGGAAGTGGGCCGGCAGCATTAACTGAGTATATAGTTCCCGTCACTTCGGCACAAGTCAGGTGAATAGCAGCACCGGTGATCGGGCTTGTTCCGACAGTACCGGTAACTGCAGATGGATGGACAACGGTGATTCCTGATTTAGACAGGATTGCATATTGACCTGCAGTACCAAGATTTACCACTGCTCTGCGGGCGACTGACGATTCTGTTGAAGACATCCTGGAAGATAAATCGGAATCTTGTAAACCGGAACCCTGTAAATTGGCATCGTCACTTTTTTTACAACCTGCCATTACAACCAACAGCATTGCCATGATGGGAAATAATTTTTTTGATTTCATTTTTGTTTATTATTATTTTGTAACAGTATTATTACACTGCAAAGGTGAGTCGTATAGTTCCGGAAAGCATTACACAATTAAAGAAAAGAGTTACAAGATTCACACGTTTTGCTGCCGGGCTTGCTTAAAAAGAGATATATACCATGAAATGTGTGAATCATGTAACTTATTTCTAAAGTTGTGTAACACTTTTTGATATAAAGGTATTCACCTTTGCTGACTGATTATTAATTCACTCCCGATAGCTATCGGGATTAAAACCAAAAAAATGATACAAAACTCAATTGAAGAAAAACAAAAAACACTTTCTATTAAAAGAACATTGAACCTTCCGCTTAATACAGTGTGGAAAGCGTGGACAGAACCGGAAAGCTTTAAAAAATGGTGGGGTCCTAAAGAATATACTTGTCCTGACTGCACCATTGACTTTAAAATTGGCGGTAAATTTTTAGCTTCCATGCAGGGGGAAGATGGAAAAAAGATTTGGTCAACCGGAACGTATAAAGAAATTATACCTCAAAAGAAAATAGTTGTTACGGATAGCTTTGCGGACAGCACAGGCAACATAGTTCCTGCTTCTTATTATAAAATGCCGGGAGAATGGGCGTTAGAACTAATGGTTACAGTAGAATTTGAAGAAGTGGATGGTAAAACAAATTTGAAGCTGCAACATGCCGGACTGCCTCCTGAAATGACCGATGATTGTATGAAAGGATGGCAATCTTCGTTTGATAAATTAGAGAGCAACATAAAATAACTGATCTTCTTGTTTTTCTGTTCCTCCGGATGCAGAGTAATAATTCAAAAAGCAGACTGGAATAATACGACAATTATCAAAGAAAATGTGGTGGAAGAAGTCACTAAGCTAAAACAAATGCCAGGGCATGAAATTCATATTGAGGGTAGTGCTGCTCTTGTAAAATCACTGATGGAAGCTGATCTTATTTTAGAGATTGTTTGTTGGTTTTCTGCTTCTGGTTATGCTTTTCGTTTACTCTGCTTTCTCTTCTTCAGGTTTCACTTCACCGGCTTTCAGCTTATCCGATTTGCTTAATCCTTCCAGCACTTCAATATTGACGCCATCAGATAATCCTGTTTTAACCTGGCGTTTCACAAAATTCTGCGGAGAGGTTTCCACTTCAACAAAAGCAGTATCGTCTTTGAAGACAATCAAACCTTCAGCTACAGCAAGGACACTGTCCCTGCGTTCGAGAACAATATCCGCATTGGCGCTGTATCCGGCACGGATGAAAAAGTTTTTTTCCAATTCCACTTTTGCGCGAATCTGAAATTGAATGGCACCGTTTTCTGCCACTCCTTTCGGAGAAATGTATTCCAGCTTTGCCTTAAAATTTTGTTTGTCTATTGCACCGATAGTGAGAATAAGTTCCATGTCTTCTTTCAGCTTTCCAACTTCAGACTCATCCACCTTTCCTTCAAAAATCATTTCACCCATATCGGCCACCGAGGCTATGGTTGTTCCTTCGTTGAAAGTATTGCTTTCAATGACCGAGTTTCCTTCTTTAACCGGGATGTCGAGTATCATGCCTGTTATAGTGGAACGTATCAATGTGTTGGAAACTACCCCGGTTTTTTTCGAAGCTCCTTCTTTAATTAATTGAAGATTGCTTTCCGATGATTCCAATTCTTCCTTCGCATTATTGTAAGTGAGCTCGGTTTGCTGGAAATCAGTTTTTGAAATGACTCCATTTTTTAATAATTCGCTCGTGCGGTCATAATCTGTTTTCGCATTGTTGAAATTAATCTGCGCGCGTGTCAGCCTGCTTTCTGCATTATTCAGATTAATCATATCAGGAATTATTTTTACCTTGGCAATGACTTCTCCTTCTCTTATAGGGTCACCGGCTATTTTATACATCTTTTCAATAATGCCGGATACTTTTGATTTGATAGCAATTTCTTTTCTCGGGATAACCGCCCCTGTGGCAACACTTTTCTTAATAATGTTGGTGACAAACGGAGATTCAGTTTTGTATGTCACCGGCTTTGACTGGCTTTTTGCATAAAGAAAATAAATGGTTCCTATGAAAATT
>DATEMK010000150.1:0-5043 GCA_035275625.1 Bacteroidia bacterium
TAAGTGATGCCTGCCTGCGGGACAGGCAGGGAAAGGAAAAAGCGGTCAGGAAGTTTGTGAAAGAGTAAACTTAAACTCTACTCTCCAACCTTTATGGAATGTCCCATCTTATCCCTTTTGGTTTCGAGATAAAGCTTATTATGAACATTTGACTGAATCTCAATCGGAACATTTTCTACGATCTCCAAACCATAACCGATCAATCCGGCTCGTTTGGTGGGGTTATTAGTCATCAGACGCATTTTAGTAACTCCGAGGTTTCGCAGTATCTGTGCTCCCACTCCGTAATCGCGCTCATCCATTTTGAAGCCTAATTCCAGGTTGGCTTCAACAGTATCCATGCCTTTTTCCTGCAGATTATATGCTTTTAATTTATTGAGCAAGCCAATGCCGCGCCCTTCCTGGTTCATGTAAACGATCACTCCTTTGCCTTCTTCTTCAATCATCTGCATAGAACGATGCAACTGCTGCCCGCAATCACAACGGCATGATCCGAAAATATCGCCTGTCAGGCAGGATGAATGTACACGTACTAATATCGGTTCATTTTTTTTCCATTCTCCTTTATAGATGGCAAGATGCTCCTGGCCGGTGGTAACTTGTTTATACGCTGCAAGATGAAAGTTCCCCCATTCAGTTGGTAATTTAACTTCCACTTCTTTTTCGATAAGACTTTCATTTTTTATGCGGTAAGAAATCAAATCTTCAATGGAAATAATTTTTAAATCAAAGCGCGCTGCAATTTTCAGCAGTTGTGGCAAACGTGCCATCGTTCCGTCTTCATTCATAATTTCCACCAGCACTCCTGCTGATTCAAATCCTGCAAGCATAGCGATATCAATTGCTGCTTCCGTATGGCCGGCTCTCCGCAACACTCCTCCGTCTTTCGCTTTCAAAGGAAAAATATGGCCGGGTCGTCCCAAATCCTCCGGCTTTGTTTCGGGATTGATTAATGCCTGAACTGTTTTAGAACGGTCGCTTGCGGAGATTCCGGTAGTACATCCATGTCCGAGCAAGTCAACTGAAACGGTAAAGGGAGTTTCATGAGATGATGTGTTTTTTATAACCATCATTTCAAGACGCAACTCATCGCAGCGCTTTTCTGCTAAAGGAGCACAAATAAGACCGCGCCCGTGCATTGCCATGAAATTAATCATTTCAGGAGTTGCATTTCGTGCGGCAGTAATAAAATCACCTTCGTTCTCACGATCTTCATCGTCCACAACAATTATAATTTTGCCTTTCTTCACATCAGCAATTGCATCTTCAATTGCGCTCAGCTTAATTTCTTTTCCGTTTTCCATTTTTAATATGTAATCATTAATCAGAAAAATAACAAATTCAATAAATTAACATACAAAATTAGTGATTCTTTCCTTATTATTTTTAATTTCTGAACCCCTGTTTTTCATTTCTTCACTCTTGTTCTTTATTTCACAGGCTTAAAATTGTCACATTTTTGGCGGTTTTTCTGAAAATGCTTACAACTGTAATACAAAACTTTTTGACAGGTATCTAATGCCATCCGGAGGCGTTAAAATTGTAATTCTATTAACGTTGGGTAAAGGAGAGTTGTGGCGGAAGATAAATTAAAACAGTTCTTTGATTAAGAAATATACGAAATGGTTTTGGTTAGCTTTTAGGTTGTTTGTCAGGTAGCGGGTTGTCCCGTAAGACAACCCTGCACCTGCAAGCCGCTAAAAGAAATTGAAGATTGGTTTTTGGTTAGCTTTTGGGTTGATTGTCAGGTGAAGGGCTGCCCCGTAAGGCAGCCCGGAAACTGACCCGGAAACGAACAAATATTCATTCCAAAACTTTTAAAAAATATTTAAGATATGGTTTAGTGGTTTAGGTTAGTTGTCAGATGAAGGCTGCCCCGTAAGGCAGCCTTTGTCTGTTTAGACTGGGTTTCACGCCCCGGGTTTTAAAATAAGTTTTTTATAAAAATTTAAAAGCTCTTTCCCGATTACCTTATTGTCATATTCATTTTCGACAAGTTTCCGGGCATTTTCACCTGTTGATTTACAATATTCCTTATCCTTTTTAAATTTTATTATGGCTGCCACAAAATCATCAGGAGTATCCGCAATTAAAATATTTTTATTGTTCGTGTAATTTATTCCCTCCGCACCAATAGTGGTACTGACTATCGCTTTACCCGAAGCCATTCCTTCAATAATTTTAACCCTCATTCCTCCCCCTGATAATAACGGAACAATCATCACTGATTTATCTTTCATGAATCCTTTTGAATCTTCAATCCGGTCCATTACAATCAAATTCCTGCCTGCCATTTCTTTTATCCGCCCGGGCATATCTTTACCCGCAAGACAAATTTTAATTCCAGGAAGCTGCCTGGTTAATTTCTCATAAACATGATTTAAAAACCAGTCAACTGCCTCTAAGTTTGGCATCCAGTCCATGGAGCCGAGATGAAAGACAGAAAACTCTGCAGGCATTTTTTTTTCAAAAGGATACTCATTTACATCCACACCGAGTGGCGATGTCCTGATTGGAATATTGCACCCGAGTGACTGAAAAATATTTTGATCAACAGAAGTTATAGGAACAATTGCATCATATTTATTGAGCAATCCTGTTTCATATTTCTTTAAACGTTTTGCAAGAAATTTCAAATATTTTTTCTTTACAGAGTTTTTTACCGAAGCTGCAAGGCGTTCCCATATTATATACTCGACATTATGCGAACGCAAAACAATTTTTGCATTTGAAAACTTTCTGATGGTTTCTATGTAGGGGGTTACATAAAGCCCTTCCAGGTGAACAATGTCATAAGAACCATCAGCTAAAATTTTTTTAAGCCTGTCATTGAACTTCTCTGAAAAAAACCTTGAAATATTGAAGGATTTTTTTGTAAACAAATTTAAAAATGCAGGAAGCAACTTTATGCTCAAATCAATTTCAACAGTTTCTATTCCTGTATGCTTCCGGAACTCTTCAGAAATTTTTTCTCCCGGAACAAAGTTTTTATTTGTGTTGAAAGCGAGAATTTTTAATTGAGAGCCATTCTCATAAAAGGATTTTGAAATATTGTACATGGCAATAGTTGCGCCATCAGAAGGCGGATAAGGAACACGAATACAAAGCTGCAGAATTTTCAAACCGCCTTTTTTCTTTTTAGTTTTTTGAAAAAATTCAAATACGCATCCATGTCAAATAATGCTGAATCTTTGGTTGCCTTATATGTTAAAAATATTCCAATGGGAAGGAGTATTAAGGGCGCAATCCACATGCCTTCATTCGGATAAATTACTCCTTCTTTTGCAAATTTCTCTCCCGTGATGGAGGCGATATGGAAAAATAAAAAGAAAATAATGGACACTACTATCGGCATTCCAAGCCCTCCTTTACGAATGATGGCGCCAAGCGGAGCGCCAATTAAAAATAAAATAAAGCAGGCAATTGACAAGGTAAATTTCCGGTGCCATTCAATTGTAAAACGGGTGATGTTGCTTTGTTTGCTGTCCAATTCGTCTGCATTATTTTCATAATAAGTTTTCAGATTTCTTGCGCTGCTCAATGCCGTTTCCATCACTGCGTTTATTGAAACATTCCCTTTTATCAGAACAGGGTCCTCAGCCGTTACGGAAGAGGGTATAGTTTTAATATCGTTTGAATCGCGCAAAATTGATAAGTAAATTTTAGACTCTTTAATCATGTCGGTTTTTCGCTGATTAAATTTTTTATTTAAGCTGTCTATCGCATAAGTAAGCTGACGAAAATTCAGCATCTGCCAATTGTCTTTAAACAAATCTTCATTCGTTCTTGAAAGCTTAAATGTGGAAAGATCAAAACGAATTAACTGGCTTTTAAAAGCCACGCGCGTGAGCGGGTGGGTATCATATTTTCCTTTTCGCTTGTTTTCTTCCTCATAACTGTTGCCGCTGAATAAGGTAACCAGTAAATATTTCTGATCATTTGTTGAAGACATTATTCCCGAATCTGCAAGAATTACTTTATTGTTTCCGTTACCCCTGGTATGATCATAAACCATTACGTTATAAATTTTTTTCCCATCCGGACTTTTCCTGCCGGCACGAATGCTGTAACCATCAATTCCGTTATAAAATATTCCTTCACGGATGTAGAGCGCAGGTTTTTGCTGGCGGACATCGTAAAGCAAAGAACCCATTTTCAGATTTGCAACCGGCAAAACATAATTTGAAAAATAAAAGGCAAGTGCGCTTACCACTGCCGCAACAATAAAAAGAGGCCGCATTAACCTTTGCAAAGAAACTCCTGCCGATTTTGCGGCAACAATTTCAAAATGTTCAGCCATATTTCCGTAAGTCATAATTGAAGAAACTAAAATGGCAAGCGGCAAAGCAAGCGGAACCAATGTTGCTGAGGTGAAAAAAATCAGTTCTGCTATCGTCAGCCAATCCAATCCTTTGCCAACAAGGTCATCAATATATTTCCACAGAAATTGCATAAGCAGCACAAACATTGAAATGCAAAATGTCAGAATAAAAGGTCCGATGAAGGATTTGAGGACGAGCGCGGTGAGCTTTTTCAAATGCTATTGACTATTATTGCTGCATAAAATTTAAGGGATGCAAGATAGCAAATTCAAATTTACACGTGATGAAGTTCAACTGATAGGCCACCAGGATTTTTTCAGGCAGAAAAGTATTATTACTCAAAAAATGATTTCTCTTTTTCATGACTTGAATAATGATATTGAAATTTTAAAAACAGAAAACGAAAAATATCTTCCTCAGAAAGTAAAAATCATAAGCGGCAAAATCAGTAAAGGCGAAAACTACCTGGGGCTCCCCTATATCGTACTGGACAACCCGCGAATTTTCAGCAGGCAAAATATTTTTGCTTTTCGTTCCATGTTCTGGTGGGGAAACTATTTCAGCTTTACATTTCACCTGTCAGGAAAATACCTGGAGGACTATTCAAAAAATATTTATAAAAATTTTGAAACACTCCGGAAAAAAAAATTTCTTGTTTGCATTCACAACGAACAATGGATGCACCATCTTGAAAAAGAAAATTACAGCAGTCTTGATTCTT
>DATEMK010000151.1:0-2200 GCA_035275625.1 Bacteroidia bacterium
AATAACCAAGATGCATCCAAACCAGACAACCATTCAAAAGTCAGTTACCATTTCAGGAGTAGGGCTGCATACCGGTGAGAAAGTTAAAATCACTTTTAAACCGGCTCCTGAAAATCATGGTTATAAATTTCAGCGAATTGATTTGCCCGATAAGCCTTTTGTTGATGCGGATATAGATAATGTGGTGGATACTTCGCGCGGAACCACGATCAGCCAGAATGGAATTAAAATAAGCACCACTGAACATGCTCTTGCAGCTCTTGCAGGCCTGGAAATTGATAACGTATTAATGGAATTAGATGGTCCGGAAGTTCCCATCATGGATGGAAGTTCTGCTCCTTTTATCAATGCTTTGCAAAAGGCAAGTATCTCCGAACAAGCAGCACCAAGAAAGTTTTTTGAACTAAGGGAAAATCTCACTTTTGAAGATGCTTCACGCAATGTTGAAATGCTTGCAGTTCCGAGTGAAGATTTCAGAGTAACAGTAATGGTTGATTATAATTCTGAAGTGCTCGGAACGCAACATGCACAGTTGCATAAAATCGAAGAGTTTACAGGGGACATTTCTCAATGCCGCACGTTTGTTTTTTTACACGAGCTTGAATCATTGGTAAAACATGATTTAATAAAAGGTGGTGATCTTGATAACGCAATTGTAGTGGTGGACAAACCTGTTTCGCAGGAAAAATTAGATGAGCTTTCATCTTTGTTCAACAAACCGAAAGTGGAAGTGGTAGAAAAAGGTTTCCTCAATAATATAAAGCTGCATTTTCAAAACGAGCCTGCCCGGCATAAGCTGCTTGATATTATCGGTGACTTTGCTTTGATTGGAATGCCGGTGAAAGCACATATTCTCGCAGCACGTCCCGGACATGCAGCAAATATTGCTTTCGCAAAAAAGATAAAAGAACTTATCAAAAAAGAAAAAGCAAAAAAGGTTCCTCAGTTTGATCTCAGTAAACCTCCTTTATATAATGTAAACGACATTCAGAAATTTTTACCTCACCGTCCTCCGTTTTTATTTATTGATAAAATACTTGAATTGAGCAAAGAGCATGTGGTAGGGCTGAAAAATGTAACCATGAATGAATGGTTTTTCCAGGGACATTTCCCCGGAAACCCTGTAATGCCCGGAGTTATTTTGGTGGAAGCAATGGCGCAGACCGGTGGCATTTTAGTCCTTAATTCTGTTCCCGATCCTGAAAACTACTGGACTTATTTTATGAAAATTACCGAAGCACGGTTTAAAAATAAAGTGAGCCCGGGTGATACTGTTGTTTTTAATTTAAAATTACTCTCACCGATCAGGAGAGGAATTTGTCACATGCGGGGCGATGCAATTGTAGGGGATAAAATTGTTGTGGAAGCAGAAATGATGGCTCAAATAGTTCGAAAAGAAGGTACATGATTTCAAAATTATCTTCCATCAGTCCCGAAGCCAAGATCGGGACAAACGTTAGTATTGATCCTTTTGTAACTGTTTTTGGAAATGTTGAAATAGGCGATGGAACATGGATTGGTCCAAATGTTACCATTATGGACGGAGCGCGCATTGGAAGAAATTGTAAAATATTTCCCGGTGCAGTAATTTCAGCGATCCCGCAGGATTTAAAGTATGAGGGAGAAAATACAACCGTAATCATAGGAGATAATACAACCATCAGGGAATTTGTCACCATTAACAAAGGCACCAAAGCGCTTGGAAAAACTGTTATTGGTTCGGGGTGTTTGTTAATGGCGTACGTACACATTGCGCACGATTGCGTGGTTGGAAATAATTGCATTCTTGCTAACGGTGTCACCCTTGCCGGTCATATTATAATTGATGACTTTGCAATCATTGGCGGGTTATCCGCTGTTCACCAGTTTGTTCATATCGGGGGACACGTAATGGTGTCAGGCGGTTCATTGATAAGAAAAGATGTGCCGCCATTTACAAAAGCAGCACGGGAACCACTGGCATTTGTAGGTATAAATTCAATCGGGTTAAAGAGAAGGGGATTCAACAATGAAAAGATAAATGAAATCCAGGAAATATACCGCACATTTTTTATGAAAGGATATAATTACAAAAAAGCCGTTGAAATTATTGAAGTAGAAATGCCTGCAACCAAAGAACGGGATGAGATTCTCTCCTTTATCAAAAGCTCAAGCCGCGGAATAATGAAGGGATATGCAGGGGATGAAGAGGAATCAGAAT
>DATEMK010000152.1:0-7479 GCA_035275625.1 Bacteroidia bacterium
CAGGAATTGCGCGATAAGTTATATGAATGGGGTTTGCACAAACGCGATGTAGAACGTATGATCACACAGATGGTCGAAGAAGGTTTTATGAACGAAGAGCGGTTTGCCCTTGCCTATGCAGGTGGAAAATTCAGGATAAAAAACTGGGGACGAATAAAAATTAAGCTGGCGCTGAAACAAAAAAAAGTTTCCGATTACTGCATCCGCAAAGCATTAAACCAGTTCGATGAAAAAGATTATCAAAAGACTTTGGAAAAAATCATTGCATCGTATTCAAAAAAAATTTCTGAAAAAAATGTATTAAAGAAAAATTATAAAGTTGCGCAGCATGCCATCGGAAAAGGATTTGAGCCGGAATTGGTGTGGGAAATTTTAAGAATCGAAAATTAAATTAAATGAAAAGATTTTCTTGTTTACCAATAACGAATAACAAATAACTAATTTCGCGTCCGTATGATACAGGAAAATTTAAGAGACATAAGAGAGCGCCTTGACGCACTGAGGAGGCATCTTTGACGTGGAGTCAAAACTGCTGCAAATAAAAGACGAAGAACAACTCACCCACGCTCCCGATTTTTGGAACGATCCAAAACGTGCCGAAAAAATTTTAAAAGAAATCCAGCATAAAAAGAACTGGACACAGCCTTACCAGCAGATTGAATCTTCTTACGAAGATTTAAAAGTGCTTTTTGATTTCATGAAATCCGGTGACGCTTCCGGGCAGGAAGTGGAAGCTCATTATCAGACCTTGTTAAAGCAACTTGATGACCTGGAGTTTAAAAATATGCTCAGCGGTGATGAAGATGTTTTAAGCGCGGTTGTCAACATTAATTCAGGAGCAGGCGGAACAGAAAGCTGCGACTGGGCTGAGATGCTCATGCGCATGTACATCCGCTGGGGCGAACGCAACGGATATAAAGTGACCGAAGTGGACCGCCAGGATGGAGATGTGGCAGGAATAAAATCTGCAACATTGGAATTTGATGGAGATTTCGCTTACGGATATTTGAAAGCGGAAAATGGGGTGCACCGGTTGGTACGAATTTCCCCTTTTGATTCTAATGCAAAACGCCATACTTCTTTTGCATCGATTTATGCATATCCCATGGTGGACGATACGATTAATATTGAAATCAAGGATGCAGATATTGAAATGCAAACTTCCCGTTCAGGCGGAGCAGGCGGACAAAATGTAAACAAGGTGGAAACAAAAGTTCAGTTAAAACATCTTCCCACAGGAATCGTTGTTGTCTGCCAGGTAGAACGCTCACAAAGCGCCAACCGCGAACGTGCTATGAAAATGCTTAAATCACAATTGTACGAATTGGAACTGCGCAAACAAAACGAAGCAAAAGCAGCCACTGAAGCCACTAAGAAAAAAATTGAATGGGGATCACAAATCCGCAGTTATGTTTTTCATCCTTATAAAATGGTGAAAGATTTAAGAACGGATTATGAAACATCTAATGTACAGGCAGTGATGGACGGTGATTTAAATGAGTTTATGAAAGCATATTTGATGGAAAACAGTACAGTAAAATAGCCACCAGTTACACAAATTTACACGAATTAATTAGTGAAAATTCGTGTAATTCGTGGCAAAAATATTTATGTTAAAAGTTTATTTCAAAGCTAATTGTGCAACTTGCCAGACTGCTTTAAAGTTGATCAGAGATAATGCAAAGGAAAAATTTGAAAAAATTGAATACTTAGTTGAAACTCCTTCAGAAAACGAATTAAAAGAAATTTTAAAAATGCTTGGCATAAAAGCCGAACAATTGGTCCGCAAAAAAGAACCATTGTACAAAGAAAATTATGAAGGCAAAAAAATTTCAAATGCTGAATGGATAAAAATTTTACATGGCAACCCGATTTTGATTGAACGTCCGATTGTGATTAACGGGGACAAAGCAATTATCGGAAGACCTGTGGAAACTATTATTGATTTCATAAATCCAAAAAAGAAACACTAATTGCACGGATTAACACGAATTCATTCGTGAAAATTAGTGTAATTAGTGGCTAAAACAAATTAGTATGGAATTCCGAAAAGAAAAAGACACGATGGGAATGGTAGAAGTTCCCGCACATGTATACTGGGGAGCACAGACACAACGCTCCATTGAAAACTTCAAAATCGCAGAGGATATAAACAAAATGCCGAAAGAGATTATTCGTGCATTTGCTTATCTTAAAAAAGCTGCAGCATTAACCAACCTTGATGCAGGAGTTTTAACAAAAGATAAATGCGATTTGATCAGTAAAGTATGCGATGAAATTCTCGAATGTAAATTAGATGACCAGTTTCCTCTTGTAGTCTGGCAAACAGGGAGTGGAACTCAAAGCAATATGAATGTGAACGAAGTCATTGCTTACCGGGCTCATGTTTTATCGGGAGGAAAATTAACTGACGACAAAAAAATAATTCACCCGAATGATGATGTAAACAAATCGCAATCTTCCAATGATACTTTTCCAACTGCGATGCACATTGCCGCATATAAAATTTTAGCAGAGAACACCATTCCCGGAATAAAAAAATTGCGTGATACGCTTGCGGCAAAATCAAAAGCGTTTATGAATGTGGTGAAAATCGGGAGAACACATTTAATGGATGCAACCCCCTTAACGTTAGGGCAGGAAATTTCGGGATACGTCTCTCAACTCGACCATGGAATACGTGCGATTGAAAATACATTAAAGCATTTATCAGAACTTGCATTAGGCGGGACAGCCGTTGGAACCGGAATCAATACTCCGCCAAATTATGATATGAATGTTGCAAAGCATATTGCCTCGTTAACAAAACTTCCTTTTGTAACGGCTGAAAATAAATTTGAAGCGCTGGCAGCGCATGATGCAATTGTTGAATCGCATGGTGCATTAAAAACAGTGGCTTGTTCATTGATGAAAATTGCAAATGATATTCGCTTGCTTTCAAGCGGTCCGCGATGCGGCATAGGTGAAATTTTTATTCCCGATAACGAACCGGGTTCTTCCATTATGCCCGGTAAAGTAAATCCTACCCAATGCGAAGCAATGACTATGATAGCTGCACAAGTATTGGGAAACGATGTTGCCATAAACATTGGCGGAGCAACAGGACATTTTGAATTAAATGTTTTCAAACCAATGATGATTTATAATTTTCTGCATTCTGCAAGACTGATAGGTGATGTATGTATGTCATTCAACGATAAATGCGCAACAGGAATTGAACCAATAGAAGAAAACATAAAAAATAACCTGAACAATTCGCTTATGCTGGTGACAGCGTTGAATACAAAAATCGGTTATTACAAAGCTGCTGAAATTGCACAGACCGCGCACAAGCAGGGAAAAACTTTAAAGCAAACCGCTATTGATTTAGGATATGTTACAGCCGAACAATTTGATGAATGGGTACGACCTGAAGAGATGGTTGGATTGAAAATTAAAAATTAAAAATTAAAAATTAGAATTAGAAATTGTCTGATCCGGTTATTATTCGAAATTCAACTATCGTAAATGAAGGAAAAATTTTTTCTTCTGATATTTTATTGAAGGACGGGTTGATAATAAAGATTGGTGAAAACATTTCCACAAAAAAAAATTACAGGGAAATAAATGCCGATGGATTGCATTTGCTGCCCGGTGTGATAGATGACCAGGTGCATTTTCGTGAACCGGGACTGACGCAAAAGGGAGATATATATACTGAATCAAAAGCTGCTGTTGCCGGAGGCATTACTTCTTATATGGAAATGCCGAATACTATTCCGAACACGCTTACGCAGGAACTGCTTGAAGAAAAATACAGAATTGCTTCTCAGAAATCCTTAGCCAATTATTCTTTTTATATGGGCGCCTCCAATACTAATTTAGACGAAGTGCTGAAAACAAATTCTAAAAACGTTTGCGGAATAAAAGTTTTCATGGGCTCTTCAACGGGTGACATGCTCGTTGATGATGAGAAAACCATAGAAAATATTTTTTCAAAATCACCCATGTTGATTGCCACTCATTGCGAAGATGAAACCATAATTCGCAAAAATCTTGAAGAGTATAGAGCGAAATTTGGGGATGATATACCCGTGGCCTTTCACCCTGTTATACGTAATGAAGACGCGTGTTTCAAATCAAGCTCACTGGCTGTTTCACTTGCAAAAAAGTACCGAACACGCCTGCATGTCCTGCATATTTCAACAGCCAGGGAATTGGAATTGTTTGACGCTGAAATTCCTTTGAAGGAAAAAAAAATTACAGCAGAAGCCTGCATTCATCACCTTTGGTTTTGCAATGAAGATTATAAACGTCTTGGAAATTTTATCAAATGGAATCCGGCAATAAAAACAAAGCACGATCGCGATGCTTTGCTGGAGGGTATTCTTAATAACAAAATTGATGTGATAGCAACAGATCACGCACCTCACACAATAGGAGAAAAAAAGCAGGCCTATACAAAAACACCTTCTGGCGGACCGTTAGTGCAACACATTTTAGTTGCCATGCTGGAATTTTATCATAAGAAAAAAATAAGCCTTGAAAAAATTGTTGAAAAAATGAGCCATGCAGTTGCAGTTTGTTTTCAAATTGAAAAGCGTGGATTTATTCGCGAGGGCTATCATGCAGATTTGGTTTTAGTGGATTTGAATAAAACCTGGAGAGTCAGAAAATCAAATATCATTGCCAAATGCGGATGGTCGCCATTTGAAGGAGTGGCGTTTAATACAACTGTTACACATACTTTCGTAAATGGGAATTTAGTTTATGAAAGCGGGAAGTTTTTTGAAGATAAAAAGGGGCAACGGTTAACGTTTGACAGGAAATAAATGAAAAATTTTATCTCTATTCTTTTTCTGTGCAGTTTGGCTTTTGCTTCCTGTTCAAAGAAAGAAGAAAAAATTCCGGCTGATATTATTCCGAAAGATAGAATGGTACAGGTGTTGGTGGATATCCACCTGGCGGAAGCCCGGTCACAATTTAATGCGCCTTTTGATAATTCAAAAAATGTGAAACAGGCGTATTACAAGTTTATTTTTAACAAGTATAAAATAACGTATGCCCAATTGATGAAAAGCTGGTCGTTTTATTCAGAACACCCTGCCATATTTACGAAAATTTATGATGAGGTGATTACCGAGTTAAGCAGGAAGCAGGCCGTGAGCGGTGGCAGCAAGAAACAGCAGTAGCAGCAGTCAGCAGAGCGTTATTTCAGATATTTGTCTAACCAGTCGAAGAAGACGCGTTGCCAGAGAATGCTGTTTTGAGGTTTGTTCACCCAGTGCCCTTCATCCGGAAAATAGAGGAAACGCGCGGGGATATTTTGAAGACGGGCGGCTGTGAAAGCTTCCATGCCCTGCCCGAGGGGAACACGAAAATCTTTTTCATTATGAACGACCAGCATGGGGGTGTCCCAGTTTTGGATATAATCGCTGGGGGAGAATTTCTTATAGCTTTCGGGCATGGGGTTTTTCCAATAGGGGCCGCCCAAATCAAAGTCGGGGAACCAAAGCTCTTCGGTGGTGCCATACATGCTTTTTAAATCGAACACTCCGCAGTGGGCAATGAACGCTTTAAAGCGTTTCTCATGATGACCTGCAAGCCAGTAAACAGAATAGCCACCGTAACTTGCTCCTACGCTTCCGAGCTTGTCTTTATTTACATAAGGTTCTTTACTAACCTCATCTATAGCCGAAAGATAGTCTTTCATGTTTTGTCCGCCCCAGTCGCCTGATATCTGGCGGTTCCATTCGGTGCCGAAGGAGGGGAGCCCCCTGCGGTTGGGAGCGACAATGATGTAACCATTAGCTGCCATGAGCTGGAAGTTCCAGCGGTAGGAGAAGAACTGGCTGACGGTGCTTTGGGGCCCGCCCTGGCAGTAAAGCAAGGCAGGATATTTTTTTGACGGATCAAAGCCGGGAGGGTAGATGACCCACGTTAATATGTCTTTTCCATCAGTGGCTTTTACCATGCGCTTTTCTACTTTGCCCATTTGGATAGTGTTTAATACATCTTTGTTGGTGAAAGTGATTTGGGTGGAGGAGCCATCTTTCAGGTTTATGCTGAAGATTTCAGCGGGGCGGGCCACTGCCATCATGCAAGTAATCATAACAGTATTTTTTCCATCCATTGCGGAGGAGAAGTCGGTGTAGTCGCCAACATCGTGAGTGATTTGGCGGATGGCAGGTTTTTTAGCGCCAGGGGTTGCATCGAGAGACCAGAGTTGGTCAGTTGCATTGATACCGCAGAGAAAATAAATTGTTTTTCCATCATTGCTCCAGTCGGCAGATTCAACGCTGTAATCGAATTCTTCGGTGAGCTCAGTTTTGATCTTTGTGGAAAAATCCAGGGTGAAGATGCGATTGCGGTCGGCTTCATAGCCGGGGGTTGCCATGGAGAGCCAGAGGATTTTTTTGCCATCGGGAGAGAAGCGGGGGTTTTTATCATAGCCGGGCATGCCTGCGCTGATGTTAGTAGTCGTGTTCGAGACAATATCGCAGAGGTAAATTTCGGAGTTGGTGCTGACGGCATAGAGAGTGCCGGAGAATTTTTTGCAGGTGTAAGCGATGGTTTTTCCATCGGGGCTGATGGCGATTTGCTCATCGCCACCCATGGGTTTCATGGGGGAGTCGAAGCGTTCGTCTGTCATGATATCTTTGGGAGTGCCTGTGATTTTTCCGTCAGCATAACCTGTTACGAATATGTGGCTATAGGTGCCATCGCTCCAGGCATTCCAGTGGCGATACATGAGGTCGTCATAGATTTTCCCGGTGGCTTTTGGGAGATCGGGGTAGAGGTCAACAGCCTGTTTGTCGAGCTTGACGGAGGCGGTGTACCAGATGTTGTTTAACGCAGGTGCATAGCCGTAGTTGGAGATGTCAGTGAGGTTATTGGTGACTTGTATTTTGCCGGTTCCATCTGGGTTGATTTCCCATATCTGTGCTATTTTGTTTTTGTCGGGGGCGAGGAAGGTGATTTTTTTGCCATCGGGTCGCCAGCGGGCGTTGGATTCGTCAGCGGGGTCGGTAAGGAGGGGTTTTGACTGGTTGTTGGCAAGGTTCAGTATCCAGATGTCGGTGTTGCCGGAGTTTTCGGGGACGTTGAAAGTGCGGATGGCGTAGATGACGGTTTTGCCGTCAGGAGAAAGGCGTGGTTCGTAAACGCGACCGAGTTTCCAGAGGAGTTCGGGGGTGAGAATGCCTTTTTCCTGGATGAGGGCGGCATCATTTGGATACTTTGTGTCTTGTGCAAAGGTTTGGAGGGAGGTGAGCAGGAGGAGGAAGACGAGGTTTTTGTGCATTGTTTTTAAATTTTGGGGTAAAGATAGAAAGGTTTAGGGTTTATCTCGATGGGACAAAGTTTAGAGGGCGAGGATTTTTAACAAGCGGTAGCCCCTTCGTGACATACGGAATGATTCGGAGGCAACCTGGAGATGGTTTGAGGTTTCAGGAGTCAGATAAGGGTGTTCCCGGAAACGGGTCGGGGCATCCTCCTGAG
>DATEMK010000153.1:0-5277 GCA_035275625.1 Bacteroidia bacterium
AGTTTCATTGATGTCATCTTATCCCGGAATTGCTTTTAATTCTTACTACACCACTGCTTTCAAGACTATACAGGCAGGTTATGGCGCTGATATTACCTGCGATCCGACAACCGGAAACTTATGGTTCCGCAGTCATGCTAACGGTGCGAGCGCAAATGCAACCGTCAGCTATAGCACACGCATGACCATTCAGAATGATGGAAGAATTGTGATGGGCAGCATTGCTCCCGCATCAGGTTATAAGCTTTCGGTAGATGGAAAAGTTATCTGCGAAGAATTGAAAGTACAGACCTCAGGAAGCTGGCCGGATTATGTTTTTGCTGATAATTATGATCTGCCTTCATTATCGGAAATAGAAAATCACATTAAAATAAACAAACATTTACCGGGTATTCCTTCTGCAAAAGAAGCAGAAGCGGACGGTATTGAAGTGGGAGAAATGCAGAAAAAACTTTTGGAGAAAATAGAAGAGCTTACCTTGTATGTGATTGACCTTGAGAAAAAAGTTAAATCACTTGAATCGAAATAATTGTTTCGTGCGAAGGATTGATAAACTATTCCTAAAAATTAAAGCAAATGAAAAGAAAAAATAATATTCAACTGATAAAGCTGATCTATTACCTGCTGATTCCTTTTATCAGCTTACCTGTAATCGCCCAGCAAACTCTTCCCGCTATATATAACAATGGTGAAACGTATTCGCAAACAGGACCATGTGTGACAAAGGAAGAAATGGATCACATAAAAAGCAATATAGCGCAAAGCAAAAAACGGTTGGAAGCCGAAGGGAAGCTCAGTGCTAACCGTGTGCAGGCATTTGGAGCGCACAGCTTCAGATGGCCTCTTGCACCGGCAACCAATAATTATAACTTAGGTTGCTATTACATCAGCAACTATGTGGATCTAAATCCGGTTTCTATCGGGAATCCCGCAGATAGCGCTACCCACTCACTGGAAGATTATAACTGCGGAACAAGAACGTATGATGTAAACCTTGGTAGTTACGATCACTCTGGAATTGATATTGGAATTGGTCCGTTTTCCTGGAAGATGATGGACACCGAGGGTGTGGATGTTGTGGCTGCCGAAAGTGGTTATATCTCAGCTAAGCAGGACGGGCTGTTTGACCGAACTTGTAAAACCGGTGTTCCCGGTAATGGTTCGGGAAACCATATTTCCGTAACGCACAGCGATGGAAGCACCACCATTTATATGCATATGAAATCAGGTACTCTTACCGGCAAAGAAGAAGACGATATAGTGCAGGTTGGAGAATATCTCGGTAAGGTAGGAAGCTCAGGAAACTCAAGCGGTCCGCATTTGCACTTTGAAGTGCATGATGATCTCGGAATTGTACGTGATCCCTTTCAAAATGGCAATTGTAATTCAGGAGATAATTCGAGCTTGTGGTCAAGCGAGGAACCGTATTACAACAGAAAAATAATTTCCATCTTCACATTAAGCGCTCCCTGGACAAATGCCACCTGCGATACTAACGGGAATTCGCACGGATACTCAGAAGTGGTTTCTTATAAAAATCATTTCAATCCGGGTGACCCCATTTATTTTTCCGCGGGCGTGAGAGACTACACCGCACTGCTTCCTA
Source organism: Bacteroidia bacterium (assembly GCA_035275625.1). Lineage (GTDB taxonomy): Bacteria > Bacteroidota > Bacteroidia > AKYH767-A > OLB10 > DATEMK01. Next base: position 1,607 of record DATEMK010000153.1, read on the forward strand.
TCCAGTTAAAAGTGCTGAATACTTCGGGAACCGCTATTTATAGTAACACCTTTTCTTATTCATACCCTCATGCCGCATATTATAATGTGCCCGCTCAATTTCTTCTTGCTCCTTCAACTACAGGAACATATAAAGTTGAATGTACTTACAACGGAATTACAAGGGCGCATTATTTTACTGTCGGATGCCCCGGCTCAATCACTTTAGCAAGCACAAGAAGCAGCAATTACGGAAAAATATCAGGCGGTTATATTGCTTCAACAGATGTGATTTCTGCAAGTGCGCGCAACGTGCAATACCAGGCGGAAGATTATATCCAGCTTAACGAGGGTTTTATTGCCACAGACGGCTGCGAGTTTCTTGCAAGGATTGATAATTGCACAGTGGGTGGAACTAAATATGAAGAGCAGTCCTTGGAAAATGACAGGAAAAATTTCAGTGTAAAAATATTTCCAAATCCTTTTTCAACCGGATCAACTCTTGAAATTGATATTGCGAGGGATGAAATTATTTCAGTTGCCATCTATGATCTTACTGGGCGGAGCATAAAAACCATTTCAGAGAACAGATCTTTACTAAAAGGCAATCATAAATTTTCCATTGACGGCAGCGGGCTTCAACAGGGAATGTACCAGTGCATCATAACCTGCAATGACGGAAATAAAATTATTGAGCGGATGAGCGTCATTAAATAAACTGTTTTAAATTTAAATCTGCAGGAAAAATAATCTGCACTTGCCGACCGGGTCTCTGCATTCTTTTCAGGGACCCGGTCGCTGTTGTATCTGTGCTTCCGAAACTAAATTCTTTTAACCTCAATTCAATGCCGGACAATAAATTTTTTATTCTCTGTGATTCCATCTTCCACTACTTTGCAAATGTACATTCCGCTGCTCCATTTGCTCACATCAATCGTTTCAGCCAATGAATTTTTGTAAGATGTAAACATCATTTTGCCAAGCATATCAGTGATGGTAACTGCGTGTTTTTTTATTTTTTCAAATTTTACATAAAACACATTTTTTGCAGGATTCGGATAAATAGTAAAGAAATTTTGCATCGCAAGTTCATTGACGGATATAGTTGAGCCATTAGAATACCAGGCCACTCCACCGGAATTATTTCCAACGAGAAAATCCATTTTCCCGTCAGCATTAATGTCAGCGCCTGCAACAGTTGAACTGACAGGTTCGTAAATAAACGTGGAATCAATGAGATTAAAATTACCCATAAGGTTGTTATCAATGTTATTGTATTTGCGGACAAATCCGCTCCGCGATCCTACCATTAGCTGGTAATGCTGGAGGCTGTCATAAATGAAGGGGGCGCTGTAGCCATGAATATCAACCCCGGTTAGTGTAACATTTACGCCTCCTAATGTACTTGTAACAAAAGTAAAGCAGGGGTTAGTAATTGTACCCGTATTTTCATAGTAATTAAGATTGCCAGCTTTTTCGCCTATCACGAGATCTAATGTTCCGTCACGGTTCAGATCAATAATGAAGGGTTTTGCATAAGCTCCGCAATTGATCGGGTTGCCATTACAGGCTGTCATCCAGACTTGTGTTAAAATATAGTTGCCGCTGATGTTTTGAAAATAATCAAGATAGCCGTCACTGCCGCCAATGATCATGTCTTTATCGCCATCGCCATCCAGGTCGCCAAAGGTGGGAGAAAGCCCCATAACGCCCATGCTGCTGAGGTTTGAAAAATCAGTCGTCATAAGGTTAAATGAAGGGTTGGCTGCCGTCCCGGTATTTCGGTAATAAGCCACTGCCGCATGATCGGCCGCGGGTACCTGGTCTGTATATATATAATTGCCAATAAGCATATCCTGCAAACCGTCTCCGTCAATATCAGTAAGAGCAACATTAGCTCCTGAGCCTAATTCAATCATATTGTCCACAAACAAGCTGTTTTTAATATAGGTGAAATCATTTATGGTATTATTAGTAGTGTTTTTGTAAAACAATACATTGTTAAAATTTTTAGAGTACACAGCACAGGGCGCGACAATGAGATCCTTATTGCCGTCATTATCCGTATCAAAATAATGAGGGCCCAACTGCGGGTAATATAAGTAAGCAGGCGGATTCCCTATGGCATTATTGGAAGGGTATAAAGTGTCGCATGAAATCATATTTGCAGAAAGCAAAGTTCCGCCATTAGTAAAGTATTGCAGGTAACTGCAGTGTGCATCTCCGTTTATAAATTCTTTATCACCATCTCCATCCATATCAGGCGCTATTGCACAAAAGCCCGAATGCAGATGTTCTAAACCAGATACATCATTTGATTGCGGAGGTGCTGCATCAAAACAGCCTACACCTAAAGTATATCCGCAGTCAGCTCCGTTTAAACCAAAATGTCCCCAGCAGCCGGTTGTCATTTCAAACACCAGGGTATCGCAACGGCCAAAATTTTCTTCTGCAAAGTTCTGGTGGTATTCAACGAGGTAATTTGCTATTGCAAAAGTCAGTACATCAAGATCACCGTCATTATCCACATCCACCAATGCAGGCTGGCTGTTTGCCGCAACAAATAAGTTAACCGGAACTCCATTGTATTTTGAGTAAACCAAACTATATACCTGGTGAAAATGTAAGCCGTTTGAATCGTAGTCATTATGGTAAACAGTCATTCCACCTGTATAACTATATGTGAAAATATCTTCTTTGCCATCGCAGTCATAATCTACAAGCACTACCCAATCATGCAAATCGGGAGGAAATCTCTCTTTGTACTCCGGTGCATATTCATAATCCACCTGGTTGGCTGTGCCGTGATTGATGTAAGTGGTATAGCGGAAATAATACAGGGATGCACCTTCTTTTTCAAAAACAAAAAGATCTTTAATGCCATCACCGTTTAAATCAATTTGTGAAAAAACCGGGGTGTTAAAACCACCTGTCCATGCATTCGGGATGGGCGTGAGCAGGTTTCCGTATTGTACCACGGGAATATTCAGATAAGGCTTGTAAGGCTGTGCATTACCGGAAACAGCAAACAGTGTCATTAACACTGCAACGGGCAGACGGAATAGTTTTCTCATGTAAGTATTTACAAGGATTAAATTGAATAAATTATTTAAAAATAAACTTGCATCCGAAAATAAAAACGTTGATGACCATTACAAATGTAAGTATATAAATTTTCAATTATTCACCCACGCTTGCACCTTTTGAACAATTTTTCAAACAATGGAAATAATTCTGATTTCACATTTCCACCATTGCCGGTGTCCCCGGGCAATCTCTATCAATCTCCCTGACAATACAATTTTCCCGGCATTTTAATTAAAATAATATATTTTTGCCGATATGAAAACTGTCACTTCATTCATTCTTATACTATGTGTATCATTGGTTTCAATGAGCAAAAGTGTGATTTGCTTTTCTTATGAGCTGAATAAGGATTTCATTTCAAAGCATCTTTGCGAAAACAGGAATAAACCTCAGTTGCACTGTCATGGCAAATGCCATATTATAAAAAAGCTTACCGAAGAAAACAAACGGGAAAATCTTCCCTGCAGCATTAAAAGCTGTTTTGAAATGCAGCTTTACTCAGAAAAAACAGCGGATTATAATTTATCCTCTTTTTATTCAGGTGAAATTTTATTCTCACACATAATACTCTCCTGCATTCAGCCTGATTTTATCTTTTTTCATCTT
>DATEMK010000154.1:0-6047 GCA_035275625.1 Bacteroidia bacterium
TTTGAGAGGTAATCATCCGCCTGAGGCGGATGCCCTCCCTTCTTCGTTATCGGAAACCCATTGCGCTCCGAACAAACGATAGTGCTAATTCAAACAGCAGTAAAAAAATAACAACATGAAAAAAATAAACCCAACATTGATTTTAGTTTTGTTCATGAACTTTCTTTTTGCCCAAAATCCTTTAGTAAAACAATGGGACAAGGGGTTTGGAGGATTAAAAGATGATGAACTTTTTTCTTGCCAGCAAACTTCAGATGGAGGTTATATTTTGGGAGGAAGGTCAAGTTCGGGCATTGGTGGCGACAAAACACAGGCGGCTTGGGATCCAAGCGGACAATCTTATGATTACTGGATTGTAAAAACGGATTTGCTTGGTAACAAACTATGGGACAAAACTTTTGGAGGAACTAATAATGACTGGCTTTATTTCCTGCAACAAACCACTGATGGAGGATATATTCTGGGAGGCACTTCCAAATCCGGTATCAGCGGAGATAAAACACAGGCTTTGTGGGGACTTTGGGACTACTGGATCATAAAAACAGATTCGCTCGGCAACAAGCAATGGGATAAGGATTTCGGTGGAACCAACGATGATTATTTTTTTTCATTGCAACAAACCTCTGATGGAGGATATATAATCGGAGGGTATTCCGGTTCAGGCATCAGCGGAGATAAAACACAAAACTCCTGGGGTTGGTGGGATTACTGGATTATAAAGACTGATTCGCTTGGCAACAAACAATGGGACAAGGATTTTGGCGGAACATATGCGGATTATTTTCATTCACTGCATCAAACCACTGACGGAGGATATATACTCGGAGGATATTCCGGTTCAGGCATCAGCGGAGATAAAACACAGCCGCTTTGGGACACCTGTACAGCCTGTTCTGACCGGTGCGATTACTGGATTGTAAAAACAGATTCGCTCGGTAATAAACAATGGGATAAAAGATTTGGAGGAACGGCTCAGGATTTCCTTTATTCATTAACGCAAACCACAGACGGTGGTTATATCCTGGCAGGATTTTCGGCATCTGACAGCAGTGGTGATAAAACACAATCACTTTGGGATCCTTGCCCGACTTGCCTTTTTCGACATGATTACTGGATTGTAAAAACCGATTCGCTTGGCAACAAACAATGGGATAAGGATTTTGGCGGAACAGATGACGAAGATGATTTAGCCAACATTTCTCAGACAACTGACCGTGGATATTTAATTGCAGGTAATTCTTATTCCGGGCTAAGCGGTGATAAAACAGAGGGGAACCTTGGATATGAGCAAACATGGGTAATAAAAACAGATTCTCTTGGTACAAAGCAATGGGATAAAACACTCCGTACTGATTGTGATTACGTATGGCATGATGAAACAGCTTTTGCGATTCAGACAAGTGACGGGTGCTATGCAATGGGAAACTGTACAACAGCAGGAATCGGAGGGAATAAAACATCACCTAATTGGGATACTTTATGTAACCCCCATTGCACACATGATTACTGGATAATAAAATTCTGCGATAGTACGCTTACAACTATGGTTACGAACACAAAACAACAAAATCAATTAACTGTATTCCCAAATCCATTTACTGATGATATTTCATTCATCATTCAAAAACAAAACTTGCAATGTGCAATCTTTACCATCAGAAATATTTTTGGGCAAACAGTTTTTAATAAACAAGAAAATAATCTTGACAACACTTACACAAAAAATATTGACTTGGGCTTTCTTCCAAATGGAATTTATTTGCTTGATGTAATTATTGACGGAGATCGATCAGTGAAGAAGATTGTGAAAGAATAAAGTGGAATAAATTATTTTTCCAGGTTGTTTCATTTAAGCGAAAGTAATTTTTCTTTTTCAAACAAAAGGCAAGACCCCGGATGTCCATGTAATACTTTATTCGTAAATTAAAAGGATATTTTCTGATTTCTTCGAAAACAATTGTTTTTATCATTACCCTTGCATTGATAAACAATAGATAGAAAGGAATCCCCAGTCTTTTTTATCAGTCGTTTTTCGGGTTTTTTCCCCGGTGGTTTGTCATTTGTGCAAGTGAAGAAACAGGTGTATGAAAGAATTGTAAACTGATAAAATATTTTTTGTAAGTAATTTAAGCCTTATGAAAAAACAATTATTTTTTTTAATCATTGTATCCTTACTAAAGCTTAACCTTAGTTTTTTATTCGCGCAATCATTGTGTTTTTCTCCGCCTGCCCTGCATTTTACCGGTGCGGGAAACGGAATATACGGTGCGGTTGCTGACGATTTTAATAATGATGGATTTATTGATTTAGTTACTTCCAATTCAACAAGCAATAATATTTCTTTTATGCCGGGTGATGGTGCAGGAAGTTTTGGTTCAGGTGTAAATTATGCAACCGGTTCCGTGTCGAGCGGAATGAGCATGGGAGATTTTAATAACGATGGTGAACAGGATGTGGTAACAACCAACCAGGCAAGCCATGATATATCTGTTTTAACCGGAAACGGAAACGGAACTTTTAATAACGCCATTAATATTCCCGTGGCGGGGGGTTCACCCCAGGTTGTCATTTGCCATGATTTCGACAACGATACGATTCTTGATTTAGCTGTGGGCTGCTATTCCGGAGCGTTAATCATTCTGAAGGGTGACGGCAACGGTAATTTTTCAACACTGAATACGTACATCACAGGTGCATGGATGGGTTCTATAACACTTGCTGATTTCAATAATGACGGATTAGAGGATATAGCTTTACCGGGCGGGTTCGCATACAGCATCATTTTTTTACCCGGCCTGGGAGGAGGAAATTTTGCAGCGCCTGTTTCATTGCCCTGCAGCGAACGGCCTTTTTATCTTGCTGCCGCTGATTTAAACAATGATTCTCTGCCGGATATTATTGCTGCCAATGCCCAGGACACATCCGTTACTGTATTTACTAATGCAGGAAATTTTTCTTTCGCTCCTCCTGCTTACTATTATTTTCCGGGCCCCTGGTATTTAAGTCCGGGGTTTGTAGCTCTTGCTAATTTTAATAATGACAGCATCCCGGATATTCTTGTTGCCTATAACACTTTAAACGGCATTGCTGTTTTACCGGGAACCGGAAATGGTAATTTTTCGAATGCTCAAAACTTTCCGGGCGCTTCAGGATGTGTACTTGCACTTGCCATTGACTTAAACCAGGATGGTAAAACAGATGTCATCCATCCTTCACAAGGTACACCATCTTATTATGTTTTACTTAATTGCACACCGACAGGTGAGGCAGAAACATGGATACAAAATACGGATGTTAAAATTTATCCGACTATAGTTTCGGATTTTTTTACGATAGCTGTCTGCGATATTAATTTATTCTCTTCCCCGGCTGAAATTTCGATTTTTGATCAAAACGGAAAATTAGCCTGGAAATACCCGCGTGTAACCTGGGACCAAACCGGCAGTGATGAAGTTTCCATCACGCTGAGCTGCCCCTCCTTACCGGCAGGAAATTATTACCTGGATATCAGTACACCAATGATTAAAGAAAAAGAAGGGAGGTATATCCGTAACGGAAAAATTATGATCCTTTAATCGTTGTATTTCTTATTCCTCCAATTAACAAATTATTAAACAATCTAAATTTTAATATTATGAAAAAAAAACCGACAACAGGTTTATTAACCTGTAAGAAGCAACCCGCTTCACAAAAGTTTCCGGGAATTTTAACATTACTTTTTTGTGTTTCGTTTACTTTCCTGTTATTTCTTTCTTTGAAATCATCTGCGCAGGACCTCATGATACGGGACTGCTTAAATGATGAAATAAACAACGGTGCCCAACCCAGCGTTAGTTGTACTAATCCGATTTATACCAGCGATGGTATTAAGGTGCTTCAGAATCCACACCCGGGATATACTCCGTATCCATTCACTACTGCAATTGGTGACGCATGGGATTTAGTGGGGGATGAAGATGCAGAGTACAGGGATCCTACCGTTTACAGCAAACCCAATTATATATATGTAAAGGTTTCTAACGTTGGCGCTGCACAATCGAGTGGTACAGAAGTTTTAAAGGTTTATTGGGCAAAGGGATCAACCGGTTTAACCTGGAGTAATATGTGGAATGATTATTTTGCCATTTATCCGGGTTGCTCCAATTTGTATTTAGGTGATGAAGTCACAAAACCCCGAAGAAACTGGATTTCACTTTCGCCAGGAGAAAGAGCATCTGTAGTAGGCGCTTTTATGCAATTAGACCTGACTCCTTATACCATGGACGGTGTTTCATGGTGGGATAAGCAGGACCAAATTCATGAGGCAACGCATGTTCATGGCGGACCTATGTTTTTGGGATGGCACCGGGAACTGGTTAACCGGCTTGAACTTTTATTAAATGCATCCGTTCCAAATATAAAACTACCTTATTGGGACTGGACAACCGATCCTGGCACCGCAGGAGCAGACATTTTAGGAGTCAATGATATTTTCCATTTCGGGATGGACCAGGGGCCAGCCGGGTTTCCATTCAATACCTTTGATAACGGAGGAAATTGCGATGCATTTACCAGGGGTGATAATACTTTGCCTCCCGGTTGCGCCACAGCAACATGTACCCAGGTGCTGGATTGGACACTACCTCCGAGATCAATTGAAAGATACACAGCAGGGGGGCCTGCAGTTGGTATAACGGATAATGGAATTGTAATAAGCGGGGATGCCCAGGTTCAGACAGACCAGTATTTATATTTCAGCAGCACGTTAGAGAGTTATCATGGAGGTGCACATGGATACTTTGGGTTTGGCAGTAACATAGAGTGCGCACATGGCGCTTTCGAAGATCCGATGGTTTACCTGATGCACACCAATGTGGATAAGATTTTTGCAAAATGGCAAAGACACCTCGTTACCGCACCTCCCAATGAACACCTTTACAGGTTAGACCCGTCTAATGTTTATGGGAATCAAACTGTATTTATAGATCCTGAAATTAAACCCTGGAACGGAGTTGCTTCGTTTGGCTCGCCAATACCTCCGTGGGTAACTGGTCCGGGCAGTGAAATTCTTGTTAAATCCTACCAGGATGAATCTCTTATTTCTCCTCCCATTTATGATGATGCACTGCTTACCATCCCGATCCTTGATCCGGGGCAATCTGTAATCATGCAGGTTCCATGGTATCCGCCATATCCGGATAATTACAATTGTTTCACCGACCAAAACCATTTTTGCCTGTTAGCGAGGATTGTAACTCCCGGAGCGCCAAACGATGGTATGACTACACCGGAAATTGGCGATGTCGGAACCAATGCTTATATGAATAATAATATCGCCTGGAAAAACATACAGCTTTATGATGCCAGTCCGGGTTCGCAGCTTATTGCATGTGTGCTTGTAAGAAATATGCAAAAAGAAAGAAGCACAATAAAATTAAGTATAGGTACGGAAGAGAAGGGTGACCTTTCTTATTTCAATCATGGACAAGTGATCCTCGATATACATAACAAGATTTATGATCTTTGGGTAGCCGGTGGAAAAGCCGGAAAGGATTTTAAAGATCTGGGTGAAGGGCACGTTGAATTGTTAACTGAAAAAGCCTGGCTGGGGAATATCCTGCTTGACAAAGATGAGCAGCATGAGGTATGCCTTATTTTTAATACGGAGACTGTTCCCGCAACAGGTGAGGCCTTTCACATCAATTTAGAGCAAACAGATGATAAAGGATTTATGGGAGGCGAGCAGTTCCAATTGAAGTATACAAAACACGACAGGTATGAAAAAACCAGCGCTTCCTCATCTAAAGGCGAATACACGGTTTCTCCCAACCCGATGCAATCTGTTTTTTCAATTACTGCTAATAACTATTCATCTGAAAACACGGCATTCATTTATGATGTTCTCGGGCAGGAGGTTTACAATGAAAAATTCACCTCCAAAACAAGCATAAGCGTTGACAAATTACAACGCGGAATATATATGCTGAAAATAGTTAATGCAAACAACAACCACGAATTTTTCCAAAAGATAGTGAAGAATTAATCTTTGCTTTTAAAAGCGCAGCGCG
>DATEMK010000155.1:0-10579 GCA_035275625.1 Bacteroidia bacterium
AAAAGTTTGTTTAAAAGATCCTTTTTTGCAGTGCTTCAAAATTAAGAAATTGGAAACATACGGGTTATTGTTATCCGTCCTCCGTCCTTCAGGTTTAAAACCGGGATGAGAGAGGACTCAGAAAGTACATATACTGGGTTATTCTTTCATCACTTTTCCTCTCACCTCATTTCCTTTCGCATCTTTTATTTTATAAAAATAAATTCCTGCAGTAAGATGTTTGACTGAAAAGGCAGCCGACTTGTTAAACTTTTTTTCCATTACTTCTCTGCCGGATGCATCAAATAAAATAATTTCTGTTGCAGGAAAATCTATAGTGGAGTTTATCTGAATTAAATCCTGTGCAGGATTGGGATAAACAATCACTCCGTTTTCATTTGCAGTTTGCTCTATAATGTTAGTGGTATTTGGCAACACTACATTTATAGTAATTATTGCATTGTTGCTGCTACCCCTGAATATATAAGTAGAAGAATCGCAATACGTGCTGGTGCATCCTGCCGCATCAGTAATGGTAAGGCATATATTATAATATCCGGGAGTATTGTATGTATGTGAAGGAGTTGCTCCTGTTGAAGTAGTGCTGTCTCCCCAGTCCCACAAATAGGTAAGTGGTGCAACACCAGTTGCCTGGTTCACTGCAATCCAATTTAGCGGGATGGTATCAGGATAAAGGGTGAAATATGCAGAGCATGTTCCTAATTTAGCAAGGAATAATTCGGAATGAAAAAAACCGGGATTGGAATGGGTTAAAATAAAGGGGTCAAAAACAATGGTAGTATCAGTAAAATAGCCAGTCAGCAATGAATTTCCGTTGACATCTGTTGCAATACAAAGACCCTCATCAATACCACTTCCCCCAACACGTGTCGCCCAAAGCATATTTCCCGAAGTATCGTATTTGACAATAAATGTATTGCGGGCGCCATAGTTCGTTAAAACAATATTTCCAAAAGTAAGAATAGAACTACTAAAATATCCCGTTATCAATACATTTCCATTTGCGTCTGTCGTAATGCTTTTACCTACATCGTCAATGTTGCCGCCTGCGCTGTTCGCCCAGAGTACATTACCGGCAGCATCGTATTTTACAATAAACAAATCTTGATTTCCTGCATTGGTTAAGACAATTGTTCCGAAAGTAATAGTTGAAGTCCAAAAACCGCCAGTTACCAATATATTTCCGTTGCCATCTGCGGCAACACTATTACCAGAAAGCCCACCACCTGCTCCACTACCGGCACTATTTGCCCAGAGAACATTGCCCGCAGCATCGTATTTTACAATAAACATAGCACCATGCACTCCGGCATTGGTTAAAACAGTGGTTCCAAAAGTTATACTTGAACCTGAAAAAGAGCCCGTCATCAATACATCACCATTAGAATCTGTTGCAATTCCGCAACCTCTGTCTTCGAAATTTTCTCCTGCACTTTTTGCCCAAAGTACATTTCCCGAAGCATCATATTTGGCAATAAAAATATCAGAAGAATACCCGGCACTGTCATTGATTAAGGTAGTTGTTCCGAAGGTGATAGTGGGGCTTTTAAAATAACCTGTTACTAATACATTCCCGCTGTCATCTGTCGCCACACTGTTACAGAACTCATCATCGCTCCCGCCAAAACTCATCTCCCAAATTACATTGCCGGAAGCATTGAACTTTACCAAGAAAATATCAGGAGTATTACCAGTACTATCGGTATTGGTTAAGGTAGTTGACCAAAAGGTTATAGTGGGACTGTAAAAACTCCCGGCTACTATTACATTCCCATTCCCATCAGTGGCAACGTTGTAACCAACTTCGTTATCACTTCCGCCTGCGTCTTTTGCCCAAAGTACATTCCCCAAAGCAGAATATTTTGCAATAAACATCTCCGAGGTGCTCGGGATTTGATTGCCTAAATTAATTGTATCGAAAGCCATACTATTACCGTTATAAGAACCTGTTATAAATACATTTCCGCTAATGTCAGTAGCAATGCTGTTGCTCGAACAACCAGTGCCACCAGCACCAGCACGCTTCGCCCATAGCCAACTGGGCGCTTGTGCATTTACTTTTTCATAAATTAAAAAAAACAGTGAGAGAAAAGAGATTCCGAAACAGAGTTTTGATCTCATGATTTTGTTTTTATTGAGTTTATAAAAGTAAAAAAATATTTTTTATCATTAAAATGCCCAAAAAAACAGGACATTTTGAATTTTCATTTTCCCGGCAGGCAGGAATTCTCCTGCCGGGTTTGTACGCATAAAAATTCTGCTTTCCTGAAATTACATCTCATCCATCTATCTTTGCACCATTACCGGGTGGATAATTCCATTTCCGGGCATTCGCATTTTATAAAAAATCAATTGGACTTAAAAGAGATCATTCAGTTTTATTCGGAGCATGAAAATTCGCGTGCCCTTATCAATGGCATAAAACATAACCAGCGTAACCGGATTCGCATAGGCGGGTTATCGGGGTCTTCTGCTGCAATGATTGCCGCTGCCTGTTTCAAAACCCAGCCGCATCATGCCGTATTCATCCTTCCTGAACGTGAAGAAGCAGCTTATTTTCTGAACGATGTTGAAAACCTCCTCGGTGAAAAACAAGTGCTGTTTTTCCCCTCGTCCTACAAAAAATCTTATCATGTTGAGCAAACCGATAATAACAATGTGCTGCTTCGCGCAGAAGTGTTGAGCCGTATCAGCAAAAACGATTTGCCATTTATTGTTATCACATATCCCGAAGCTATTCATGAACGTGTAGTGACTAAGCAAAACCTTGCGCGCAACACCATTGAAGCCCGCATAGGCGAATCGTTATCCATTCAATTCATTTCCGATTTCCTTATTGACAATGGCTTTGAACGCACTGACTTTGTTTTTGAGCCCGGGCAGTTTGCTGTCAGGGGCGGGATTGTGGATGTGTTTTCTTTTGCCAATGAATTGCCTTACAGAATGGAATTTTCCGGTGATAAAATTGAATCTATCCGCAGCTTTGATCCGAACACGCAGCTTTCAGAAAAAAACCTCCATCATTTCACCATCATTCCAAATGTGCAAAAGGAATTGGCACAACAGGAAACAGAATCGTTTTTCAACTTTATTCCTGGTGACAGCGTAATCTGGACTAAAGATTTAGGATTTACTTTAGAATACATTCAGACGAATCTTCAGAAACTGAAAGAAAATAAAACAGCAGTAGTTGAAGAAAACGATGATAAAATTATTCCGGATGCAAAAGACATTTATGAAACAGAAAAAGAAATAGAAAAGCATTTAGAAAAATTTACATTGATTGAATTTGGTTCAAAATATTTTTTCAAGGGGGATGACATGTTAAATTTCCGGCATCAGCCGCAACCTGCGTTTAACAAAAATTTCCAGCTTCTTTCAGAAAATTTTTTAAACAACCTGGATCGCGGTTACAAGAACATTATTTTTTCAGATACGGCAAAACAAATTGAGCGCATTTATGCCATTTTCGATGACATTCATTTTAAAGCAAACAAGCCCGGACAAAAAATTGAATTCACTCCCATTTTACTTTCTCTCCACGAAGGATTTATTGATAACGATCTGAAATTTGCATGTTATACCGATCACCAGGTTTTTGACCGCTATCACCGGTTCCGTTTAAGAAAAACTTACAGCCGCAATGAAGCGCTTACTGTAAAAGAACTTTACAGCCTGAAACCGGGCGATTTTATCACACACATTGATCATGGGGTAGGCCGTTTTGGCGGATTAGAAAAAATGGATGTAAACGGCAGGCAGCAGGAAGCCATCCGCCTGGTGTATAAGGACCAGGATATTCTTTATATCAGCATTCATTCGCTGCACCGCATTGCTCGATACTCCGGCAAAGACGGAACGGTTCCTTCCATGAATAAGCTCGGATCTAATGCATGGGCTGTACTAAAACAGAAAACAAAGAAAAAAGTAAAAGACATTGCCAAAGATTTAATTGAGCTGTACGCAAAACGAAAAGCGCAGCATGGATTTGCCTATTCCCCGGATACCTATTTGCAGAACGAACTGGAAGCATCATTCATATATGAAGACACTCCCGACCAGATCAAATCTACCCGTGATGTTAAGAAAGATATGGAAAACCCTTCTCCCATGGACAGGCTCATCTGCGGTGATGTCGGCTTCGGAAAAACTGAAATTGCCATCCGCGCAGCTTTTAAAGCGGTTACAGATAATAAACAAGCCGCCATTCTTGTTCCTACCACCATTCTTGCTTCACAGCATTACCGGACTTTTAAAGAACGTTTAAAAGATTTTCCATGCACCATAGATTATATCAACCGTTTTAAAAGTTCAGCGCAGCAGCATGAAACATTGAAAAAATTGCAGGAAGGAAAAGTTGACATCATCATCGGTACCCATCGCTTAATCAGCAAGGATGTTAAATTCAAAAACCTTGGATTGCTGATTATTGATGAAGAACAAAAATTCGGAGTGGGGGCAAAAGAAAAAATCAAATCCATAAAAGTGAATGTGGATACGCTGACGCTGACGGCTACCCCTATACCCAGGACTTTGCAGTTTTCCCTGATGGGCGCCCGCGATCTTTCCATCATTAATACGGCTCCTCCAAACCGTTATCCGGTAACAACCGAGGTTCATGTGTTCAATGAAAAAATAATAAAAGAGGCAATTGAATATGAAGTTTCCAGGGGCGGGCAGGTTTTTTTCATTCACAACCGGGTGCAGAATATTCATGAAATGGCTGACATGGTGAAAAAACTTTGTCCTGATGTCAGCGTGGCAATCGGGCATGGACAGATGGAAGGAGATCAGTTAGAGGAAGTGATGATGACTTTCATAGAAGGAGAAGCGGATGTATTAATCTCCACCACCATTGTGGAGTCGGGCCTTGATATTGCAAATGCAAATACCATTCTCATTAACCAGTCGCAAAATTTCGGATTAAGTGATTTGCACCAGATGAGAGGGCGAGTAGGCCGTTCCAATAAAAAAGCATTTTGTTATTTGCTTACTCCGCCACTTACAGTTCTTACGCCTGAAGCGCGTCAGCGCTTAAAAGCCATTGAAGAATTTTCTGAACTCGGCAGCGGCTTTAATGTGGCTATGCGCGACCTTGACATTCGCGGTGCGGGAAATTTATTAGGCGGTGAACAAAGCGGCTTTATTTCTGAAATCGGTTTTGAGATGTATCATAAGATTCTGGATGAAGCCATGCAGGAATTGAAAGAAACGGATTTCAAAGGATTGTTCCCAACGGATGAAACCAACAAATTTGTGAACGACTGCCAGGTGGACACCGATATGGAAATTCTTATTCCGACTGATTATGTGGAAAATACGACAGAACGCCTGAGCCTTTACAAAGATCTGGATGACATTGAAACGGAAGAAAAATTAATTGCCTTTGAAACCAATCTCCGCGACCGTTTCGGGCCTGTGCCCAAAGAAGTAATTGAACTAATGAATACATTGCGGCTGAGATGGAAGGCAAAGAAATTAGGGTTTGAAAAAATAGTGCTGAAAAATAATTCCATGAAAGGGTATTTTGTGAGCAATTCCAATTCAGAATTTTTTAATTCAGGAGTTTTTTCCAATATTATTCATCATGTTAAATCTTCTCAAAACCGGTACTCGCTCCGCGAAACAAATGGAAAGCTGATGCTGACCTTTTCAAAAGTAAAATCTGTAAATGAGGCAAATAGTTTTTTGAGTGAATTGATTGAAGCCACAGAAAAAACAGTTGAAGAAAAACAGTAGCCATGCAATGGCAAGACCGATTTTTGCAGGATTAATTATTTATTCCTATATTTGTTTTCAAATCATCCCCAAAACTCACAGATATGAAAATCCTCCTTGTAGAAGACGAACCCTTTATGATGGAAGCAATGTCTCATGTGATACGGAACCGCGGAAATGAGGTGCTTGCTGTTAATAATGTCCGGGAAGCAAAAGAACTCCTCGCCAAAGAAACAATCGGTCTTGTGATAACCGATTTATATTTACCGGAACCAGACGGATACGGGCTGGTAAATCACATAAAGAATAATCCGAACACAAAATCAATTCCGGTGATAGTGATCACAGGAATGGTGGATCACAAAGAGACATTATCCACAAAAGTTCCTGCTGATGAATGGGTGACAAAGCCCTTTAGTTTACAGCAATTAACAGAAACCATTAAGAAATACCTCACCATTGAGGTCTGAAGGAATTGAGGCAATTAAGGTAATTAAGAAATTAAGTTGTTTTGATAACCTGGTCCCCTAATTATCCTAATTACCTTAATTACCTTAATTCCTTTTATTCATAACTCACATCTCCCGACCCTACACTGCTTACAGAAGCAGTCACACCTTTTCTCAGGACAACATCACCCGAACCGGCAGAAGAAATTTTCGCAGTGGTGCACGCCAATTCTTTTGCATGCACATCGCCTGAACCGGCAGAGCTCAGGTTAAATTCGTCAGCCGTTCCTTTCAGCACATAATCACCGGAGCCGGCAGTGCTGATCTTTAATTTTTTTACAGCAAACGTTAAATCAAAATCACCGGAGCCTCCGTGAGAAATTGAAAAATCATCTCCTTTAACAGGAGACACTGTTTTTACATCACCTGACCCGCCCGAATTTATTGCATTTAAGCTGCTGCAACTCACATGGACAATAAGCTTTGTGGCATTCAGGTTATAATGCTCTTTTTCATGAATATTCAAAGCACCGTCTTTAATTTCAGTGACAATATATTCCTGTAGGTTTTCATCGGCTTCAACCGTGACGGCTTCATTACCATTCTGATCAATAATAATGTCAATGCTTCCGGCAAGATTTATTTTGTCGAAAGATGCAAGTGCACGTTCTTTGGAAACCACTTTTCCGTTTCCTTTTACTTTTTCATCATCGCATTTTGCGGATGCAGTGTAAGAGATAATGCCAAGGAGGCAAATAAGAATTAAATTGTTTTTCATAATGTTTTATTTTAATGTTTAAATATAAGACGCCAGGGAATAAAGAAATGTTACAGCGGAAATAAAAAATTACGTAGTGGGTCAGTTTTAGCGTTTAGTATTATTAAAAAAAAATTTCCCGCAGATTTCGCAGATTGTCGCTGATTTCTTTTCTGCGAAATCTGCGGGAAACTCTTCCGTATTCAGGTTGACCCACTACCAAAATTAACGTGTTATCAACTTATTTCCTGATTTGCGCGCCCAGCTTACTTTCAAATGCATTCATCAGTTTTTCCATCACTGAATCTATTTGTTTATCGGTTAACGTTTTTTCATCATCCCGCAAAATAAAACTTATTGCACAGGAAATTTTTCCCTTTTCAATATTATCTCCTTCATAAACATCAAACAGGTTGATGCTGATCAAAAGTTTTCTTTCTGTTTCGAAAGCTAATTTTTCCATCTCAGCATAACTGGTATTTTTGTCAATGAGCATGGAAATGTCACGTTTTACCCGGGGAAATTTGGGGACTTCTGAAATCTGGTGTTTGGATGATTTAACCGCTGACATCAATTCATCTGTTAAAATATCGGCATAGTAAACATCTTCATCAACATCAAATGATTTTTGCAAAGACGAATTTAAAATTCCATACTCTGCTACTTTCTTTTTGCTGATAAAAATTTCGAGTGAGGTGTTTAATAAATCGCTTTCACTTTTCCGATGCACAATATCTTTTTCTTCCACGCCTGAATTGACAAACAAATTATTGAGCAATGATTTTAAAAAATAAATGCTGTAATTCACCGGGGAATTTTTAATCCAGGTTTCAGCGTAACGGTTGCCGGTCAGGAAAATACTGAGATGATTTATTTCTTTATAACCCGCAATACTATCCAGGCCGGTTTTGTGATAGGTTTTTCCAAATTCAAAAAAACGGAGGTCGGGATTTTTTCTGTTCCTGTTATATTGAATAGCCTCTAATCCTGAAAACAACAATGTTTGCCGCATGATAGATAAATCATTGCTCAACGGATTTAAAATCTCAGCTGCTTCTTCTCTTTTATTTAATATTGCTGCATAAGATTCTTTTGTGAGTGAATTGGAAACTGTTTCATAAAAACCGTTTGCCGCAATAAATTGCAAAATTGAATTCACAAATTTTTCTTTTATATCATCCGTATGTTTTGGCAACGGCATGTTCATCTTTGATGGGAGAGGAACGCGGTTGTACCCGTAGATGCGCATGACTTCCTCCACAACATCTGTTTCGCGTTTTACATCCACTTTATTATTAGGAATAGAAAGTTCAAGCGCTTCCGGATTTTCATTATTAACTTTTATTCCCAGATCATTTAAAATCGTTTTTATAGCACCCGGTTTAATTTCCATTCCCATCAACAGCGAGGTACGTTTGAAATCATATTCCACTTTAGCGTTTTGAACGGGGGAAGGATACACATCCACAATGTCAGAAGAAATAGTTCCGCCACAAATTTCTTTGATCATCATAGCTGCTCTTTTCAGAGCATAAACTGTATTATCAGGATCGGTGCCTCTTTCAAAACGGAACGATGCATCGGTTTTCAGTCCGTGATACTTAGATGATTTGCGGATGGAAGCCGGATGGAAACAGGCGCTTTCTATAAAAATGTTTTTTGTTTTTTCAGTTACTCCTGATTTTATGCCACCAAAAATTCCTGCAATACACATGGCTTCATTTGCATTGCATATCATAAGTTCCTCTCCATTCAATTCTCTTTCTTTTTCATCAAGCGTAATGAACTTTGTTTTCGGAGAAAGATTTTTAACGATTATTTTTTTTCCTGAAATTTCATCTGCATCAAAAATGTGCAGCGGCTGTCCTGTTTCAAATAAAACATAATTAGAAATGTCAACAATGTTATTTATCGGTTTCAGACCAATGGATTTAAGACGGTTCTTTAACCATTCCGGTGATTCCGCAACTTTTATTTGGGTTAATGAAATTCCGGAGTAACGGATACAATCTTTTTTATTTTCAATAACAGCTTCAATGTGGAGATCATGATTGTCAGTTTTGAAAGTGTCAACTGAAGGGAGCAAAAGTTTTGAGGAATCTGAAGACGAGGAAGAATTTAAAACGGCAACGAGATCTCTTGCCACTCCGATGTGTGAAGCGGCATCAGCACGGTTAGGCGTTAAGCCGATTTCAAAAATCCAGTCCTCCTCCAATTTAAAATAATCCGCAGCAGAAGTTCCAATTGTTGCATCATCCTGTAACACCATGATGCCTTCATGACTTGTACCAAAACCAATTTCATCTTCTGCGCAAATCATTCCTTCGGAAAGCTCACCGCGTATTTTTGATTTTTTTATTTCAAACGGTTCACCGGAAAACGGGTATAAAGTTGAACCAATTAATGCAACAACGACTTTTTGTCCTGCCTCCACATTGGGTGCTCCGCAAACAATTTGCAGCGGTTCGCCACTGCCCGTATTTACTTTTGTAACACTAAGCCGATCTGCATTAGGATGTTTTTGTTTTTCGATTACTTCGCCAATTACAACTCCTTTTAACCCACCTTTGACGATTTCAAATTTTTCAAGCGCTTCTACTTCCAGCCCGCAGTTTGTCAAAAGTGCGGAGACTTCGGCAACAGGCAGATCAATAGGAATGTACTGTTTAAGCCAGTTATAGGA
The DNA here is from genome assembly GCA_035275625.1 of Bacteroidia bacterium. Taxonomy (GTDB): domain Bacteria; phylum Bacteroidota; class Bacteroidia; order AKYH767-A; family OLB10; genus DATEMK01. Next base: position 9,608 of record DATEMK010000155.1, read on the forward strand.
AATTTTCATTGCAGAAAATGATTTCGGACAAAAATAAGAAAAGTCATTAACGAATCCACCTGAGGCGGACGAATTTACGAATAGGCTCGTTTACAATTCGCGAATAATTTTTTTAAACAACAAACTCAATTTTCCTTCCGCTTTACCGGCAACTTCAATAATCTCTTTTATATCCACTTGTTTCAGATTATCCGGATCACATTCATCAGTAAGAACAGAAACAGCGGCACAAGGTAACTTCAGATGACTGGCAGCGATCACTTCAGGCACGGTTGACATGCCCACAGCATCTGCACCGATTTTCTTGAGGTAACGGTATTCTGCCCTGGTTTCAAGATTCGGTCCGGGAACGGCAGCATATACTCCTTCATACAATGTAATATTTTCAGCATGCGCAATTGATTTCAGTTTTTCATTTATGGTTTTATCATAAGGCGCGCTCATATCCGGAAAGCGAGTTCCAAAGCGTTCATCATTTTTCACGATAAGGGGATTTGAAGGAAGAAGATTTATATGATCATTGATCAACATTAAATTTCCTTTTTTAAAATCCAGGTTTATCGCGCCTGCAGCATTTGATAGCAACAAATATTTTATGCCCAGCATTTTTAAAACTCTTACAGGAAAAACAATTTGTTGGAACGAATATCCTTCATAATAATGAAAGCGTCCCTGCATGGCAATCACTTTTTGGTTTTCAACCGTTCCGTAAATCAGCTTTCCGGGATGAGATTCTACGGTTGAAATTGGAAAATGAGGGATATTCCCGTATGATATTTCCTTTTCAATTTTTATTTCATTGACAAAACCCGATAAACCGGTTCCAAGAATAATTCCGGCAATGGCATTTTCAAATCTTTTAGCTTTCAGGCATGCAAATGCTTCTTCGGCTTTTTCGTATGATCCCTGATCCATGTTTTCAAAAGTAAATAAACATAAACAAGGGAGAGTTCAAAGATCATGGGTTCAATG
>DATEMK010000156.1:0-6445 GCA_035275625.1 Bacteroidia bacterium
CACACCCACTCTCCCGCCCGCGAAAAACATTCACCATACAAAAAACAAAAAATAAAAGAGGTGATTATTTTTTTCATTTGATTTTACTTTATCAAATGTACAATTAAAAAAGTCATAGTGAGTTCCCGTGAGCACAGTCGAACTGCAGATCAACCACCAAAAATTCAATTCTCATCCACCACCTTCCCCGAACCATTCACAGAAGAGTTCACCGAAGGTTTTCCTTTATAATGCACCGTGCCGCTGCCGTTGATTTTTACATCCAGGTTTTGAATGGTATAAACAAAAACATCACCGCTGCCTGAGACGTTCACCTCAGTGCTGTTGCAGGGAAGATCGCTTGCTTTAATATCACCCGACCCTAAAATTTCCATCGTATGTTTATTTGCTGAGCCGGCAAGAACAAGGTTTCCCGATCCACGTATGTCAGACTCAATCTTTGCAGCAATAAATTTTCCTTTTATATCACCCGATCCATTAATTTGAAGGCTGATGTCTTTCACTTTGAAAGTATCCGGCACGTTCATATTTCCCGATCCGTCCACTTCCAGTCCTTCCAGTTCGGGCATGTAAGCAGTAATTTTAATCCGTTCTTTTGAATTGAAGCAGCCTTCATTGCTTATCGTTAATCTGTTGCCTCTTATTTTTGTATTTATCTTATCAATGAAATTCTCATGGGCTTCTATGATAAGGGCGGGCGTTTCTCCATACATCACCGTAACATCAGCCGAAAGCTCCAGCTCAATTTCTGTAAAAGAACCCGGTTCTCTTTTATCGGTTTGCATGGGACCCGTGCCTTCAGTGCAAACAACATTACAAGTGTTTAAAAGAACAGCAGCAAATAAAACAGCAATCAATTTGGAATAGTAATTCATAGAATTTTTGATTTATTATCAACATCAAAATTAGAAGAAAAAGAGATTCATGAGATAAAGTTGAAAAGGTAATTGGGTAATTATGGCAATTGGCAGAATACATAATTACCATAATTACCCACTTAACTTAAGCACCCTGTATTTATGTATGCTTTTGCAAATGCAAATTCTTTAAGTTCGGTGCAAACTTCAATGACGCTGCAACCACCAGCAATGTAACCACTCCACCCATAATTACAGAAGGAATCAATCCCATAACCTTTGCCGCAAGCCCTGATTCAAACGCCCCGATTTCATTGGAAGCGCCAATGAAAATATTATTTACAGAGGAAACCCTGCCGCGCATTTCATCTGGAGTAAAAAGCTGGATGATCGTATGACGGATCACCACACTCACGCTGTCAAACATGCCGCTTAAAAGCAAAATAACAAATGAAAGAATAAAGTTTTTTGACAATGCAAAGGCGATCATGCACAACCCGAATAAGGCAACATTCCACAATAGTTTTTTTCCTGAATTCCTTACGGGCGGGTAATAAGCAAGCACCACAGCCATAATGACCGCTCCTAATGCCGGAGCTGCACGGAGATAACCCAATCCGTCAGGGCCCACATGCAACACCTGGTCGGCAAAAACAGGAAGCATGGCAACAGCGCCTCCGAAAAGCACGGCAAACAGATCAAGCGTAATGGCAGAAATTATTACCTGGTTTTTAAAAACATATTTAATTCCGGAAGACAGGCTTTCAAATAATGTTTCCTCTTTTGATTTTTCAGGAATGGGCTTGTTTGAGATCAGCATATAGAATACAACAGTAGCAAGCATTAATATTAATGCAATGAAAGAAGTAATGCTTGCGCCAAGTTTTGCATAGCAGATTCCGCCAATAGCCGGGCCGGCAACAGAACCCAATTGCCATACAGTGCTGTTCCAGGCAGCAGCGTTCGTATAAAATTCTTTCGGAATAAGCTGCGCAGAAAAAGCAGGAACCGCAGGTCCGAGAAACCCGCGCGCTATTCCGATTAATAATACCACTGCAAACACAGGCATTACTCCAAACTGCTGTAAATTCAGTGCTCCATTGTATGAAAACCACGTAAGAAACGCTGATCCGGCAATAAGCACAAAAACACAAATCAAAATAATTTTTCTCCGGTTAAATTTATCAGCATAATGCCCTCCGAAAAGAGAAACCATAATGATAGGCAAAGCTTCTATCAAGCCCATAATTCCAAGCGTCCACGGATCGCGGGTATGTTCATAAGCCATCCAGTTGATTACAATCACCTGCACCTGGAAAGCAAGTGTTAACAGCAACCTCGCAGCGAAAAAGTACCTGAACTCCTTAAAGCGCAGCGCTGAGTAAGGATCATGTTTTTTTATTGCCTCTTCCATAAAAACCTGCGTTCAAAAAAACAAAGGCTTACTTCGTTTAAGAAATAAGCCTTTCGCTTTTGAAAATAGTGGTTGTTTGTCAGTATTCATCTTCATTAAAGAAGAAATCGTCTTTGGTCGGGTAGTCGGGCCAGATCTCCTCTATGTTTTCATAAGGCTCACCCTCGTCTTCCAGCTCCTGGAGATTTTCAATCACTTCAAGAGGCGCACCGGAACGTATTGCATAATCAATTAATTCATCTTTAGTGGCGGGCCATGGGGCATCTTCAAGGTGTTGTGCCAATTCTAAAGTCCAATACATACGTAATAATTTATTTTGTCAGAGTGTATTTACAAATTCTATTTCAAAAATGCTGCCCTTTCGTAAAAGGCGTGCAAAAGTATAAAAATAAGAATGTAAAAAGCAAAATTTTGAAAATAGTTTTATAACCTTGGTTTCCACTGCATTTCAGGGGCATTGAAGTGCTTTCCAAGGAAACGGGCTAAAACAAAAAGATAATCTGACAAACGGTTGAGGTAAATGATGACTAATTCAGCAACAAAATTGTTTTCGGAAAGGTGTGTTGCAAGGCGTTCCGTCCTCCTGCAAACGCATCGGGCAATATGACAATAAGAAACAGTTGTATTTCCTCCAGGTAAAATAAAAGATTTTAAATCCGGAAGCTGTTCATTCATTTTATCAATTTCATTCTCCAGAAGTGAAACATCCTCTTCCTTTAAATCAGGAATTTTCATCCTTGATTTTTCAGGATCAGAAGCAAGCGAGCTTCCGATGGTAAAAAGACGATCCTGGATTTCTTTCAAAACTTCTTTTTCAGACGAAGGAATATCCTGATCACGGATTAATCCTATCCATGAGTTAAGTTCATCAACGGTTCCATAAACTTCTATCCGGAGATGATGTTTTGGTACGCGAGTTCCTCCTATGAGGGACGTTTGTCCTTTATCACCTGTTTTAGTATAAATTTTCATAGAAAAGAATTAAACCATTGTTTTGGAAGTAATAATATTCTCATTCTTCCTGTCCGATTCGATCAATCCGTCTTTCAGGTAAATGATACGGTGTGCATGTTGTGCAATGTCAGGTTCGTGCGTAACAACGATAATAGTATTTCCTCTCTGATGAATTTCTTCAAATAAAGCCATGATTTCTTCCGAAGTTTTTGAATCAAGATTTCCGGTAGGTTCATCAGCAAGAATAATGGATGGTTTATTGACTAAAGCCCGTGCAACTGCCACTCTTTGTTTTTGTCCTCCCGAAAGTTCATTAGGACGGTGTTTCACCCGATCCCCAAGTCCGACATCCTGCAAGGCTTTCATTGCCAGTTCCATTCTTTCTTCTTTGTTATACCCAGCGTAAACAAGAGGCAATGCAACATTTTCCAATGCAGTGGATCGCGGTAATAAATTGAAAGTCTGAAAAACAAAACCGATTTCTTTATTTCGGATTTCTGCAAGCTCGTTATCCGTCATGTTTGCAACAGGAGTTTTATTCAGAAAATATTCTCCGCCTGAAGGAGTATCAAGACATCCGATAATATTCATCAAAGTTGATTTGCCTGATCCTGAAGAGCCCATCATAGCAACATATTCATTCTTGAAAATCTCCGTAGTGACAGAACGCAAAGCACGAATCTCCTCTGTCCCTACACGATAAACTCTTGAAATATTTTTAAGCTGGATGATTGGGTGCATTTACTTTGAAGATTGAATGGGTAAAGATAGAATTTTCCTTATTGCCTATTTCAGATTTAAAAGCGAATGGTAAAATCTTGTTTTGTCAAATCAGGATTAAAGAAAACAATCCCAAGTATAAACAAATCAATGGTGACGGTAACTTTAGGATGGTTCTGAATCTCTTTCCATGCTTCTTTCATTTCTGGTGACCAGTTGATGTCATCAAAAATAAAGATGCTTTTGATGTGAGATTTGTTCAAACACTTTTGAAAATAATTTAACGTAGGTTCTTTTTGATGATTGCCATCGAAGAAAACAAAATCAAGCTTTTCAAATTTATTTATTGCTTCATCCAGGGTATGATTAAAGTCACCCGTGACCTGTTCAATATTTGTTAAACTCATTTGCTGAAAATTTTCCGTTGCCACTTTTGCAGTTTCAGGACATCCTTCAAGAGTAACAATGTTTGCCTCCTTGCTTGCGGAAGCCATGTACATGGTGCTGAAACCAAAGGATGTTCCAAGCTCAAGAATATTTTGTGGCTTAAAATAATTTACAATCCTGTAAAGCAGTTGCGCATATTTTGCAGGTTTTGCAGAATGGTAAGTTATCGCGCTGATTTTTCTTTGATATGTTTTCGGACCTTTAAAAGCGGTTCCGTAATCCGTTACGCTAATTAATTTATCGTCCTTCAGTAATTCTTTTCTACGGTTTTCAATCTGATCAAATTCAGGAACATGATTTTTTTTGTTGATTGCTTTGTTAACAAAACCAAAAACAAACGGAGAGTGCACATCATGCTTTGTTTGAGCCGTTAAATAATATTTTAGAAAATTTAATGCGTAGAGGATACCGGACATGCCGCAAAAGTAAAGAGATCGCATGTTATGCTGATCGTGAGTTTTTTATGAGATTTCTTACACAACAAAATTTTTTTGTCAAATCTCCGTTATGAGAACAATCAACAGTCTGATGTTAGTAAAGAAAACCTTTCAATAAAAGTTCAACAGCCAATGGTACTAATTTTACCTTTTATTAAAAACTTCCGAAAATTTATTATCAATGGCACTACTCCTCCAGATTACGCAGGCTGTTACAAACACAGCAGACTCACTGAACCAGGCAGCTAACGCAGCCGCTGCACCTGTTGAACAAACCATATCCCTCTGGGATCTCGCAATAAAAGGCGGACCCATTCTTATTCCTATTGCGATTCTTTCTCTCGCTGCCGTGTATATTTTCTTTGAACGGCTGTTTGTTATTCAGCGGTATTCAAAAACAGATGCAAATTTTGTCAACCAGATTAAAGATCATGTTTATTATGGAAACATTGACGCTGCAAAATCTTTGTGCAAAAACACAAACAGCCCTATTGCAAGAATGATCGGGAAAGGTATTGTGCGATTAGGTAAACCGGTGAAAGAAATTGAAGGTGCCATTGAAAGTGCCGGCAGGCTTGAATTGTACCAGATGGAAAAAAATCTCGGCATCCTCAGCACCATTGCAGGACTTGCACCCATGTTCGGTTTTCTCGGAACTATTTTCGGGGTAATAAAAATATTTTATGAAATACATCTTGAAAACAGTTTGGAAATAGGAACGATTTCAGGCGGATTATACGTGAAAATGATATCAAGCGCAGCAGGTTTGATGGTTGGAATCATTGCTTATTCCGGCTACCAGTTTCTTGTACATCGGATTGACCGTGTTGTAAATAAAATGGAAATAAGCGCCATTGAATTTATTGATCTTTTGGAAGAACCAGTGAAAGCTTAGCACTTCATCACTAAAAAATGAATTTACGAAAACGTACCCGTGCAACTACTGAGGTTTATACAGCTTCACTGAATGATATTATGTTTTTCCTGCTGTTGTTTTTCCTGATCACATCCACGTTAGCCACACCGAATGTGTTGAAGCTGTTGTTGCCAAATTCCAAAACCAGCAGCCAGTCTATAAAACATCCTATGGTTATTTCGGTGACGGGAGATCTTCAATATGCGGTTAATAATACCCCGGTTTCAATTGAACAACTGGAACCTATGGTTAAAGGAATCATTGCCGACCAAACCGATCCTACTGCTCTTTTAAAAATTGACAAAGAGGTTCAGTTGCAAAATCTTGTTGAGCTGCTCGACATCGGTAACCGCAATAAAATAAAAATGGTGCTGGCTACTTCTACTTCTAAGAAATAATAAATTGATCTCCCCGAACTCAGAACTCCGGACTCCCGACACGATAAAGGAACGAAGTAAATCTTTTGTATTTGCTTTACTGGTTCACGGAATTCTTATTTTAATTCTGCTGTTTACTTTTCTGCACACACAGATTCCTCCTTTTGGCGGAGGCGGAGGCAGCATGTCCAATCTTGGTTTGATTGAAATTGCATACGGTGATGTGCAACCGGTTTCAGAAAATCAAACAGTAGAACCTGTTCCTGTTCAGCCAACACCGCAACAGAAAGTGCAGGAAGAAGAAATTGCAACACAGGATTTGG
>DATEMK010000157.1:0-17062 GCA_035275625.1 Bacteroidia bacterium
GAAATGTTTGAAGAGGAATATCCGCCAAATATATATCCCCCATCAGTCGTTTGTAATATCGAAATCACCCCGTCTCCTCCATTTCCACCAATTGTATTTTGCCATTGAATAGTTCCCAGGGAATCTGTTTTAATAATCCAGCAATCATAGTCGCCATTACTGTTTTCTGTTTTGTCTCCTGAAATATTTGAATTAGAAGCTGCACCAATTATATAACCTCCGTCCACAGTTTGCTGGAGCGAAGTAATCAGATCATTATTATCACCGCCAATTGTATTTTGCCATTGAATAGTTCCTGAACTGTCTGTTTTTATTATCCAGCCATCAATACCGCCATTGCAATTTTCAGTTTTATCACCTGAACTATCTGAAGCGGTATTTCCGCCAAGAATATATCCGCCATCTGTTGTTTGCTGTATGTAATAAAGATGATCCTGGTTCCCCGCCCTAATAGTATTTTGCCATTGGATGTTTCCGATGGGGTCTGTTTTTATGATCCAATAGTCAACCGCCATAGAATTTTCAGTTTTATCACCTGAAATATCGGAATTTGAAAATCCCCCTAAAATATATCCCCCGTCAGCAGTTTGTTGCACACTGAGTAACATATCACTCGCAGTTCCTCCAATTGTATTTTGCCATTGAATATCGCCCAAAGAATCCGCTTTTACTATCCAATAATCGAAAGTGTTGTTCCAGCTATCTTCAGTTTTATCGCCTGAAATATTCGAGTGGGAATATCCCCCAAGAAAATATTCTCCGTCTGAACTTTGCTTAATATCATATAAAAGCTCTGTGCTGCTTCCCCCAATCGTATTCTGCCATTCAATGGCCGGGGCGATTTGAGAAAAGGAATAAGTGATAAGCGATAAGCCATAAGGGATAAGAAGAAAAACAATCTTGTAAATCTTTTTCATGGTATTATTATTTTTTACTTCATTACTAATTTGTCACTTATTACTTTTCGCTTATCACTTATCGCTGATTACAATTTTCCCATTCCACCTCTCCCCTGTTTTTTCATTCACCAAATTAAACAAATAAACTCCTGCCTGCTTGCTGCCTTTGGTTAAAATGATTTCATTGTTTGTGGTGCTAACGCTTTCTGTCACCCTTCCGGTGATATCGTAAAGGGTGAAAAGAAATTTTTCTTTGTTGGGGTTTTTAAATGTTAGTTTGGATCGGGTGGTGAGGGGATTGGGAGAGAATTGAAGATTGAAGATTGAAGATTGAAGAATGGGAATACCCACCGTAGTGCATAGTGTAGTAACAATACCTCCGCTGCCAATAATAGTTGGCGGAGAATTTACGATAGCAGTATCGGAATAGACAATTGTTGGAGGGATTATTACCTGGAATGTCGGTGAAGATATAATGCAGTTCGTTCCACCTTCGTTGCAGCCGCTGTTTCCTAAGCTATCGCACTTTATTAAATAAACATCATAATCACCCGCACTGAAGCTATATGTAGTTCCTGCAATTACATATCCTCCATCGGCAGTCTGCTGAACTGAGAATCCGCCATCGTATGATGATCCGCCATAGGTTTTTGTCCAGAGTGTATCTCCATTGGCATCAGCCTTTATCAAATAAATATCCCCACCGCCTGCTCCAAAACCATATGCGTGTCCTGCAATAATGTATCCCCCATCGGTAGTCTGTTGAACTGAATATGCGCCATTTCCCTCATAAGTTTTTGTCCAAAGTGTATCTCCATTGGCATCCGTCTTAATTAAACAAACACCGCCTCCACTGGAATTTACTGTATATCCTGCAATAACATATCCTCCATCGGCAGTCTGTTGAACTGATAATCCCACATCTTGACCTATTCTGCGAAAGATTTTTGTCCAAATTAAATTTCCATTGGCATCCATCTTTATAAAATAAATATCCTGACTGTTTCCACCGGCTCCACCGAAACTATATGTAGTTGCTACAATAATATATCCCCAATCGGCAGTCTGTTGAACCGAGCTTGCCCATTCACCGTCTGAACCGCCAAAAATTTTTGACCAAAGTACATTCCCATTGGCATCCGTCTTAATTACATAAATATCACTATTACTAGGGCCTCCACCGGGGCTATCTGTCCATCCTACTATAACATATCCACTATCGACAGTCTGTTGAACTGAACGGGCAAAACCACCAACTGATCCTAAGGTTTTTGTCCATACTGTATCTCCATTGGCATCGGTTTTAATTAAATAAACATCCCAATAGCCTGCCCCGAAACTGTGTGTATCTCCTGCAATTATATATCCTCCATCAATAGTCTGTTGAACAGCATAACCCTCATCATAATTCGATCCACCAAAAGTTTTTGTCCAAACAGTATCTCCATTGGCATCTGCCTTAATTAAATAAACATCATTATAGGCTGTACCGAAGCTACTTGTCCGTCCTGCAATTATAAATCCACTATCAGTAGTTTGCTTAACGCATAAACCCCTATCATCATTAGTGCCCCCATAAGTTTTCTGAAAAGTAATTTGCTGGGCAAAAGAATTAAAACTTAAAAATCCAGAACAAAAAATGGTCAGTAAAAAAGTTTTCCAACTTCGCTGAAGCTTCGTTGGACAAATGTAAATTTTTTTCATGCAAGAGGGTTTAGAACTGTCAATCAAAAGTAAATAAAAAAAAACCGTCCGTCTGAGGCGGATGGCTTTTTCAATTAGATGAATGACTCCATTACTCAGTTATCATGGTGTTGATTATTTTCCACGGACCGCTTTTAGCTGGATCGGTAGTGTTTTTCCAGCGGATGAAGCCGTACACTTTTTTCCGGCATCGCCCGGTTCAAAGCCGATGCGGAATTTGGCTTTGGTGCTGAAAAAATTCCTGTTGCAATCCGATGGGTTAACAGGCTGGTAATAAAAGGCAACTGATTACATGCCGGGTTACGAGCTGCAATTGCCCTGCTTGCAGCTCAACACACGTCTCCGCGAATACAGCGGAATAAAATAAAAACAGCGGCTTTCGCCCTGAAGGTGTTCCAAAAAGAAATATTTATTTTAGTTAGCGTCTGCATGAAAAAATTTTCAAACGGATGAGCAAATCTTAAAAAAATAATTTTAAGATACAAGCTGCTGTTGAAAACTTTTTTACATTTGGTTAAAATAAATTGGTGATGAGAAAATTTTACCCGCCCGTTTTTTTATTATTTCTTTTTATTTCACCGTTCGCATCGTATGCTCAAACAGGTATTCCGTGCAACCCGAATACATTTTTTGCAATAAAAAATAATGGGATTGAAGAGTTTTTAATAACAGGCGGCATTATAACAAGTAACGGGCTGGTGGCAACAGGTGTCCCTCCAAACCAATCACTGGCTTATTGTGATAACCTTAATGGAGCTCTGTTCAGCCCCACCTTTTATGCTAACGATGGAAGTAGTGCAGCCTATTATGACGGCACCTCCTGGATTACTACAACTGCAACTTCTAACTGCATGCTTTCCAATGCAGGAGGGTATGGAAATTACCTGTATTATAACTGGTTCAACCTGTCACCTTCGTGCCTTGACAGGTATGACGGCATATCATTTACACAAATCTGGTCCGACTCGCTGCTTGTATTTACCGTTGCTGATTTAGCCATTGATGCTTCAGGCAATGCCTGGACCTTTGCGGGGAATGCAGCCCCCAATACAGAATTTATACAAGTGGTTTCGCCTGCCGGTACACTTATTAAATCATTTCCTTTTAATTTAAACACCAATAATGGATATGGATGCTTTTTACTGAACGGAATTTTATATCTCGGGTTAGGAGGCGGAAATCCTGGCAATCCGAATACTCTTATCCCGATCACATTCACCAGCGATTCTGCATTTGCAGGCACCCCGATTCCTTTTACGTCAGGCCCCGATCTGGCAAGTTGTAATCCGGGAACTCCTCTTGCTGTTACAAGCCCCTCTGCACCTGGTCATTTCGGATTTGAAATATATCCAACTATAACTGCTGATGAAATAAAATGTTCAATCAAACTAAACAGAAACACAGACATTAAACTTACCATAACTGATGCATTCGGAAAAATTATTTTCACCGAAATAAAACGAACCACAAGCCTGGATTCAAAAACAATAATAAATGTGAATTCCTTCTCAAAAGGAATTTATTTTATTGAACTATATAACGGCAAAGAAAAAGCAATAAAGAAATTTATTAAAATCTAAAACATGATGAAAAAAATTTTTACGCTCATTTCAATTTCATTTTCACTTTCAGTTGTCAAAGCAGATTACTGGACGCAGAAGGCGAATTTTCCTGGTATAGGCAGAGAAATGCCTTCTTCATTTGTAATAAGCAATAAAGGATATATTACCTGCGGATCTTCCTTAAATGACTTATGGGAATACGATTCAAATGCAAACATGTGGACACAAAAAGCAAATTATCCCGGCAATCCAAGATGGTTGGCGGTTGGCTTCTCAATTAATAACAAAGGCTATTGCGGCACAGGTGGATACCCGATCTCTTACAATGATTTTTGGGAATATGATCCTGTAACCGATGTGTGGACACAAAAAGCAATCTTTGCAGGCTCATTACGCTGGGGAGCTGCTGGCTTTTCAATCGGAAGCAAAGGATATCTCGGATGCGGGAGTTCAGGTACTGTCCTTTTAAATGATTTTTGGGAATGGGATCAGTTAACTAATATATGGACTCAGAAAAGTAGTTTACCCGGTTTACCAAGAAGGCAACCCGTTGGATTTTCACTTAATGGAAAAGGTTACATTAGTACCGGTAATAGCCAAAGCGGTTACCTTAATGATATTTGGGAATTTGACCCGGCACTCAATACATGGAATCAGAAAGCAAATTTGCCTGGTGTACCCCGTCAGGATGCTGCTGCATTTTCAATTTGCGATAAAGGATACGTAGGTACCGGAGAATCACCATTATTAAATGATTTTTGGCAATTTGATCCGGTCCTAAACCAATGGATACAAAAAACGAACTTTGCAGGGACTTCCCGTGATGACTGTGCTTACTTTTCAATAGGTAGCAAAGGTTATATTGGATTAGGACAAGATAATAGTGGTCTTCCTATTGATTTCTGGGAATACACACCCGACAGCATATGTGCAACAGGCATTGAAGAAATTTCAAACAACAATTTCCAATTTTCAATTGCTCCCAACCCGGCTTCTCAGTATGCAGTCATTAGTTGGCAGTCAGCAGAAAATAAAAAAATAGAAATTACTGTTACAGGTGTTGAAGGTAAAAAAGTTTTTGAAAAGCAATTTCAAACAACAACTTCAAACTTTAAACTTCAAACTTCAAACTTTCCAAAAGGAATTTATTTTATTGAACTAAATAATGGAACAGAAAAAGCAATAAAGAAATTTATTAAAATCTAAAACTCTATGAAAAAAACCTTTACCCTACTTTCACTTTCACTTTCACTTTCACTTGTCAAAGCGGATTACTGGACACAGAAAGCCGATTTCGGTGGCGCACCACGGAGAATGACCGACTGTTACTCAATCGGGAACTACGGTTATATCGGGATGGGATACGCAGCGGGAACTGATTTTGCTGATTTATGGCAATATGACCAGGCAACTAATACATGGTCACAAAAGGTAAGCCTGCCTGCTGCTGCAAGACGATTGGGAAGCAGTTTTTCAATTGGTGCAAAAGGGTATTGCGGCATTGGCTATGATGGAATATTATACAACGATTTCTGGGAATGGGACCAGGCAACTGATGCCTGGACACAAAAAGCAAATTTCCCCGGCACTCCTCGGTGCGATGCAGTTTCATTTTCTATCGGAACAAAAGGATATATAGGAACAGGGTATAGCGGACCCGTTGAAAATGATTTTTGGGAATGGGACCAGCTTACGAATATATGGACAGCAAAAGCAAGCCTTCCTGCAAACGGAAGAGCAAATGCAGTGGGTTTTGCCATAGGAGCAAAAGGATACATTGCAACCGGTGCCAGTGCGGGTGCAAGTAATGTTTTTGATGATTTGTGGGAGTGGGACCAGGCAACTGATACCTGGACACAGAAATCAAATTTTCCGGGAGCTGCACGATATGGTGCTGTGGGATTTTCAATAGGCACGAAAGCTTACCTTGGAACCGGCTTCAGCGGAGTTGTTGAAAATGATTTTTGGGAATGGGACCAGGCAACCGATACCTGGACACAAAAAATAAATTTAAGCGGAACTGCAAGAAATTATGCAGCAGGATTTGAAATAGCTGGCAAAGGATATTTAGGAACAGGGGTTGATGGATCATCAACAACCGACCTCGCTGATTTCTGGGAATATACTCCTGACAGCACCACAGGAATAAATGAGTTTCAGGTTTCGTCCGCCTTAGGCGGAGGGTTGCAGGTTTATCCCAATCCTGCGAAAGATTTTATAGTTGTTAGTCATCTGTTAACCGGAAAAGAAAAAATTAATTTAATTATAACTGATGTCACTGGAAAAAAAGTTTATGAAGTACAACTTCAAACAAAAACTTCAAACTTTAAACTTCAAACTTTAAACTTCCGTAATGGAATTTATTTTATTGAACTATATAACGGTAAAGAAAAAGCAATAAAGAAATTCATTAAAATCTGAAACATGATGAAAAAAACATTTACGCTCATTTTACTTTCACTTTCAGTTGTCAAAGCTGATTACTGGACACAGAAAGCCAACTATCCCGGTGACGGCAGGTCACGATCTTTTTCATTTGCCATAGGATCAAAAGCCTATGTTGGCTGCGGAGAGGGCAGTGCCGGCATCACGGATGATTTTTGGGAATACGATCCTGTTACTAATATCTGGACACAAAAAGCAAATTTTGGCGGAGGCGATCGCTGGAGCGGTGTTAGCTTCAGCGTAGCCGATTTTGGATTTGCAGGCTTGGGCTGGACTAACGGACAATTGATGAGTGATATGTGGAAGTATGATCCGGTTGCAAATACATGGACACAATTGAATAATTTTCCTCCCGGGCTGCGGCAGGTTTTTCCGGGTTTTTCTATTGATGCAAAAGGATATGTCGGCACCGGGCGTAGTTTTAATGGCACTCTTATGAATGATTTTTGGGAATATGATCCTGTGATTGATTCATGGACACAAAAAGCCAATGTTCCGGGAGTCGGAAGAGATTGTGCACTCGGCTTTTCACTGAACGGATCAGGTTATATCGGGGGAGGGTTTGATCAAAATGTAACTTCCCTCAGCGATATATATTCATATAACCCGGCTGCCAATTCCTGGCTTCCGATTGCCAATATTCCCGGGGCACGGGGAGATGCAGCATCCTTTTCCATTGGTAATTTTGGTTACGTTGGAACAGGACAGTTGTTGCCTCCCTTTAATACCGTATTAAATGATTTCTGGCAATATAATCCTGCGTCCGGCCTATGGATTCAAAAAGCTGTGTATGGTGGTGTTGCGCGTGATGAATCAGCTTTTTGCTCAGTCGCCAATCACGGTTATATAGGTTTGGGAGGACTTAACGGAAATGCATACTATAGTGACTGGTGGGAATATACCACCGACAGCACGACAAGCATTGAAGAACTTCCAATGACCAATATTCAATTTACAATTTCACCCAATCCTGCAAATGAGTTTATAGTTATCAGTTATCAGTTATCAGGAAAAGAAAAAATTGAAATTACCATTACAGATGGAAATGGCAAAAAAGTTTTTGAAACACAGCTTCAGGTAAAAACTTCAAACTTTAAACTTCAAACTTCAAACTTTACAAAGGGAATTTATTTTGTTACCGTTGATAATGCCTGCCTGCCGGACAGGCAGGGAAAAGAAAAAACGGTGAGAAAATTTATTAAAGAATAATCAATAATCAATTTTCATTCTTTCTCCATTCCTGCTGACAGATTCAAATCCACTTTTAATTAATCACTAAAGAAGAGGCTATCTGAAGCTCAGTATTTGTACAAACAACTGTTGATCGTTTCAAGATCAGCATCTGTTAATTCAGGATAATTGCCGCAATAAAATCCGTTTTTGTGAATGAAATCTGTTCCGGGGAGTTCAATAAGGTCTTTTACATACTTCTTATAAAAAGGCTGCCGCTGTATATTTCCGGCAATCATAGGGCGAATTTCAATTCCGGCACCTGAAAACTGGGAAAGGTATTGGTCACGAAGTTCAGGAGTTTTACATACAACAGGAAAAGCAAAAGTGGAGAGTACCTTAATATGATCGTGTTTGAGAACGACCAGGTCATCGTTTGTAACAATAATTTTTTCTAATTGCAGGTAATTTTTTTCGCGGCATTTAATATTTTCATCTAAAAACTTCATCTGGAAAAGTCCGAGGAAACCTGAAATTTCAGTCGGACGAAAATTATATGCGAGATCATAAAAAGTATATTTAGCATCAAATTCAGAATGCACCTTGAATTTTTTTCTCCATTTTAATTGCTGGTGCGCGTGAAGATTCCTGTCCCATCCATTAGCCCTGACAATCCGCAGCATCTGCGCAAGCTCATCGTTGTCAGTACACACCATTCCTCCTTCAACAGTGGACATGTGATGGGCTACAAAAAATGAAAAGGTGGAAGCAAGACCAAGATTTCCGGCTTTAACTCCCGGCAATTCAGTTCCGAGTGATTCGCAATTATCTTCAATAATTAATATTCCGTTCTCATCACAGATCTTTTTTATTTGAATAAGATCGCCTGTAAATCCGAGCACATTGGTTATGAAGAATGCTTTTAGCTTTTGCGTTTTCAAAGTTTCGAGCAGGTTGTGCGACATTACATTCAATGTGGTGTAATCACAGTCAATGGCAACCGGTTGAAATCCCACTTGAATGATGGGCATCGTATTGGTGCTCCATGTCAGAGAGGAGAATCCCACTTTATCACCTTCTTTTAACAAGCCTAAATTTTTTAATGCCTGCAGTAATGCAAGATTCGCGCTTCCCCCGCTGTTGTAAAAGATGGCATCTTTTCTTCCCTGGTATTTAGAAAATGCTGATTCGAACTCAGCGCAAACTGTTCCCATGCTTAGCTTTTCTGATTTCATTATGAATTCAGCCAATGCTTTCTTGGTTTCAAATTCGTTAAGAAAAGTGTTTTTCATTAATGGAATCATAGCAGTGGATAGATTATGGATTTATTGTTTGAGGTTGCGATTTTATTTTTTTGTAAATTGAAATCATTTGTTCAACACCTTTCTCAAGAGTTATTTCAGGCTGAATTCCCAATGCTTTCATTTTGGAAACATCCATGCATTTGCGAAGCATACCATCAGGCTTTGAAGTATCCCAGTTTATTTTTCCTTTGAAATTTGTTTTTGAAGCAATCATTTCAGCAAGTTCTTTGATGGAAATATCTTCGCCCCAACCTATGTTGATGAAATTTGTATCCTCATGATGTTCCATCATATAAACGGTGATGCGGGCCAGGTCATCCACATGCATGAATTCACGTTTTGCAATTCCGCTTCCCCAGAGAGTAATTTCATTTTTATTTTCGTCAGCAGCGTCTGTAAATCTTTTTACAAGAGCGGATAACACATGTGAATGCTGCAAATCAAAACTGTCATTCGGGCCATATAAATTACACGGCATAAGGCTGATGCTTTTAAAACCATATTGTCTGTGATAGTATTCCATCATTTTAATGCCTGCGATTTTTGCAATCGCATATCCTTCATTTGTCGGTTCGAGCTTTCCTGTTAAAAGATATTCTTCCTTCATCGGCTGCGGACATTCCCTAGGATAAATACACGAGCTTCCGGGAAACACAAATTTTTTTACACCTGCCAAATAGGATGAATGAATAACATTATTCTGAATCATAAGGTTTTCATACAGGAACTGCGCTGGCGCTTTCATATTCGCATTAATGCCGCCCACTTTTGCAGCAGCAAGGATCACTGCTTCGGGTTTATTTTCCTGCAGGAATCGGTTTACGGCAGGCTGATCGGTAAGATTTACTTCGCTTTTTGCAACAGTAAGAATATTTTCATAATTTTTATTTTGCAGTTCGCGCAAAATGGCGGACCCTACCATACCCTTGCTTCCGGCAACAAATATTTTAACCCTTTTGGTAAACATCTTATCTGAATGAACAGAATTTAAGTTTAAGGGCGTAAAAGTAAAAATTAAAAAATAAAGATAATTTAAAGTTTGTGAAGCATACATTCACTTCGAAATCACTGTCCGAAACAATTTAATTGTTTTATGAATAATTAATTTTTTTAAAATTCCTTACATCATTCTTACACCCTTGTTCAATTGCTTTTTGTTTACTAACCGTGTCAGGTTTTTACAGAATTTTCTGAAACCAATGCTTCTTAGTAAGGTATAATCATGTGTCTTTTACAAAATATTTTATACACCACCTATTCAAATTTTTAGCGCCTTATGAATATTGAACAAAAAAAATGGACGAAAGCCACCGGATGGGAAACATTAAGAAACGATAATCTTGATTATTTAAACTGCAACCTTGTCATTGCATTTGGCAGCAGGGAAATTTTAAGCGACAGTTTTTTGTATGAAAGCATAAAATCAAGTTATCCCAATGCTAACATCCTGATGAATTCCACCTCAGGTGAAATCATTGACAGGCAGGTGAATGATGAGACCATTTCACTTACTGCCATTGAATTTGAAAAAACAAAAATTAAAACCGCCATCACACACATCGGGGCTGTGAGAAACAGCTTTGAAGCCGGTTATTTTCTTGCGCGTGCATTGGATCCGGTTAATCTTGCCAATGTGCTGGTTATATCTGACGGGCAAAAAGTGAACGGCAGTGACCTGGTGCTTGGCTTACAGGAATTTTTACCCAAAGACACCATCATTACCGGGGGACTTGCAGGTGATGGCGACCGTTTTCAAAAAACACTCGTTGGATTAAACGAATCTCCAAATGAAGGGAGAATTGTTGCAATAGGTTTTTACGGAAAAAACCTTACGGTAACACATGGCAGCGTTAGTGGTTGGGATTCGTTTGGCCCCGAAAGGCTCATTACAAAATCAAAAGGAAATCTTTTATCTGAATTAGACGGGCAACCAGCGCTTGACATATATAAAAAATATCTCGGTGAATATGCGGATGAATTGCCGGGTTCCGGGTTGCTGTTTCCGTTGAGTATCCGCAAGGATGAAAATTCAGAAGCTATTGTAAGAACTATTCTTTCTATAGATGAAGATGCAAAAAGCCTGAGGTTTGCCGGAAACATGCCCGAAGGATTTTATGCAAGGCTCATGAATGCAAATTTTGACCGCCTTATTGAAGGTGCAACAAATGCAGCAATAAACAGCATGAAAAATATTTTGCAAAAACCCGATCTTGCCATATTAATAAGTTGTGTGGGCAGAAAATTAGTATTGAACCAAAGAATTGAAGAAGAAGTAGAAGGCGTAAAAGCAATATTCGGAGATACAACAGCAATTACCGGGTTTTATTCTTATGGTGAGATTTCCCCGTCTTTTAATTTTAATAAGTGTGAATTGCATAACCAGACTATGACAATCACTACACTTTCAGAAACGAATTAAATGTTCAACAAACTTTTAGAAAGGCAATTCCACAAATATTTAGGGGAACAAAAAAACATTCCTGCTAAAATGCATGCTTTTTTAGAAGCGGTGAGCGATTCGTATGATCATTTTGAAAAAGACAGAAATATTTTAAAGCGGACAATGGAATTAAATGCCGCGGAACTCACCCAGGCAAACGAAAAACTAAATACAGAAGCTGACGAGAATAAATTAGTCTTTAAAAAACTCAGGGAATCTCTTATGGCATTGAGAGCTGAAGAACCCGGATCAAAAGAAATTTTTGAACCGGATGATTTGAATCTTTTGAGCATAGCGGAGCTTTTAAAGAATGAGTCAGCCAGGCGAAAAGATGCAGAGGCAAAACTAAAGGAATACCTGCACGACCTCGAAAAAATTAATAAGGAGCTGGATCAGTTTACCTATATCGTGTCGCATGATCTGAAAGCGCCATTGCGCGCTATTTCGAGCCTGACCACTTTTCTTGAAGAAGATCTTAGTCATATAATGAATGAGGAAGCACAGGAAAACTTTGCCATCCTTAAAAGCAGGGTGGTGAGAATGGAAAATTTTATCAATGGGCTATTGGAATATTCTAAAACAGCAAAATCAGTTAAACCGGAAATTGTAAATACCGGGGCGTTGATAAATGAAATCATTGACTGGTTGAATTTACCCGAACATATTAAAATAAAAAAAGAGGGAAATTTTCCGCAACTGAAAACAGATAAAATAAGAATGGAACAAGTGCTGTCAAATCTTCTCGGCAATGCCATTAAGTTCAATGATAAAAAAGAAGGACTCATTGAAATCGGGTGCGTTGACTTCAAAGATTGGAGCCAGTTTTACATTCAGGATAACGGGCCTGGAATTGAACCGCAATTTCATAAGAAAATTTTCGAGTTGTTTCTGACGCTCGAAAACCGGGATAACGTTGAAAGCACCGGGATCGGTCTTGCTATTGTTAAAAAAATAGTGGAAGAAAGCGGTGGTAAAATATGGGTGGAATCTGAACCGGGCAAAGGCTGCAAATTTGTTTTTACATGTCCTAAATTAAAATCCATTGAACTAATAAAAAATTAATAAAACATGGAAGATAAAATGTTCAACATTATGCTGGTGGATGATGACCAGGTAGATATAATGAATGTGCAACGGGCATTCAAAAAGAACAACATAACCAACCCGCTTTATATTGCGAACAATGGTATCGAAGCGCTGGATATGCTAAGGGGAACGGAAGGAAGAGATAAGGTTACGCCCATTCCACGGATTATTCTCCTGGACATCAACATGCCGAAAATGAACGGTATTGAATTCCTTAAAGAATTAAGATCAGATTCGGGGTTACATTCCATCAGCGTATTTATTATGACTACTTCCAATGACGATAAAGATAAACTTGATGCATACAATCTGAATGTTGCGGGATACATTGTTAAACCGGTTTCGTTTGAAAAATTCGTTATGGCTGTTTCGGTTCTAAACAGTTATTGGAAACTATGCGAAATGCCTGCTCAGTTGTAAACTTCAATACAAAATAAAACTTATAGTCCAGATCAAAAAATGTCCGAGAATAAAATAAAAATACTCATCATTGATGATGATGATGTAGATCGAATGGCAATCAAAAGAGCAATAAGGAATTCCGGTATTGACGCGGATGTATTCAATGCTGCGGATATGGAAACAGGAACTGCTCTTGCATTTGAAGAGGAGTTTGCCTGTATTTTTCTTGATTACAGTTTACCAGGGAACAACGGATTTGATTTTTTGGAAAATTACAGAAATAAAGAAGGACGTGCGCCTGTAATATTGATTACTTCAAATGCAGATGAAAAGCTTGCAACCGAAGCCATCAAAAAAGGAGCAACCCATTTCATTCTGAAAAACCAGCTCACTGCCGAAACTGTAATACAGTTACTGAAGGGTTCAACTAATTTTAAACTCACTGAACAGAATACTTCAGATAATATACAGGAGGTTTCCCGTAATGAAGTAAACCTGGATGCTGTAATCTCAAACAGTCCGTTAATTATTTTTTCAATTGATACTAATGGAATTTTTAATTTCTTAAATGGAAAAGGAGTTGAAAACCTTGGATTAAAAGTAAATGAAATAATAGGGCAATCAATTTTTGAAACAGGTGACGTTTTACCTATACAACCGGGAGATTATAAAAATGCTTTACTCAATAATAATTTCCTTGCTTCAGTTGAAATGAATAATCGCTTTTATGAAGTTCATTATGTTCCGGAAAAGAATAATGAAAACAAGGCGGTTGGAATAAACGGTGTGGTCATAGATATTACCGCATTGAAAAATCAGCAATTGGAGTTAAGAAATTTGCTGGCAGCTTCTGAAAAAACTCAAAAAATTAAAGAATCATTTCTTGCAAACATGAGCCATGAAGTTCGAACACCCATTCATGGTATCATGAACCTGACTGATATTTTACTGAAAACTGATATTACGGATGACCAGCTGAAATACCTCGATGCCATTAAAAAATCTGCCGGCAACCTGAGTGTAATAATCAATGACATCCTGGATCTTTCAAAAATTGAAGCACAAAAGATGAATTTTGAAAATACACAATTCAACTTGTATGAAATAGTCCATAGTAATATAGAAATATTTAAACCAAGAGCGGATGAAAAAAAATTAAAGCTCATTTTAAACTATGACGAAAATTTATCAGAATTTTTAAAAGGAGATTCCGTTCGCCTGAGCCAGGTAATTAATAATCTATTGAGCAATGCTGTTAAATTTACTCATGAAGGAGAAGTAAAGATGGAAGTCTTCACAGAAGAGAAAAATGAAAAATTCTGCCTCGTAACATTCACTGTTTCAGATTCCGGAATCGGCATCCCGCAACATAAGCTGTCATCCATTTTTGATTCTTTCTCGCAAGCTGGCGATGACATTACCCGTAAATACGGAGGCACCGGGCTTGGCTTAAGCATATGCAAAAGGCTGGTGGAGTTGCAGGGAGGAATGATTTCAGTGGAAAGCATCCCAAATAAAGGATCCACATTCACTTTCAGGCTGCCATTTGAAAATATTGGCACCGAAGAAATTGATTCAAACGGCAGAACTGAAAATTCACCTGAAATTTCATTCAATAAAGAATTAAAAATTTTAGTGGTTGAAGACAATGACATTAACAGGATGGTGATTAATATTATGATGAGGGACTGGAATTTTAAAACTGACAATGCCATTAACGGATCCATTGCAATTGATATGATTGAGCAGGGCAATTATGACCTGGTGCTTATGGATATTGAAATGCCGGGATTGAACGGATATGAGACCACTGCACACATTCGAAAAAATCTCGCTGCACCAAAAAATAACATTCCTATCCTGGCAATGACAGCACATGCCAATTCATCAGAGAAAGAAAAGTGTCTTAATGCCGGAATGAATGATTATGTTTCCAAGCCATTTGATGCCGCGGAATTGAAAAATAAAATTATCGCTTTGTGTGATGCTGCTTCTAAAAACGAAAATGGAAGTAAAACAGGCGCTGCATTTATTCCCAATAACAGGCTGACCAACCTGACCTTTCTGAAACAGCTGGCAGATAATAATGAAGTATTTTTTAAAGATTTCATTTCATTGTTTTTGCAAAATGCACCGCAAACCATCTCTGACCTTGCAACATCTGTTGAAAAGAAAGATTGGAATGCAGTGCGCCAGGCTGCACATAAGATAAAACCAACATTAAGCTATTTAGGAATGAAAGAAGCCCACCTGGCGGCAATAAAGATTGAAGAGTCTGCAAAAAACGTGGTCAATCTTAACGAAATTCCGGCATTAACAAAAATAATTAATGAAGCATGTAACAAAGCATACGCTGAACTCGAACAAGAGCTAAAAGAAATATCCATTTGAAATTCTAACTAATTAACTTAACTTATAATGGCAAAAATTTTTATTATTGAAGACGATGCAATGATTGCATCATTGATGAAGCAGACACTTTCCAAAAATCCTGAACATGAAATCTTTCATTTTAATTCCGGTGAGGAATGCCTGGAAAATCTGCACCAGAAACCCGATATAATTTCCATAGATTATAATTTACCGGGAATGAACGGGCATGATCTGATGGAAAAGATAAAGGCTTTTGACCAGGGCATTATGGTCATCATTGTATCCGGCCAGGAGAGCCTTGAAGTCGTGGTAAGCACCTATAAAAAAGGAGCACATGACTATATTATGAAAAATGACAACCTGTTTGTGAACCTTGAAAATTCAATCAAGAACCTGAACATGAATGTTGCACTTCGCAAAGAAGTTGAATATTTAAAAGATCAGATTATTGACCGTAACCGGTATTCGAATATTCTCGGAAACAGTAATAGTACGCTGCGTATATTGCGTCTCATTCAGAAAGTAGAAAAAAGCAATATCATGGTATTGGTAACGGGTCAAAGCGGAACAGGAAAAGAGTTAGTGGCAAAAGCTCTCCATTATAACTCCACGCGCAGCCGCAAACCATTCGTTATAGTAAACATGGGAGCTATACCGGAAGAGTTGATCGAGAGTGAATTATTTGGTCATGAAAAAGGAGCTTTTACCGATGCGCGTGATCGCAGGATCGGAAAATTTGAAGAAGCAAGTGACGGGACCATCTTTCTGGATGAAATCGGTGAGATGAACCTGAACCTCCAGACGAAATTATTGCGTGTATTGCAGGAAAAGGAAATTACAAGAATCGGAAGCAACAAAACAATTAAGCTCGATTTCAGAATGATAGCCGCTACTAACAAAAATCTTGCACTGGAAGTGAAAGAAGGAAGGTTCCGCCAGGACTTGTTTTACAGGTTGCAGGGCTTTCTTATTCACTTACCTCCTTTGAAAGAGCGGGGAGATGATATTATTCTGTTAGCAAAAAGTTTTCTCTTCGATTTTTGTAAATCAAATAAGAGTGAACAAATCACTATCGCTAAAGATGCAATGAAATACATGCTCGAGTATGAATGGCCCGGTAACGTCCGTGAATTGAAAGCCGTAATTGAACGCGCAGCCTTGCTTGCAGAAAACAATATAATACAGTTGGAGGACTTGACTTTTGTCTCTGCATAGAGAGAGTTTAAGATTCAAGATACCATTTTAACCCCCGGTCCATGACGCCTTGTACTTCATCGCTTTTTTAAGAAAAATTTTAAAAATCTTACATACCCCGAATTAAATGGTTCTCCCCGGAACCATTTTTTTTTATTGCTGTATAAATAATACTTATTCAGAAGTAAACTTTTTATGAATTCACAAAGAAAGCTATCACAAAAGCTGATGCTCAGGCTCCGACAGAAAACAAGTTTGAGATTAATCGTTGCAGGGGGTTGCATTGTTGTTTTTTCAGCAATACTGCTAATCTATTTTAACCTGGCGATGGTCAAGGAAATGAAAGCCCGTGAGAATTCAAATAATGTTCAAGTAGAAAGACCTGTGGACATGAACGTGACACAAATTAAAATTGATTCTGCTGCTGCAAATCAAAAGGAAGTCAATTATATGCCTGCAAAACCATTGCAACAAAATACGCAG
>DATEMK010000158.1:0-3561 GCA_035275625.1 Bacteroidia bacterium
TAAATATTTGTATTTGCTGAAAAAGGGTTTGGCTGATTTTGCATCAGCACACCTTTATCACTATATGGTGTGTTCACTCCTGTTGAAATGTCGTCAAGCAGGATATCAAATTGTCCTTCGAGCGTGCCGTTATTATTTACAAGCGGAATGATCCGCAATGCAGCAGAAGGTTGCGAAGCCCAGGGATCTATGGGAATATAAGGATCCCCCACAAAATAAAGCTGGGTAATGAGAGTGGTATAACCTGGTGCGCTCACTTTATAGTGAATGTGTTTCGGGCGGTATTGTGCACCGTTCAGGTACCAGCCGGGCTGAACGGAATTAAAACTATACTCCCCGTTAGTCCCAGAATAAAGACTTCCGCGTAAAGTAAAAGGATTAACATTCGTATAATAAATGCCTGAATCAGTAGCGTGCCAGACTTCAATCAACGCATTGGGAACTGCCGTTGGGCAGTTTTCGCTTCTGACGGTTCCTGAAATAACCATCGGTGTTCCGGGCTCAGTGGACGATGACAGCTGAATGTTTGACGGAGCATTAGCAAGATAATAGGGGCCGATTATATCGGGCGTGGTCGGTACACAGGTTGCAGTTAAAAATTCTTTTCCTAATGATAAATAAGGCACTGCCAAACCTGCAGCTGCTCCTGCAATGCCAAGCCGTATGAAATCGCGCCTGTTTTGTATTTGTTTTTTCATGATGTTTTTTATTAAGTAAAATTAGTTTCTGAATTTCCTTATGCAAATATTTACATAATAACTCAAACAGCTGTTAGGAATTTGCGCGGTTTACTTATGAATTTTAACCAATTGCTTTTTAAGCGCGGATGGAGCAAGCCCTGTTTTATTTTTAATAAACTGGCTGAAGCTGGCAGGACTGTCAAAGTTAAGAAGGAAAGCAATCTCTTTGTGCGATGTGTCTTCAAAAAGGATCATTCGCTTTGCTTCCAGCAACAGGCGGTTGTGAATAACGTGCAGCGGATTTAAACCAAGATATTTTTTTGTAATATCAGACAGCTTTCTTTCTGTTGTATTCAATAAAGAAGTATAGTACTGCACGGAATGATTTTTTAAAAATTGTTCTTCAAGCAGCAATTGAAAGCTGTACAGCAATTTCCTGTCTTCGGGAAAAATGTAATGAGCTGTCACTTCGCTGAATTGCATGAGCTGAAATAAAAGAGCCGATAAATAATGAGTGGTGATTTCATGCGAATAAGAAGCAGATTTTTCTGTTGCATCTTTCAATAGCAAAACTATTTGTTCCAGTTGTTTCATTTTCTGTGCATCACGTTCAAAGAGCACTGCGGGGTTCATTCCGAATGACGCCTGCCTCAGGAGATTTTTAATTTGCTCTGATGGAATACATTCCTCACGGAACTGTACCAGCATGCCTGATGACTTTGAATCCCGCTGCAGCAAATGCACCTGCTGCGGAAACACAATGTAGCAACTGTTGCTGCGTACAGGCAACTCTGTAAAATCTATTAGTTGCCTTCCACCGCCTTTTTCAAAAAAGAAAATTTCAAAGTAAGTATGACGGTGCTCACGGGTAAAGTCATACGGATTTTTATAAGCGATATCTTTTACAAAAACGGGAAACTCAGTTTGTGCCAATGAATGAACCGGCAACTCTTTGTTGCCCCTGGCGGGATTTTGGCTTTTGATGGCGGAAGTTTTCATTCTCTGAAAAGCCTGTTAATGTATACTCATCAGTTTCAATTTCGCTGAATGATAATCTTAATACTGAAATACTTTTCTCTACTGTGTACTTGTAACTTCAAAAAAAATCCGGGGTCTTCTTCAGCGTTTGTTTTTTATTAATCCGGGTTGTAAGATGCAATTATTATAAAAATTACTCTGAGCAGAAGAAGAATAAAGGCGGTTAATATTATGACAGCCCTGATTTCAACAAAGAGCTTATTTAATACAGGAATATTTGAAGTTAATTTTTCAAACTCCATCCATAATTTTGATGAATCTGAATTTTGCTCTTCAATGTATCCTGTTTCTTTAAGTATTTCTATCGCCTTCTCCGAATCGCTTTCTTTAACTTGCAATTTCACCCCTCCTACCGCATTGGAATAATAATTACTGATCTGAACTGTCAGCTCATCCTTTAAAAGACATTCAATTCCTTCTGATTCAAGCTTGCCTTTAATTATAGCAGCATTCTGAGGCAACGGTACGGTTAAAACAGTTATGAAGTCATCATTTTCCATTTCCAATACAAATGTCAGAAAAGAATTTGATTACGCTATACCGGAGGTGATTTTTGTTCAAGTCGTACCAAACCTCCTCCCGATAAAGACCTGGACATGCACGGAGGGAAGGGATACGCAAGCGTAGCCGGCTTCAATACAAATATGCAAAAAGAATAAAAGTTATTTAACTGCCACCACGTTAAACTTAAGAGTAAATTCATCGTAAATCATTTTGTCGCCAATATCAGGGAAGAATGATTTAGATCCGAATTTCACATCAAATTTTGAACGGTCAACTACAGCTGTCCCTACGCAGGAAGCCTGGGTTTCGGAGATTTTAATTACCGCATCAAAAGAAAGTTCATTTGTTTTGTCTTTGATGGTGAGCATTCCCTTCACCGTATGAGAGGCTCCTTCGGTTGGCTTCGCAACGGGAACTATTGAAGTAATTACAAACTTTGATTTCGGATAGGTTGCAGCATCAAAAAAATCAGCCGATTTAAGATGCCCTTCTAATTTTTCTTTTCCTTTTCCCGGTTCCATATCCTTGTCTTCAATTGTCGTCATGTCAATTTCAATGGTGCCGGTAAAATTACCATGGTTATTTGTTATCTCCCCGCCTGAAAGCATGATGGTGCCATTGTGTTTGCCGGTAACTTTTTGTGCAGCCCATTCGAGTGAGCTTTGTTTGACGTCAACACGGTACGTGTCGCTATGTGGTTTTTTGTTTACTAATGACGTTAGTGTGAATGCAGCAAGTACTGCGGAAAGAATAATTGTTGTTTTCATATAGTTTTTGTTTTCACGGTTAAAATTTTTCATTTATCAATTCGCATTTCAATTACAAAGATGAGAAAAGAATTTGAATATATTGTACAGGAGGTGAACTAATGTCCAGGCCCCACCTAACCTCCGCGGAGGGGAGGGATGCGCAA
Source organism: Bacteroidia bacterium (assembly GCA_035275625.1). Classification (GTDB taxonomy): domain Bacteria; phylum Bacteroidota; class Bacteroidia; order AKYH767-A; family OLB10; genus DATEMK01. The sequence goes on from DATEMK010000158.1 coordinate 3,136, forward strand.
GCGAGTCAGACTAATTTTCCATACAACTGTAAGAAAAAGAATTTGATTACAAAGAACCTCCGCTATTAAGTCCTCTTCAGATCGTTTCACTTAAGCTTTGTTTTTCTCCGGCAGGAAAATATATATCAAAGGTTGCGCCCTTATTTAACTCACCTTTGGCGGTGATGATGCCGTTATGGTTCTCCACTATTTTTTTGACGATGGCAAGGCCGATGCCTGTGCCGTTGTATTCGTTTTTTCTGTGCAGGCGCTGGAATACTCCGAATATTTTTTCGCTGTATTGCTGTTCGAAGCCTATGCCATTGTCTGAAACACTGATGTGACAATACAGCGTTTCTTTTGCAAGCTTTTCATTGTTGAGCTTTATGCCTTTATCAATTTTGCTTTTTATTTTAATCCGGGGTGCTTGTTTGTCATTTGAAAATT
>DATEMK010000159.1:0-2376 GCA_035275625.1 Bacteroidia bacterium
ATTGAAAGCGGAAAAGCTTTGTGCAACACCGGCACCGGAAAATAAAAAAAGCAAAAGAAGAAGCTTTAAAAATTTGGATTTGGATGTAATACTAAAACAATATTGTTGTTTCATAAGTAAAAAATAATAATATTTTAACGGCAGTAAAGAATTATTAAACATAAGTATTTTCCTGGCTTACCGATTCATTCACCGGCATAGATTGATCTTGTAAAATCATATAAATTTGATGACAAAAAAAGCAAAAAGATTAATTCGTAAGAAAATATTATCAGCAGAGAAGCGCATAAAGGGTATTAACCGCATTTAAGGGAGCTTTCTATTTGTTTTTAATTGCTTTTATATAATTGCTTTTGCCGCCAAAGGCTATTTCAACAAAATAAATCCCTTCTGCCAGCGCATGTGTATCCATAACAATGTTTTGTTTTCCGCGAATGATTTTTACATCCATCACTCTGCCCGCCTGGTCAAAACATTTTATTTTAAACCCGCTTAATTCATTATTCCCGGCTTTAATAATAAAATAATCACTGAACGGGTTGGGACCGAATGAAATTTGCGCGGTTGTGCTCACGTCATCAATTGAGGTTGGATATCCTACAACGGCACTATCGCAAAAAACACATCCCAAAGCATCGGTAACACAACAGGTATAGGTTCCGGGAAGGAGGTTGTTAATGAATGATGTTGTACCGCCATTTGACCAACTGTACGTATAAGGACCCATTCCGCCTATTACACTTGATGCTGTAATGCTTCCGTTGGCGCACGTCTGGCAGGTTGCGTTTACAGGAGTAAAGAAAATCTGAATTTGTGCCGGCTGGGTTAAATTGTATGACATTGTTCCCGTGCATCCGTGTGAGTCAGTGATAGAGACTGTATATATACCAGCGCTGAGATTTTGAATGCAGGAGGTCGTTTGGCTGCCCGACCATACATAAAAATATGGCGGAGTACCACCGGAGGCAAGAGCACACAGGCTGCCATCACTTGCACCGTTACAGGCGGGAACTGAATCTATAAATGCAGCCGTAATAACGCCAGGTTCGCTTACAATTACCGTTATAGCTGCGCTGCATCCGGCAGTGTCGGTAACGGAAACCGTATAACTTCCTGCACACAGCCCGCTGATGGATTGTGTGGTTGCTGTGGTTGACCAAAGATAGCTGACCACTGCATTGGAATCAGGAAACGTAACCGATGCCGAACCATCGCAACTGCCATTGCATGATGTCATTTGCGATGCAGTTTGTATGGCGCAGCTCGGGGCATACTCCCAGAAGTCATCCACAAGTCCGTTCGCATAACCGGTTCCTATATATATTTTTGACTGGGCTGAAAACCCGCAGGCATTGTAGCGCGCTGCTCCCGGACAACTCAATAATTGTGTCCAGGTGTTAGATAACTGGTCCCATTCCCATGCCTCCTGGAGTGCCATGCCTCCTGTCCAGCCGGTAACTATATAACCTTTATTACCAACAGCCATTCCAACAGGACGGTCGCGTGTGGTGCCGGGAAGATTCGCCATTTGTGTCCATGTATTGGCAGTTGGATCATATTCCCAAAGGTCATTGAAGAAATTGCCATCGAACCCGCAGGAAACATATCCTTTGTTTCCTATCGTGAATGCACCTGCATGATAACGCCCGCCCCCGGTAAGATTTGCTTTTTGAGTCCATGCATCAGTAAGGGTATCGTACTCCCACCAGTCAGCGAAGTAATTTCCGCCAAGGCCGATATACCCTTTGCCGTTTATGCTGCAGCCAACAGCACCCTCCCGTCCGGCACCACCGAAGTTCGCTTTTTGCGTCCACGTATTGCTTGCCTGGTCATATTCATAGAAATCATTTAAAGCTCCGCCTGTACCAAAATACCCCTTTGTGCCGATTGAAAATCCTGCAGCGCTGAGTCGCGTTGCTCCAATAAAGGCAGCTTTCTGCGTCCAGGTATCAGTAAGAGGATCGTATTCCCACAAATCAGGAGAAGCAGCGCCAAAATATCCTTTTGTTCCTATTGCGAAGGCGCGTTCCTCAGTAATGGCGCCCCCTGCAAAATTTGCTTTTTGCGTCCACGTTCCCTGTGAGCTGGCAATGCTTCCGAATAAAACCGGGCAGGCAAGAATGAGTATTATTTTTTTCATAGCCTTAAAATTTGGGAGGATAAAAATAGTGATTTCAATGAAAAGTAAAAGTAAGATAAAATATGTAATTATCCAAACAATAGAGGAGCCTCAAAATTAATTTTTAACAATCTTCGCTCTCCTGAAATATCCATTCTTATTTTTCACTTCATAAACATAAATTCCTTTTGCTAATGATTTAGTATTTATTGAAACAGCTTTAGTAAAAGTTTTATGCATTACTTTTTTTGAATTCA
>DATEMK010000160.1:0-11304 GCA_035275625.1 Bacteroidia bacterium
GACAGAATAAAAAAAAAAAAAAAAAATTCTGTTTTGAAGAAATTATTTTGTGCTTGTATCTTTCTTTGCCTTTTAAATCAATTCTCCTTTGGTGACAGTTCATCCGTGCTGTTGCAAAAAGGATGGAACGAGCTGGTGAAGGATAATGACACAGCCGCTTTTAAATATTTCGGGCAGGCTTATGAAAAAGCGGTCAGCGAAGACAATGCAGAGAACCGTGCCATTGCACTGCTTGATATGGGCATCTGCGCGTATGGTGTAAGTTACAGCCGTGGTCTTGATTATTGCCTGCGGGCAATGGAAGAATTTAAGAAGCTGGAAAAAACTGATTCGCAAAAAGCATTGACAGGCCGTTGCAAGTGTCTGCAATTGATCAGCACTATTAAAGGCAGGCAGGGAAAATATAAAGAAGCTATTGCGTTGAGCAAAGAAGCGATGAACGGTTTTGCATCAGCAAATGATTCAACAGGGTATCTCGGGTTAATATATAATAGCCTGGGCGAAGCGTATGCGCATTTGAATGTAAGCGACTCTTCGGAATATTTTCACCGCCTTGCTTTGCAGGAACGGTTAGTGACTGGAAATTTTATTTACCTGCCGGTTTCTTATTTAAGTGTTGCGGAGATTGAATTGAAACATGGCAACAAAGAACAAAGCCGGAGTTATTATGATCGCGCCCAGTATATTGCCGACAGCATGGGTAACCGGCAGGAACAGGTTTTATCGCTCATCGGTTCAGGGAAATGGTTTCTCGCATTCGATAAAAATATAAAGGAAGCAGAAGCGTGTTTTTTAAAATCAAAAGAAATTGCTTCTGATTTGTCTGATAAATCTTTTTACCTGAAAGCGCTTGAACAATTGATGCTTTTCAAAAAACAGCAGGGAAATTTTAATGAAGCATTAAATTATGGAGAAGAAATCAGGCAGCTCAAAGACACACTGGCAACATGGGAAAAAGAAAAGATTACCAAAAGCCTCGAAGTACAATTTAATGTGGCGGAAAAGGACAGGCAGTTGAGCATTGTGCAGAAGGAAAAAGATATAGCATCCCTTATTAATTATTTGTTGTGGATTACTATAGGGTTTGTATTGATCATTGCTGCCGCTGTTATTTTGTTTTTAAGAAAAATAAATAACCGGAATAAATTGTTGCTTCATACGAAAGAACAATTAATGAGGGCAATGGAAGAGCAGAAAAAACTAAAGGAACAACACATGCAAAACGAGCTGGAGTTTAAAGAAAGCCAGTTGAGCGCCATGACCCTGCAGATGCTGCAAAAAAATGAATTGATGCAGGAGCTTAAGGAAAAGCTGGAGCAGGACAACGGTTCTTCAAAAGACAACCCGCTGAACAGGATCATCAGCAAAGGTTTGAATCAGGATAAAGAATGGACGGATTTTAATACACACTTTGAAAGCATCAATAAAAATTTTTACTCCCGGATAAAACAGGCATATCCTGACATCAGCCCGAATGATTTAAAAATCTGTGCATTGATAAAGCTGAATTTATCCATCAAGGAAATGGCGGGAGTTTTAAATATTTCGGCAGATAGCGTAAAGACTGCGCGCTACCGCCTGCGCAAAAAATTACAGCTGAATTCAGAAGACAATCTCACCGATTTTATCTTAAACCTGGAGTAAAACCGCTTTGTTTACTTTATGATTACGGTTTTCAGGGTGTTGTCTACCTCATGTCCACCCGGAATAATTGGAATAACTTCTTTACGGATTTAGTTTTGCCTTCTCATCAAAATCAATTTTAAAAAACATCTAAATCTCAAACATCATGAAAAAAATCTTTACTGTTTTAGTTATCGCTTTATCTTTAAAAGCAATGAGCACACAGGCGCAAACCATTCCTAATAACGGCTTTGAATCCCTGAACCCTGACAGCTCACTCAGTAACTGGGGAAATGTGTATTTAATGCCGATGTGGATTGATACCAACGGAAGTTCTTATGTAGATTCAATTGTGTTTGACAATCAATATTTTTATGCTCCCACAAGTGATGCTAATGGGGGAACCACTGCCCTGGAATTAAGAAACGCATGGGATTATACAGCCAATACCGGGATTGCAGGTGCTGTGGGTTCTGATGAGGATTCGGTTTTCAGTTCATGGGGGTTGCTTAATTTAGTACCTACTTACAGCACACCATTTAATCCTTTCGTGCCTTTTAACTTTGGGTTTTATTATAAATACTTTCCGGTTAACGGGGATTCCGCTTTCGCACAAATTGCTTTATGGGACAGCAGCGGCAACCAGGTAGCCGATGGAATGATCATCATAACAGATGCTGCAGGCAGCTATACGTTAATTTCTGCCCCTATAAATTATACCATGGCCGGGGATGCCGCATTTTATAGTCTGAGCATCAGCACATTTTATACTGCATCACCCGGATACCGCCAACCCGGTTTTGGCACAAGGCTTTTAGCGGATGATATCGGGTTTAATTTTGTTTCAACAACAGGGCTCCACACGATAGTCAATGATAAACAAATTAATATTTATCCCAGCCCCTTTACGGATGAGATAACAGTGAATGGTTGTTCGCGGGCTGGAAATGAGAAACAGGAGATAAATGTTTTTGATATTTTCGGAAGCAAGATTTATTCGCAAATGCTTCAATCTTCAAAGGAAAAAATTCAAACCGGGAACTGGCAGCGGGGAGTTTACTTTGTGAGGATAGACAATACGGTTTTAAAAGTTGTAAAAAATTAATCCGGGAAGGTATGGCAGTAAAACAAAGCTTTAAAGGAAATTAAAGAATTCAGGAGTTATTGTGTTCCGGAAAAGAAAAGCGAATGTTAAAAAAGACGGGCTGGTAAAACAAACTACATTACTTTTGAGAAAAGTTTCAATGGTGAAAACTATTCTTTCAGTTTGTTTTTTATTCATCTTTTTGTTTGGCGCACAGGGCCAGTTTACCAACATCATGATTGATGATGTCGGAGATCCCGAAGAGCCATCCATTGCAATCAACCCGAAAAACACGAATGAGATGGTGGCGGGTGCAAACATTGATAATCAGTATTACTCTCACGATGCGGGGCATACATGGACGAAACAAATGCTTACATCCCTATGGGGAGTATGGGGAGATCCATGCATTGTAACCGACACATCAGGACGTTTTTATTTTTTTCATCTCTCTTATTCCAATAGTCCGAACGGATGGATAGACCGCATTGTGTGCCAGCGCTCTGATGATGCAGGCATGACGTGGCCCGTAAAAAGTTATATGGGATTGGACAATCCGAAAGACGAGGACAAGGAATGGGCAGTGTATGATGGAAATGCATCGAGCGCATACAAGGGAACCATGTATGTGACATGGACGCAATTTGATGCTTACGGCAGCCCGGCCTTATCTGACCGCAGCCGCATCCTGTTTTCAAAATCAACGGATCATGGCATAACATGGAGCAGTGCGCAAACAATCAGCCAGTTCACAGGCGATTGCATTGACTCTGATCATACGGCTGAAGGAGCAGTACCGGCAATTGGCGCAAACGGAGAAGTATATGTTTCATGGAGCCTCAATGACACGATTTATTTTGACCGTTCTATTGACGGAGGACAAACATGGCTTGCAACAGATTTGGTTGTTTCAACACAACCGGGAGGATGGGATTATTCAATTGCCGGCCATGACAGGACGAATGGTTTGCCGGTGACAGCGACAGATTTAAGTGGCGGACCTAATCATGGAACTATCTACGTGAACTGGAGCGACCAGCGCAACGGCATTTTCGACACCGATGTGTGGCTGTCGAAATCTGCAGACGGTGGAAATACATGGTCTTTGCCTGCACGCGTTAACAATGATGCAGCAGGAAGGCAAAATTATCTTTGCTGGATGGCCGTTGACCAGGCAACAGGTATTTTATATTTTGTTTTTTATGACAGAAGAAATTACAGCTCATCAAGTTTGAATACGGATGTGTACATGGCATATTCAACTGACGGGGGCAGCACGTTCACGAACGTAAAAATCAGCAGCACTTTTTTCGCTCCCACTGCTTCGCAATTCTTCGGAGATTATACAAACATCTCCGCATATAATGGAATCATCCGTCCGATCTGGGCGCGAATGACAAATGGCGCTTCCAGCGTGTGGACAGCTATTGTTGATTTCCCGACAGGAGTTAGTTCAGCGGATTATTTCTCGCTGCATGCAGAGCTGAAGAATTTTCCAAATCCTTTTTCGGAAATTACTGCAATAACTTTTAATTCTGCAGTGAGGCAAAAACTTTCCCTGCAGCTTACCGATATTACCGGAAAAAAAATTGCAGATATTTTTCGTGATAAAGTATTCGGAGAAGGGGCAACTGAAGTGGAATTTGATAACAGCAAATACAAGTTACCACCGGGAATTTATATTCTTGAATTAAGTAATGCGCGATATAAGGAAGCAGCAAAAATTTGTATAGTAAAATAAAGGATCCTTTTCTTAAAAAACTAAATACAATTGAATATAAAATTATTTTCAACCAAAAATTACGGTAATGATATAGCCCTGCTGCTGCTCCGCATGACATTCGGTGGATTGTTATTCTTTGATCATGGCATCGGTAAAATAAATAAGCTGCACCAGGACCCGGTAAAGTTTATGGACTTTCTTGGCTTAGGCCCTGAAATATCGTTATACCTTGTCGTATTTGCAGAAGCCATTTGTGCGTTGCTTGTTGCGTTTGGATTAGTAACACGGCTTGCCTGTATTCCTGTCATCATAACTTTTCTTGTAGTATTATTTGTTTCCAAAGCAGGTGAACCGTTTAAGGAAATAGAATTGCCGCTGATGTACCTGCTTTCTTTTATTATCCTCTTTATAACCGGTCCCGGTAAATATTCTGTTGACAGAATGCTGGATAAAAATTAACTATGAAGATTTTACTTTCTGGTCCGGGTTTACATCTTCACTAATTTCCTTACCGCTATTCCTCCATTTGTATTTAACCGGAGAAAATAAATTCCTTTGGGCAATGTTCTTACATCGGCTGTTATACTATAAGAACTCTTTCCGGGCTTTGACAAAAGGAGTGTTTTTATAAACGTTCCGTTTATTCCGTATAATTTCAGGCTCGCATTTGTTTCATCCTCAATTTCAAGATTTATATGTAACTGTTCCGTAACCGGGTTCGGAAAAACATCCATTTTAATATTTTTGTTAGTATTTGATTCTTCCTGGATTGACAGGGGTGTAGTTCCCGTTCCGTTATAACCAAATAATGCTCCCTGCCAGGCGCCAATAAATCCATGGTCGCCATCTGTAAAATACATTCCGAAAAATTCAGGTACTGGCTTCGGATAGGCGGTAACGTTATTCCATGTCAGGCCCCCATCAACCGATTTCATTAAATAATCAGCATTCGAAAAAAAACCCGTGTCTTTATCCGTAAAATAGAAATTGCCATGATAATAAGTGCACGTTCCTGTAATTGACCACGAAACTCCGCCATCTGTTGTAAGGAGGATATGATTTAATACGGCATCTGCAACCAATGCCGTATCAGGACTGAAATGCCAAACAGCTTCTACACTTGCAGCGGAGGGGATTGAAACGGATTGCCAAGTAACCCCTCCATCCGCTGTAATTGAATATCCCGAACCGGAAATTTTATCCCATCCATAACCAAACTGTGCATCTAAAAACCTGATGGACTCAAATGCTTTAGTAGTCAGACTAAGATCAAACCAACTGTTGCCGCCATCTGTTGTCTTTACTATTCTGCCTATATCATCGCATGCAAAACCAATAAGATTATCAGCAAAGTAAATGCTCCGGAAATTATAAGGAGTGAGATTCGGTATCAGCGTCCATGTATTTCCTCCGTCAATTGTTTTTGACAGACCACCATTATTCACAGCAAAAGCGGTTGTTGCGCTAAGCCTCCAGGCTGCTTCAGATGTAATTTGAGATGGTGTAAAATACCAGTTAGCGCCATTGTCATCTGTGAATGCCACTTTACCTCCTCCGACAGCACCGTATCCGGCACTATTAATCTGTATATTATTGGCACCGCCAATTTGCTTTGAAATATCTGCCCAGGTAATGCCACCGTTGGTTGTTTTATAAATATTTCCCTGAGGACCTGTAGTGACCCCGATTCCGGGAGCATAAGTACAAGAAGCATAGATGTAACTTCCCCCGTTCGTATTATAATTATTCCACGTACCTCCTCCATTTGAAGAATAAGAAGTTCCTCCATAACCTGCTGCAATAATATTATTGGCATCATACATTGAAACAGTATGATACATATAAGGACCGGCTGCAACAGGATTCCAGTTCACTCCGCCATTTGCAGTTTTATATAAGGTATTGTTTACTATACAATAGCCGTTTTGCATATCACCGAATGAAAGCGCTTCGGCTGCTGCGGGCAGTGTTCCAACCTGCTGCCAGCTTTGTCCCGCATCCGTTGTTTTAATCACGGTCATATTATTAGCGGCATAAGCGGCCAGGTTATCAATTCGTGAAAGAAATTTAATTCCGGGATTCGGAATGGCAGTCCATGAAGCTCCCCCATTTTGTGTTTTATAGACATCTCCATTACTATTTGCAACGATGCCGTTATTGCTGTCAAAAAAAACGGCTTCATAATAAACGGGTCCGCCAGTAGGAGAGCCTAAATAAGCGGTATTCCAGGTAATGCCGGCATCATTGGTTTTAAATGCAACTTGGTTACCTGTCATTAAATCCAGTGTGAAAACAAGACCGGTATTATTATCAAGAAAATACATTCCCCCGATCGGGAGAGAAAAATTTTCATCAAAAGTGGTTAACCATGTATTTCCTCCGTCATAACTTCTTGAAAAATTTTGATATTCGCTTATGAGATAAACTGTATCCGGGCTTGTAAATATTATTTTATTGATCGCATTTCCCTGGGGATCCGGGAAAATCCATTTTAATTTCCCGGAGGATTGACAAAAGCTATCAGTGATTAGGATCATAATAAAGGCTGCAATCACAACCGGGGGAATCAATTTGTTTTTTTTCATAACTTTTATTTTTTAAAAATTTAACTCAAAATTAAATTCGAATATAGTGGACCATCATTCATTCATGCATTATTATTAAGAATACGCAAAAGGGAGAAATAGTTGCCCGGACCACCAAAGTATATTGTAAAAACAGCTGCTTAAAATAGGATAAAATTATATCAGGAAACCAACGTTTTTGGATGGCATATTATTTTACTTCAAAGCATTAAACAACGTTATGGAAAAAAGAATAATAGGAATAATTTTAACTGTTCTCGGTATTGCAGGACTTATTGCAGCTGGATATTATTTTATGCGCGGGGGTGAAAATACATTTGCTATTAAATCAATAGCCATGTATGGTATCCTTGGTTTGGTGTTTTTTCTTGCCGGAGTGAGTCTTGTAAGAAGCACGAAAGATAAGGCGACCTGAAAAAAAGGCGATAGTTAGTTTATTGGAGATATTGAATAAAGAATATTCCGGCAGCCGGAACAGGAATGTAGTTGCAAAATAATTGAAATCCAAAAGTGAAAAGAACATAGAGGAAACTCCTGTGCGTTTTTCGTAAAGTAAACCCGTAAGGTTCTGAAAAAAAATATCATCCGGTTAACTTGTTTTTGTATGGAAGGTTGCCTGGCATTGATCTGTTTATAAACAACGGTTGAGAAAGTAAGAAATGAGAAAAACAGGTTTGGCGGGCACGGCAAATGGTGCTGACATTTGCATTATAAATTTTTAAAAACAAAAATTATGAAAGCTAAAAAAATTAAAGGAACACTATTACTTGCCTTTGCTGCAACAATTTGCAGCGCACAGATACTTTTCACAGGGAATGTACAAATTGCCAACATGTCGCAGGCACGCGGCATCGCAGCCTGCAGTGACGGAGGATTTGGCGTAGTGGGAGATGTTTACACTTCTTTATCATCGTCTGTATTCTTAACAAAACTGAGCGCTTCAGGTGTACAGCAATGGAGCACTAATATTTCAAAAGGAGGAACCCAGTTTTATATTTGGAAAGCAGCCGTTATTTCTCTTGCTGACAGCGGCTTTCTTGTTTCCACTATTCAAATCACTACTGATTCTTTATATATTTTCAGAGTAAATAAATCAGGAGTTGTACAATGGTGTAAAAATGTAAGCTATGCTGCGGAAGCATGTATGATCCAGTCTTCTGACGGAGGATTTTTAATTGTTGGCACAGAGAGTTTTTCACCTTATAACCGGATCATTATTCACAAGCTGGATTATTCCGGGACAAGCCAATGGGATAATTATTACCAGGCATCCGGTGGATTTTTAGCAAAACCATGCATTGCATTTCAAAATGTAAATGGCGACTATACTATATCTTCGGATTGCAACTATGGCGCTCAAAAACAAATAAGGATAATGCGGATTCAGTCTAACGGAACATTAATTTGGGCAAACCGGTATTACATGCCATTAGCTACCCAGGTTTTGACAACCTATAAAATGAAAGAGCAGGCCGGTGGAAATCTTAATATACTTTTTGAGGCGCAGACTATGGGTTTAAAATCAAAGCTTGCAAAATTAATCCTCACTTCTGCAGGTGCCGTAACCGGGAACCAGGATAATCATTTTTTGGCTGATACCGGGATGCATGCCTCAGCCGCTTTGTTTACTCCTGACGGTGGATTCGCATTTGCAGGGTATAAGCTTCAGAATTCACCGGCAGATTCATGGGTTTTAAAATTTGATTCATTGGAAAATTTGGAATGGGCAGAGCTTTTTCCTGTTGCCGCAACCCATGAATTTGCGAACCAGCTTGTTCAGAATTCTTCTGCTCTTGCATATTCCGCCTGGCAATTTGGAGCAGGTACAACTACAGCACAGGTTTCTAAAATCAGTTTTTCGGGACAATCAGCCTGTACAAACGTTCCGTTTAGTCTTACCGACTCGGCTTACGGGATCATAACAACCAATGACACCATAGTAACAGGTACTTATATGAACAGTTATTCAGCGCCTTATAGTCTTCTGTCAGGCACCACGGCTTCGATTTCATGCACCTCGGGTATTGAACCTGGTGAAACAGAAGAAAATGATTTTACCATCGGACCTGGTCCGGCAGGATCTTTTCTCTTTATTTATCCGGGGAAGTTAAATAACGGTGAAATGGTTTTCGAAATTTATGATATGCGCGGAAGATTAGTGATGAATACCGGGGTGATAAAGGCGAACAATGCCGATAGGATTATGATGAATATAAGCCCGCTTGCCGGGGGAATTTATGTACTAAGTGCAAAAAGCAAAAATGGAATTGTTTCGCGTAAATTTTTAAAAGAATAAACTCATGTTAAATATTCCATCTGCAGTATGGAATACCTGGAAAGAAAAAAGCCGTTATGTATTTTAAACATGACGGCTTTTGAAATTAATTGAATAGCTGTTACGAATAAAAAAATTATAGAGTGGTTGAAAATTTCTGCACATTATGTAATTTTTCCGGGCTGCTTCCGGGCATAACAAAAAACCTCAGCATCTTTGCAGTTGTTTGATAATGTAATTTTCAAAATGAATAATACAGATATAATTATTATAGGGGCGGGTGCATGCGGGCTGATGGCAGCTTATCAGTTGTCCAAAGCCGGAAAACGAGTTGAAGTGATTGACGCCCGTGCATACACAGGCGGGCGGGTTCATACCATGCATTCCGGTGATTTTAAAATTCCTGTTGAAACGGGAGCTGAGTTTATTCATGGCAATAAACCAATCACTCTCGGGTTGCTGAAAGAATTCGGAATTAAGTATCATAAGGTAACGGGAGAAATGCGGCAGGTGTCGCATGATGAGTTTAAAAAAGAAAATAATTTTATGGAAGATCATCAGCTTCTAGAAAAGGTGTTGAATAAGCTCAATGAAGATATCCCGGTGGAAGATTTTCTGAACACATTTTTTAAGGATGCAAAATATACTCACCTGAAAAATTCTGTTCGTGGATTTGTGGAAGGCTATGATGCAGCAGACATTTCCCGTGCAAGTGCATTGTCATTTAAGAAGGAATGGCTGAATGAAGAAGACGATCAATACCGGGTGGAAGGCGGCTATAGCGAGTTAATGGATGCGCTGGTTGAGCAATGTGAAAAAAAAGGTTGCAGGTTTCGTCTTTCATCCGTCATTACCAAAATAGAGTGGGAGAATGAGAATGTTGCTGCGGTTTCGGAAACGCATAAAAGATACAGGGCGTCAAAAGCAATAATTACTATTCCATTGGGATTGCTGCAGGAAGCATCTAAAAGAAAAGGAACTATATCTTTTGTTCCTGAAATCCCTGCAAAACGCAAAGCTGCACAACAATTGGGTTTTGGGGGAGTGGTAAAATTTATTTTGCAGTTCAGCGAAGCGTTTTGGAAAACGGAACCATCCGGAAAACTTGCAGGAAGAAGCCTGGAGAACCTTGGTTTTTTATTTTCACGCGCTGCAATCCCGACATGGTGGACACAACTTCCAAATGAATCACCCGTATTGACAGGCTGGATTGCCGGGCCCGGTTCAAATAAATACCTCGCTGCAGACCAGGATACGTTATTAAAGGAGGCATTGGGTTCGTTGGCTTTCATTTTTCACATAAAAGAAACAGAGCTGAAAAAAATGCTGACTGCGTCTCAGGTCATCAACTGGTCGGCTGATCCGTTTTCGCGCGGGGGGTATGGATATGAAGTGGTCAATGGTAAATCATACAAAGAGTTGCTGTGCAGCCCGGAGGAAAACACATTATATTTTGCAGGAGAAGCGCTCGCCACAAATGATTCAGCCGGAACTGTTGAAGCAGCTCTGGCAAGCGGTATAGAAACAGCAGAAAAAATGCTGAAGGAAGAGTAAGAAAAATAAATGGAAAAATGGAATAATGTCCGGATGTACTCCTTGGAGGAATAATGTTATTATCTAACGTATAGTATAATTTAAAATAGATGTTTTCATACGAGCCGGCAAATAAGCCATTATTATCCGCAAAAAAATTTTATAGAAGATTGTTGAACAATTTTCTCATCGCCCTCTTGTTTATTTTGATTTCACTTTTCATCGGTATTGGGGGATATATGCTGCTGGCAAAAATGAACTTTGCTGATGCCCTCTTGAATGCAAGCATGATTTTGGGAGGCATGGGCCCCGTTGATACGATGCCAAATGTTGCTTCCAAATACTTTGCATCCTTCTATGCGCTCTTCAGCGGAATTACTTTTCTTTCTACCGTTGTGGTGCTCATCGCTCCGATAGTGCATCGTGTAATGCACAGGTTCCATCTCGAAACGGAAGAAGATGAAGAGAAAGGTGCCGGTAC
>DATEMK010000161.1:0-11409 GCA_035275625.1 Bacteroidia bacterium
TTTTGACGGAAAAAAATTAATCTGGTCGTCAAACAGAAACAATAATGGAACACATAATACCAATCTTTTTATTGCCGATTGGGTGGAGTAAATAAATTTCGGATTTCAATCTTAAAGTTAAAAAATGGAAAAACAATCAAAAGTCAAAGTATGGTTAAAGAGATTTGGAATTGCAGGCTTTTTCTTTTTCCTGATAAAAGGTTTTATCTGGCTTGCAGTTATTTTCGGGCTGACTAAATGTTTTGATTAATTGATTGCTTTTATTTTTAATGCTAAATTTTTTTTGAATGCCTCGTTCCATAAATTTCCCCCAATAATAAACACCTTTCTCATCTTTGAAAAAGCACGGTTGTTACACCCTTTACAGTTAAAACTTTCTGAAGCCCCTTTTTCATTGCTAAAATAAGGTTAAATAAGTCAAATATTCCATTCGCTGAACTATTTAAACCGTGAGCATCAGGAGCAAAATTCAGGCATAAAATAAAAATATTACTTTAGCGAAATGAAAATAAAGCCGGCATTAATTTTATTCCTGCTTTCTGCCTGTTGCAGAGCCCAAACCGTTTCCCCCGATTCGGCAAAATATCATGAAGGGAATTTAATAACTGTCTGTGGTGAAATTACAAGCGGAAAAATAAGCGAAAGCGAAAACGTCTATTTAAATTTTGGTGCACCTTATCCTGATAATAGTTTTACTGCGGTAATCTTTGCAAAAGATTCAATAAATTTTAAAGAGATAAGACCAAAAGATTATTTAAGGAAAAAAAATATTTGTGTTACCGGCATTATAAAAATGTATAAAGAGAAACCAGAAATAATTGTTAAGTCACCGGATCAGATAAACTCGCGTGATTGAATATCTTAATACCTGCAATTGAAACACGATCAGGGAAATAAAAAAAACTCCGGACCTATGCCGGAGTTTTTTCATTAGCGAACCACCCTGACTAATAAATCAGGAATTTTCCTCTTGTCAGGTTTACACCGTTATCAGTGCTTAAATCATATATATATAAACCCTGTGGAAGCTGGTCTTTTACAAGCAGCACTTTATTATCCCGCGTGTTTTTAAATGACACAAGCGCTCCTGTGACAGAATAAATTTTCAGATGAAACAATTCTTTCCCGGGATTTTCAAACACTAACCATGCGGTATTGCTGAATGGATTGGGAATTACTTTCGCTTCAGTTTGATTCTCATTGCTGATTTCAGAAACTGAAATGGGTATGACAGTTACCAGGGTATTGAAAGTCTGGTTGGTGGTAACCGGGGGATTAAAATCAAAGTAAATATCTGCATCATTATATACAACAGTATTATCAGGTGTTCCCGCTTTGGGGCGGATGCGGTAACGGATAAAACCATGGCTTTGGCCTTCGTTTGTATTGCTGTCAACAAGCAATATATTATTGAACGTGAATTTTGCCACACGCGTCTGCAGGGAAACCTCCGATAACATTGTATGGCTTGCTTCCACCACTTCAAATGTACCCAGGTCAAAATTATTATCAATTGTATCACGGATGACTACAGTATATGCCGTATCTGTCCCCGTATTCTGAAACAGGATTGTGTATAGAATAGAATCGCTCAACAACGTGTAATGCTGACTGAAAACACCTTCAGGTATTGCCGATTTTTCATTCGGATCCATAGAACAGCTTACCACGTGTGTTCCGTAGTCTGTTGCAGAGTAAGCCATATTACCGCCTCCATCCAACGCCACAATGGTGGCAGAATAATTAATTGTGACGCCTCCCACAGGAGTGGAGAAGCACACGCTGACCGTATATATTTGCTGGGGCAGCACATTGTAAATATTCCAGAACAAAGTATCCCCGATAATTGAATCGGGCGGAGCGTTATTGCCCCAGCAATTTGCAGTGGTATAGATCATGTTCGTATCAAAAACAAAATACACGTAACCATTATAGGGAATGCTGCCTATGTTTTGATAGGTCATGCCAAAATGATTCGGATGCGCACAGCCTGACCAGCAGGGATCCAAAGTAATGATGGAAGTATAAGGGCTGATGGTTGATTCAAGTCCGAAATCATGTCCGCCAGTAGTGACGGAAACTGTATCGGTATAGGAAGCCGGATTGTTTGGAGCAAGCGTTAAAAAACCTGCCTGCTGTACCCATGAAATGGTATGAGGACCCGGAGCTGCGCCAAAAGAAAAATCTCCGTTTTGATCGCTGAAAGCTATTGTGCTGTCGGGCATCATCAGGAGTTTTTCATTAGCAATTCCAGGCTCTGCCGGATCTTTTATTCCGTTTGAATCCACATCTAAAAATACAATCCCCGTCAGGTACAGCGGTGGATTATTTACTGTAAAGTTATTGTGCATATAATGATAGCCGGTATAACCCGATGTTAAATAAATTCTCGTATCCCATAAGCCAAGGTAGGCCACATTATTCGGAACAGGAAACCGCGCTATAATGGTGTTTGTGTCTATATATGTAACCAGGTTAGACGTGAATGAATAAGGAAATGTAGTTCTCCGCATGGAAACATTTGAAGCAACCACATTTGATGGTGTGAATATGCCTCTTGATACAATAGTTACCTGGATAGTCTGTCCCGTAAAAGCGCTGTCAGGGTAAACGCTTGTTATTCCGTGCACGGCTGCAAAATTGTTAGTTGCATTGTTGCTGTTAATGACAACATTAAAAGATGTTGGATTAGGCGGAAGAATCAACACCAGGTCATTTGTATTAGGAACAAAATTTACAGTGTAGTTGCCATTTGACACACCATAAGAATAATCACCGGTACCATTGGTAACCTGGTTTCCTATGCCTGGAATATTGATGGTCTGATTTGGAATGCCCTGCTCTGCCCCGTCAAGAATTCCGTTTCCGTTCAAATCATCAAATACTTTTCCCTGGACGAAGCCGTCAGGCGGGTTGACTGTAACTGCAGCGGGAAGAGTTAAATTAATAATATTTTGACCCGGATCGTAATAGCTTACATATAAATCATAGACTCCGGCAAAAGCATTGGCGGGGATATTAAAAGTAATATCGAAATGCAAATCGTCTGTAATCGTTGCTGCAAGAATATTGGCATATAAAAAATTAGTGCCGTTTTGCAGGTAAACATTATAGAGAGAGTTGGGAGGCGAGGAAGTTTGAAAAGTTGTGCCCGCTCCTGTTATGGTGGTGGTTAAATTAATGCCCACTGTTCCAGTGTTGGGAGACGCAGAAACGAGCGACTGGCTTTTTGCCTGGAATGCTATAAAGCAAACAAGCAGGATTGAAAGTAAATTTTTTTTCATGTGACAGTTGTTTTGAAGTAAAAGAATAAAATAAGTTGAATTAAAAAAGCAAGTATAATTTAAAACCTTCACTTTCTTAATATCCTATTTAAAATCATACTATAGTCTTATTTAAAATCATACAATAGTCTTATTTCTCTCTGCAGATTAATTTCACTTGTACTTTCCTGCTCAAATAATATTCGCGCTGGTTTTTGTATTTGTTTTACATTTTTGCAATCAACTGGAATTTATGCTCAAAAAGATTTTAAGCATTTTATGTTTGTTCCTGCCCGGAAGCTCTTTTGCACAATTTGACACTGCCTTTTATATTAAATACAGCGATATGCTCGGTGTGGGAGTTTTTCAATCCATCCGTGACAACGCCATTACATTTGAAAAACTTAATTTACCCGATTCTTTATTTCATACCGTCAGCTATAACGTAAACGGGAAAGCCATCACGGGGTTTTTTCTCGATTACGATAAAATTTATTTTGCATTCGGGTTTAAAACCGTGCAGAATGATAATGACATGCGCAAAGGCACCACTGATATTTCAAGCTACGTGGTGCAATTAGGAACCAATAAGCTGATCCTCGAAGGTGGTTACCGGAGGTACAGGGGATTTTATGATGAGAGCACGCCAAATTACATTGCTCCCTTTATGGATTCAACTTTATATTACCAGGACAAAAGCTTAGAAGATAAAGTCACAAAAATAAAAGCGCTTTATTTTTTAAACCACAAAAAGTTTTCCTACAATTCATCCTACTTCGGATCGTACCGGCAGCTGAAATCAGCCATGTCATGGACCTTTGGGGGCAATTTTTATTATAACAAAATTAAATCGGATACTTCGCTCATCCCGTATTATGCAAGAAGTGTTTTTAATGAATACGGTTACCTGGATCAGGTAAGAGTCACTGGTTTTTCATTGGGCGGAGGCGGTTCGGGAAACCTGGTAATTGGAAAAAGATTTTTTCTCAATCTTACCATTACGCTCGGGCTGGAACCGCAATGGAGGAGGTATCACTTTTTAACCGGTGAAGCCACCTCTCCCTGTTATATTTCGTTTGCTTCAGATATCCGCACTTCGCTGGGCTTCAACAGCCGGAAGTTTTATTTTCTTATATCCAGCATCAATGACCTTACCTACAACAACAGTAAATCGCTGAACATTTCCGGAGCTTTTCTGAATGGCACAATTTCCATCGGCTGGCGCTTTCATCTTGAAAACAAAGGCACAAAATGGCTGAAAGAAAATAAACTCTATAAAATGATATAAATGAAATCTCTACTTTTGCAGCCCGGAAAAAGCAGTTGGCAGTTGGCAGTTGGCAGTTGGCAGTTGGCAGTTGGCAGTTGGCAGTTGGCAGTTGGCAGTTGGCAGAAGTAAATCGTAAATCGTAAATCGTAAATCGTAAATCGTAAATCGTAAATCCTATATCGTACATCAAAAATTACGGTGATTGTAGCTCAGTCGGTTAGAGCACCAGATTGTGGATCTGGGGGTCGCGGGTTCGAGCCCCGTCTTTCACCCGGTAAAAACCGTTCACCTTATGTGGACGGTTTTTTTATTTGGAACGGCCTTCATTCGTTCACCCTTCAGTCATTGTAACTTTGCATAATATAATGCCGGAGCGTACCACCATAAATGTAGAAGGAATGACCTGCGCAAGCTGCGCCATGAGCATTACACGCCTGCTCGAAAAAAAGGGGTTGAAGGAAGTGAATGTAAATGTTGCCACAGGTGAAGTTGCTTTCGCTGATGGCAATATAAGTTTAACCGAAATAACCAGCGGAATAAATAATCTCGGTTACAATGTTGTAAAAAAAAGTGAGGGAGGCGTTGCCGCAAAAGAAAAAGGATTATCCGCACTCGAAAAGAAATTTTTAATTGCGCTTGGATTTACAATTCCACTTTTGGCTCACATGGTTTTTCATTGGAAACCACTTCACCATCCTTTAGTTCAAATGATTTTATGCATCCCGGTTATAATCATTGGCTTAAGTCATTTTGGCAAAAGTGCGCTTGCATCCTTAAAACACGGAATTCCAAACATGGACGTGCTCATTGCATTGGGTTCAACAATGGCATTTATTTACAGTGTGTTTGGAATGATACTTTATAACGGATCGCCCGATGTGCAGAAATATCTTTTTTTTGAAACGGCTGCTACCATTATCACATTTGTGCTTTTAGGAAATATCATTGAAAAGCGTTCGCTTAAACAAACCACCTCAGCGATTGAAGAACTCAGTAAGCTGCAGCCTTTAACGGCAAAAAAAATAAACGATTGGGGAACCGCCAAAGAGTCTGTTGCTGATGTCCCCGTAAACCGGCTTCTTGTTCACGACCTGCTGCTGATCAATACGGGCGACCAGGTTCCCGCTGATGGAAAAATATTTTGGGGACATGCAGGCATTAATGAATCCATGCTTACAGGTGAATCCACACCTGCTGAAAAAGGAATAAATGATACCGTGCTTGCGGGTTCAATTGTGGTAAACGGAAGCATTAAAATTTTTGCCGAAAAGGTGGGAAAGCAAACTGTCTTATCCAACGTGATTGAACTGGTGAAAGCTGCCCAGTCTTCAAAACCGGAAATTCAGCGTATAGGCGATAAGGTGAGCGCATGGTTTGTTCCGGCAGTGTTGGTTGTTTCATTAATCACATTTATTGTTTCCAAATTTTTCATCCACGCCTCTCTTGGCGAATCAGTCATGCGGAGCATTGCAGTCCTGGTTGTATCTTGTCCGTGTGCCATGGGGCTTGCCACTCCCACAGCCGTCAGTGTTGGAATCGGAAGGGCAGCAAGGAATGGAATCCTGGTCCGCGGGGGCGCCATCCTGGAAGTTTTCAGAAATGTTAACACCATCGTTTTTGATAAAACAGGAACTCTTACAAATGGAAAATTTATTGTCAAAAAAATAAAATGTTTTGAGGAGGAGGAGAAAAATATAAAGCAAATGATTTATCATCTTGAAAAATATTCCTCCCACCCTGTTGCAACTGCTTTGGCAAATGCTTTCGAAACTGAAGTCAAGGACAATGAAACCATCATTTTTCATGAAGTGGAAGAACAGAAAGGATTTGGAATTAAAGCAAAGGATAAAGAGAATAACGAATTTCTTTTAGTCTCTTATGCGATAGCACAAAATTTTACACCTGATTCCGGGCACTCTGTTTATCTTATAAGAAACAACAAACTCATAGCAACCATTGACCTGGAAGATGAGGTACGGCCCGGTGCGGCTGAAATGATTTCTGAATTGAAAAAATTAAATATTAAGCCCGTTTTACTCAGTGGTGATACGGCTGCCAAATGCAAAGAACTGGCTGACAGGCTCGGTATTGAAGAAGTGTACAGCGGCCAGCTTCCGCATCAGAAAATGGAAGTGATCAATAAGCTGAAGCAAAACGGAACTGTTGCCATGGTTGGCGATGGCATTAACGATGCCCCCTCTCTCGCTGGCGCTGATGTGGGAATTTCATTGGGCAATGCTTCCAAAATCGCCATCAGCTCCGCGCAAATAATTTTGCTGAACACTCAAGAGATGAAATCGCTCATCAATGCTTTGAAAATAAGCCGCGCCACCATTCTTACCATCAAACAAAATCTTTTCTGGGCATTTCTTTATAACGTGTTGACTATTCCGGTTGCTGCAGCAGGATATTTAAGTCCCATCATCGGATCATTGAGTATGGCATTTTCTGATGTAATTGTAATCGGAAATTCTGTAAGGCTGAAGTACAGAAGACTTTGAAATTTGATATACCCTCTGCGGACTTCGTGATATTCTTCGTCTTCGTTGCAGCTTCTTTTTTTACCACGAACCCAGGTTAAAAATCTGAATTTATACTCATGAACAGAAAATGAAAAACAGAAAAAAATTTAAGTACAAAATATTTTTATTATTATAATTGTTCATACATTTGAATGTTCCAAAAAAACTATTTTTTATTCGTTTAATAAACTAAATTAACTTTTAACAAATTAAAAACAAAATCAAATGAAAAAATTATTACTATGTGTGTTTACAATGAGCTTAAGCTTTGCGGTGTCTGCTCAAAATTCAAGAGTGCGAAAACCCCTTTCAGGAACAAATGTTGACCGGGCAATAAAAATTGTCAAACCGGGTGAGGGGAAAGTTGATTTGACAGTTAAGCCTAATTACACCGTGGCAGCAGGTCATAAGGTTGCTATGACCGAAACACTTATTGGCCGTACCAGTTATGATTTGCAATCAAATTATGGTGCAACAGGTAACCGTGTTAAGGATTGGGCAGATGGCACAATCGCTGCTGTATGGACACAATCTGCCGGTGCAACAGGTTATCCTGACAGAGGAACGGGTTATAATTACAGCAGTAACAGCGGAGCTTCGTGGATGGCTGTCCCATTGGCAAGAATTGAATCGGTAAGAACAGGTTTTCCTAATATTTTCGGTTCAACTCAAAATGAGGAAGGCATAGCTAACCATGCTAAGACAACTGCGAATGCTTACAGTGTACTAAGATCGGTAAAGGGAACCGGATCATGGACGGAAAGTGATTTACCTTACCCGTCAGCAGTTCCTTCAACATGGCCGCGTGCAACTTGCGGTGGCGCAAACGGAAGGACAATTCATGTAATAGCAAATACCGGTACAGCCGGTAATGGACAGGCGGAAGAAATTTTTTACTGGAGATCTCCGGATTTTGGTGTGACGTGGGATATAACAGAATTTAAAATTCCCCAAGTTGATTCAAATAATATTATTGATGCAACTGCCGATGGATATGATATTGATTCACGCGGCAATACAGTTGCTTTTGTATGTGGCGGTTTTGCAAATGACCTGCTTCTCATTAAATCAACTGACAATGGTTCTACCTGGACTAAAAGAATCATTTATCAATTTCCGGCTCCTGGTCCGGGCGGATTTGGCACCCCCTATAATGATATAATCCAAATTTCTGATATTGATGGTGACCTGGTTGCCGATACATGTGACGCTGCTGACAGCGGGCCTTCCCTCGTGATTGATGCCAATGGGCTGGTGCATGTCTGGTGCGGAGCCACACGCATCCTTCAAGAGACACCGGGCACTCCTAATTATTTTCCTGCAACGGACGGTTTGTTTTATTGGAATGAAAATTATCCTGATAATGACCTTTTCAACCACCCGGTTGCTTTCATTAATGACTTAAACACAAATGGAGTTATTGATTTACAGGCCGCTGATCCCGGTATTTACCAGTGCAGTTTGACCGGTATGCCGGGTGGAGGAGTTTGCTCAACCGGAAAGTTGTTTGTTGTCTTTACGAGTCTCGTTGAAGGTACCACCAATGGCGCTGACCAAACATATCGTGATGTATTTTATTCCTGGTCGGATGATGGAGGAACAACCTGGGCACAGGATATTGATTTAACCAACACAGATTTTGAAGAAGAAGCTTTCACAACAATGGCAAAAAATATAGACTCAAAGATGGAATTTATTTTTCATCGGGACTCTGAGCCCGGCACTTCACTGGGTGCTGATGCAGATCCGGTTACGGAAGCGGATGTCATTTATTTTGAACAAACAATAAATTGTAGTGTTGGAATTGAACAAAACAGTGCTGTGCTAAGCAGCATTTCAGTTTATCCCAACCCTGCTTTGGATATTGTTAATGTCCTGTACAATGTTGAAAAAGCCGGGATAATTAACATAAATATTGTAGATGTGTTAGGGCAGACCGTTTCGCACTTTGAAAACCGTGCTGAAGCCGGAAGCAATACACTTACATTAAACCTGGACAAACTTTCCGCGGGTGTCTATTCGGTTAATACCATTATTGGCGGAAACACTTATATTAATAAAATAATAAAAAAATAAAATTAAAGCCAGGCAAAAAATAGGAGGGGTGGTAAAATAGCCACCCTTTTTTATTACCACTAATTACCTTTAATAAAGGTTGCATGGAAAGTCTGGCATTTGATTTTACCGTCTATTGTTCTCCTCTGCATATTGGCTTCGTTTATGTTGTTCAGTAAAAAAGTGCTGCAGGGGTTATTTGTTAAAAACATTTTTTTCAAAAATAATTTTTAATTTTACCGCCAATTAAATACATTTGAAAAATATATTCTGTTTAAATCAAACCAACAATTATTCTTAACTATAAAATTAAAAAAAACAATGAAAAAACTATTACTTGTAACATTATCCCTTGTTCTCTGTGAGGGGACCTTTGCTCAAAACGGGCGAAATGTAAAATCGATAACAGATCTTAAACCACTTCCAAATGATCATGCGGTACCCTATTTGGAATCATCACTTGATGCTGTATTGCCTCTTCGCCAATTTGATGCCGCTCCGCCAAGCCAGCAGGCAAAAACTACAAACACTAATATTGTGATCGGCAACACTACCTATGATTTGCAATCTAACGGCACATCCATTGCACACAGGGTTTATAAAAATGGCAGCACATTAGGCGCTGCATGGACATACAGCACTGATCTTGGCGGAACTTACCCTGACCGCGGCACCGGTGTAAATAACAGCTCCAATAATGGAGCTAGCTGGGGGCCTCTTCCCACAGCAAGAGCTGAATCTGAAAGAAGAGGCTTTGGCGCTTTAGATAAATTAGGCGCTGGCGAATGTGTGGTTTCTCACGTTTCAGCGACCGATTCTGTTGCTTTTTATTCCAGGCCCACCGCAGGTACTGGTGCATGGACCAAGGTGTCTTATCTTCCCGGTCCCGGTGCCAACTTACAATTGCTTTGGCCCTCAATGTGCACAGGTGGCCCTAATGGAAATTCTGTTCACGTGGTAGCTGTTACAGCTCCCACCGGCAATGGTGGCGCTTATTACAACGGTCAGGATCCCGCTCTGATTTACAATCGCTCTACAGACGGTGGCGCAACCTGGGATATTGTTAATTCACAGCTTCCGGGAAGTGATGCCACCCTCTTTACAGGATTTCGTGCCAATGGTTACGCAATTGATGCTGATGGTGATGTAATCGCTATAGTTGCCGGTAATATTGATTCAGACTGGGTATTATGGAAATCAATGGACAATGGAAACACCTGGACCAAGACCATTATTTTTGATTTTCCATTCACTAATTATGATGATTCCACTATGATAACAGATGTTAACGGTGATCTTATAGCCGATACTCTGGAAACTACTGATGGCGCTTATGCAGTTGTAATTGATCATAATGACGTGGTTCATTGCTTTGCAGGCGGTATGACTATTATTGATGAAACTGATGTGGGCTTGTTAGGCCTGTTTCTCTCAACAAACGGTTTATTATACTGGAATGAGAACATGGGTTCAAGCCTTCCGGAGGTAATTGCTGAATCCGAAGACCTGAATGGCGACCTGACGCTTACTTTCGGTGCAGATTTAGGCGGCCGTTATGGAAATGATGGAATTTGCAGCATGCCTACTGCGGGTGTTGATTTTCAAAACAATGTTTATGTTGCATACGCATCCTTAAAAGACAATACTACCAATGGAGCAACTCCTGAATTCAGTTACAGAAATGTATATTGCAAAGCATCAGGAGATGGGGGACTTAACTGGAATCCCCAGTTCAATGTATTTAATGATGATTTTACGGAGTTAGTTTTTCCATCCATGGCAAGAGAAGTGAATGCACCCGGATGCTTTCACCTGATATGGCAGCAGGATGCTTCACCCGGATATTCTGTTCCGCCAAATGGGGAACATGCTATCGGAAGCAATGATATCATGTATTCCTGCATTGATCCTATCACTGAACTTGGAATTACAGTGGGCATTAATGAAAATAATAATTCAACTCTTATTATTCAGATCGCTCCGAATCCGGCTTCTGATTTTGTAAAACTCAGTTATAATTTCGAGCAACCGGAATTTGTCAAGATCAATGTAACCAATGTATTCGGACAATCTGTTTACCAAAATGAAAAGAAGATGGTACCGGGAACCAATAATGTTTCAATTGATCTTAGAAACTTCAGTTCTGGTGTTTATTTTGTAAACAGCGCCATTGGCGAAACGACCTATACTTCTAAGTTTGTAATCGAATAAAAAAACAAGTTAATAAACAAATTGAGCCGGGTATTTTCACCCGGCTTTTTTTTGCTCATTAAACTTATCTTTTTCAATAAACACAACT
>DATEMK010000162.1:0-3672 GCA_035275625.1 Bacteroidia bacterium
AATGGGTTTAACACAGCATAAAAACGCTGTTGACACAATTAAGGAAATTACAAATCTTTTATTGCTGAAAGGAAGTATCGGAAAAGTTGGCGCAGGAACCTGTCCCGTTCGCGGACACAGCAATGTGCAGGGTGACCGTACGATGGGCATATACGAAAAACCTTCAGCTGCTTTTCTCGATAAATTAAAAAATGTTTTTGGTTTTGAACCTCCGCGTAATTTCGGTTACGATACGGTGGAAGCAATTCACGCAATGAAAGAAGGCAGAGCAAAAATATTTTTCGCCATGGGAGGAAATTTTCTTTCAGCAACGCCTGATACAAATTATACAGCAGAAGCTTTGCGAAAATGCAAACTCACCGTCCAGGTTTCCACAAAGCTGAACCGGAGCCATCTTATTCATGGTGAAGAAGCGATTATTCTCCCCTGTCTCGGACGCAGCGACAGGGATATGCTGAACGGGGATGACCAGTTTATTACAACCGAAAATTCTATGGGCGTTATACAAATGTCAAAAGGAAATCTGAAACCCGTTTCTGATAAATTATTAAGTGAGCCGGTTATTGTTTGCAGGCTTGCAAAAGCAACTCTTGATAAGCGTTCAAAAGTTAACTGGGATTTATATGAAAACAATTACGATAATATTCGTGATGATATAGGCAAAGTAATTCCCGGTTTTGAAAATTATAATACAAGAGTCAGAAAGCTGGGAGGGTTTTATCTTCCGAATGCTGCACGTGACGGAAGGTTTGATACGTTTTCCGGTAAAGCTCATTTCAATATCGGTGAAATGGTAAACCATCATCTAACCGGTGACGAATATTTAATGATGACTATTCGCAGCCACGATCAGTTTAACACAACTATTTACGGATTAAATGACCGTTACCGCGGTGTTTTCAACGAACGCAGGGTTATTTACATGAATGCAAAAGATATTGCCAAAGCAGGATTAAAGGCAGGCGAGGTGGTTGATCTTTACAATTATTTTGACGGCATTGAACGTGTAGCTCATAAATTTATAATAGTTGAATTTTCTATTCCTGAGCAATGTACTGCCACTTATTTTCCGGAAACCAATGTGCTCGTTCCCATTAACAGCACAGCGGAAAAAAGCAATACACCCACATCGAAGTCGGTGGTAATAAAAATTAAAAAACATTCGGTGACACATGACGTAAGTAACTGAATTTTTTTAGTTTGTAACTTTGCAATAAAAAAATAAAAATGAAAAAAATATTTACACTTCTTGTAACGGGTTTGTTTTTGATTTTGCGGGTGAATGCGCAGGTGGTTGATGAAGATGCGCATTTTGATTTTTATCAATCGGTAACCAATAATGATTTTATCAATCATTTCAGTGGCGGATTAGGTCTTGACCAGATTCAAACCAACGGAATTACTGGAGGCTGTTTGACCATCCCTGATTCAGTCAGCTGGGGAAATGATAATGCGATTTATTGCAGCAGGTACAAACCAAATTCAGGTGATACCACGGTAACAAGTATTTGCTTTAAATATGATTCAACCACAGTAAATTTAGGCAGCTTTCAAAGAGCGCTTTCTATTTTTCTCAGGCCGTATGCTGATTTCAATCACTATGTTATCGCAACGGTTTCCGGCAATAAAAAACTGGAGCTGATCACTTACGGATGGGTGAATACCCCTTACCCGGATCTGAATTTATTGCACAATCACTGGTACCGTTATATACTGACAACTGCATTTTTCAGCGCCACTTTCCAGGTGTATATAAAGGCAGAAGTGCTGGATATCGGGCTCACCGGAACTTTTCCACCGATCCCGGTTAATTCAAGCAGCGGCACGATTACAGACAACATACTTGCAGTGGACACCGCCATTGAAGTTTCGATATTGGGAGCGACTTACGGAGGCTGCGCTTACCTCGATGATTTTCATTTTCACGGAAGAAAAGGATTCAGCAATTGCATTCTTAATACCGGAATTTCAGAATCTTCTGCTGAGCAAAACTTTTTTGTATATCCCTCTCCGGCTTCACATGTTCTGCACGTAGAAAACAATAGCGTGAATGTGCACATGCAGGAGATAACTATTTTAAACGCAGTCGGAGAAAAAATAAAAGCATACAGCGTATTTGAAAAGAAAGCTGACCTTGATATTTCTGCATTAACTAACGGACTGTACTTTGTAAATTGCAGATCAGGTAATGAAACCAGGAATTTTAAAATTGTTGTCTGTAAGTAATCTCTGTGTAAATAAGATTTTATTCTTTCCTGATCTTTTGGGAGTATGTGGTCCCGTTATCAAGGTAAATTTTGACAAAATAAATACCCTGTTTCAATTCTGAAAGATGCTCAAAGGTTAAAACAGAATTTTCATTTTCAACGGACGCGGTCAGTGATCCGATTACATTATACAACTCGGCTTTACGGATTTTTTGATGAGAACCGGGAATAATATTTATAAAATCATGGAAAGGGTTTGGCGAGATCATCAATTGATTCGAATTATAAATTTCTGTAATCCCCACCGTTGCTGAATCAAATACAATCACGTTATCAAAATAAATTTTGTTTCCATGATAACAGTCGTCTTCAATAGCGAGCCGTACGTAAGGCAACCCGGCAAGTGTGGCAAGTGACCGTGTTTTAGTTTGCCATTGTGTGGCAGTGGGAACAAATAAATTTGACGTAGGAGGAGCAGTTATAAGGGTAGGCCCCGAATAATTAATTAAGAGTTGCCATCCGCTGCTGCCGTTAGGGGACCACCATAAGCCAAATACATCGGAAGCTGAATTTGGACGTTGCGCATACGCAATATCAAACCGCATATAGGGTTGCGTTACACTCGTAAAATTCATAGAAGGCAGGCGGATTCCATAATAGCTTCCTGCCGGGGTATTATAGTTATCAAAGCTGGTGCACGCTGTTCCGATTCCGTAACCGCTGGCCGTTGTGTCGCGAACCCAGTTAATGGAAGATCCGATTGGAAATGTTTGCCAGCCGGTGGGAGGAAATGTTGTGAATTCAAAATCCTGTGAATAGGGTACTTGTGAATAAGATCGCGCTGAAACCAGGTTAATAACAAGCACAAGAAGTATGATTTTTTTCATCGTTGCAATAGTTTTTAAGACGGGTAAAAATAAGTAAATATTTGCCTGCTGCAACAGTCCTGAAAAAGTTTTCAGGCAGGAAAGACTGCAGAAACAATTTCAAAATCCTTTATAACATATTCATGGGGTTAAAAGTGGTATGTGAATCAATAACTTTGAATTGGTTTTAAAAAGTCGTTTGAATCAACGGGTATTGATATTAATTTAAATTAAAATGTAATTTATGAAGCTGGTTATTTTAGGCGCGAGCGGACCGACAGGGCAGCAATTGGTTTCACAGGCATTGCAACAGGGGCATGAGGTAACAGCCATTGTCCGTAATGCTTCAAAATTGAATGTGCAGCATAAGCAGCTTAAAGTAATTACCGGTAATATTTTTGACAGTGAATTTCTTTGCCGTGAATTGAAAGGTAAGGATGTTGTTTTAAGCGCACTTGGAGTGGGTAAGTCGCTTAAATCCGGCTACCTGGTTGCGCGGGTCGTAAATGTATTGATACCCTCCATGAAGAAAGCGGGAGTGAGCCGGGTGATTTTTCTTTCCGCTTTTGGGGTAAATGAATCCTTCAAACAGGCTTCAT
>DATEMK010000163.1:0-3773 GCA_035275625.1 Bacteroidia bacterium
TCTTATAAAAAATACTGAAGTGTCCCATAATTGCGACTCTTGTATCCGGAAATTCAGCTTTTTTATTTATCAGCGGATTTTTTGAAATTATTTTGAGCCTGTCTTTTGTAATTTTTATAAGTTTTTCTGCATAATCCGGTGACTTGTTTCTGTTTGTCCAGTATTTAAGTATTTCGCGCCTTTGTTTAGAAGCAGTTTCTGTCCAGGCTATTTTCTTTTTAGCCATTCAAGATCGTTTTTATCAAGCTCATCCTGGGAAATGATTCGCCCGTTTTCAATGTCTGATTCACTCATCTGAAGCATGAGTTTTTGTTCCGCTGTAAGCCTTACAGGATCAGAAGCTGCTTTTGAATTTTTAATAATATTATCAATAGCTGTTAAAAAATTCCTGTTTGTAATTGAAAGGAGCTTATCAATAATATTGTTTCTTAAATTGTCAATTGATGCCATTATTTTAATTTTAAATCAAAATTCGATAATTTTATTAACAATCAATATTGTTTTTAAAATTATTTTTAAAGCGGGGTTCGCGAAAGTCACCGCATGGAGTGACGATTGTGAAGGAGGCTCCGAATTATTCGCGGTAGATTGCCACAGATTTACAGATTTCCAAATCTTTCCAGCGGTTTATATGTATTAAGTCTGAAAAATAAAGATATTAATTTTTTGAAAAAGTTTAACAGCAGCGGTTTTTAGATTTAAGGTCATTCTTTCAAAATCTTTTTCCTGTAATTGTTTTTCCCGGCACTGATTTCAATAAAATAAATTCCACTGTTTAAAGATTGAATATTGATTATTGATTGCTGATTATTAATTATTGATTTTAAAACTTCTTTTCCCATCATATCATAAATTGAAAGTTCTGTTTTTTCTCCAAACAAGAAACCAGAAACCTGAAACTCATTTTTAACAGGATTGGGGCACACATTAAAAAAGTTTTCGTTGCTAAGTTCTGTTATTGCATTTGGAGTGATATAAAGAGCGGTGGAATCTAAAAAAATACATTCTGTGCAACCGGGTACAAGTTCAACTGTAAATACTAAATGATTGACGGTGTCTGCCACAATAATATTAAATGTAAAAGTTTGCCAGAGATCGCTTGAAATTGTTGGGCTAACGCCCAATAAGGCAGAGCCCGTTACCTGGGAAGCGTGAATGCTGCTTACAGGTGCGGGTAGTGTTCCTTTTATCCCGTAAACGGCCACTCCACCGCAAACGCTTGACCAGCCGCCACTGTTTGCTTTTTTTGCGGCAAGCTTAACAGTGTAATTATTGCCCGGCAATAGCGGCTGCTGAAAGGATTGAGCAATCGCTTCAGCCGACCCGTTTGGATCGCCATAGGAGGCAAAGTCCATGAAGCCCGTTCCGGAAAAGGCTCCGGTTACAGTTTGCGGAAATGCACTGTGCTGAAGAAAGTTACAGTTATAGTAATCGGGACTGTTTACAATGCTTACCCAGTTATTGGCTTTATAAACCTCGTCTAAATTGGTTGGACAAGATGAATAGGTTTCAAAGTCACCGTTGAGGATAAGGTTTTGGGATTTTGAAATTATAACGAGGCAAATTAATAAGTTCAGGAGTATAATTTTTTTCATGTGACCAGGATTTTAAGGTTTATAAAAGCGAATGTACGCTTTTATTTTTTTTCTAAAGTTTTAAACTTTGGAAATATGAACACCTAAGCATACTACTTTAGTATTAATGCTTTTTACTGATTTTTGGTTATAAATAGTGCTTTATTGTTTTTTCTTGCAATAACTTTACTGCTTCAAAAAATAAACTCTGCAATATGAAACCAATTGCCACTGCAATTTTAATCCTGCTCGTACTTATCATTTTTTTATTTTTTGCTGTAAGAAATGCCAATAGGCAAAATTTGATTCCCACTGGCTCAGATGCTCATGATATAAAAGAAAGGGCAGGTATGGGAGGCGAAACAATTATGCTGTTTTTTATGGTTTACTTAATAACTTTATGCATATTTTCATTTTTTAGTGTTAAAGGGCAAAACCTGGTGCCCAATGGAGATTTTGAGCAGTATTCAAGCTGCCCCACATTTCTCAACCAGTTATCAAAAGCAACATTTTGGATAAATCCTGCTGCGACTGCAACCCCTGATTATTTTCATCAATGCGGAAGCGGGCAGGCAGGCATTCCCAATAATTATTTCGGACATCAATCACCCCACAGCGGAGCAGGGTATTGCGGGCTTATGCATTATCATTTGAACTATGCCCATTACCGCGAATATGCCGAAGTTCAGTTAACATCACCACTCCAGGCAAACCAATGTTATCATTTCGAAATGCATGTAAGCCTCGCAGACAAAGCTTATTATTCCACTGATGATCTGTCCGTTTATTTTTCAGATACCCTTGTAACCGGTATTTCTTATTGGACCAATTTGACGTTTGTACCACAAATCAACAATTCGGGAGGTATCATTGCCGACACAGCAAACTGGGTAATGGTTTCGGGAAATTTCCAGGCAACAGGAGGTGAAAGCTACATGCTGATTGGCAACTTTCTGAACGATTCAAATATTACCGTGTTCACCAATTCTTTCGGAAACTATGACGGGGCATTTTATTACATTGACGATGTTTCACTCACTCCCTGCACCGGAACAGAAGAAATTTCACATTCCAATGATGAGCTTACAATTTACCCCAATCCCGTAAAAGACGAATTAAAAATAAATTTTAAAAACAAGATTGAAGAAATAAAAATATTTGATGTGTTAGGAAAAGAAATTTACAAGAAACAATTTTCAAATTCCAATCTCCAAATTCCAACTTCCGGATTCATGAAGGGAATTTATTTTATTGAGATCAATAACAGCAAAGATACTTTCAGAAAAAAATTTTTGAAAGAATAGCGAATGAAAAAAAATCTGCTTCTCATTTTTTTCTTATCAGCCGCTTTCGCGGGAACAGGGCAAAACCTTGTACCGAACGGGGATTTTGAACAATTTGGCTCATGCCCTACAACCCTTAGTCAATTAAACACAACATTATTCTGGTTAAACCCGACAAATGGCGCAAGCACACCTGATTATTTTAATCAATGCGGTACAGGTAATGCAGGCATTCCGGTAAATATATTCGGGTATCAGCCTGCGCACAGCGGAGCGGGGTATGGAGGCATTCATCCCTGGACATTATCAAGCTCCAATTACCGCGAATATATTGAAGTGATGCTTACATCAAACCTCATCGCCAATCAATGCTATCATTTTGAAATGTACGTAAACCGCGCCAACACCAATCAATATACAATAGATAACATAAGTGTATATTTTTCTGACACCGCTATTCTCGGAATTACTAATTCTGATCCTTTGCCGTTTATTCCTCAAATCAACAACAGCGCAGGATTTATTACGGATACATTAAACTGGACTTTGATAAGCGGAACCCTTACAGCTTCCGGAGGAGAAAGATTTATTATAATAGGGAATTTTAATAACGATGCAAACACAGATACAATGCTGATGAATAGTTCGGCCCCATATGCTGCCTCCTACTTTTACATTGACGATGTATGCCTCACTCCATGCGGTACTCCATGCTATACCGGTATCCAAGAACAAAATCAAAACCATGCAATAAACATTTATCCCAACCCTGTAAAGGATGAGTTATTTGTTAATGGTTATCCGTTAGTTGGAAAAACAGAAATTATTATTTCAGATATTTTAGGGAAAGAAATATATCGAAATCAATTTTCATCCCTCCTGGGGAGGGACCAAATTCCAACTTCCAAATTCAAGC
>DATEMK010000164.1:0-12377 GCA_035275625.1 Bacteroidia bacterium
TTACTTTCCGGAAATAAAAATATTTTTTTTTATTTGACTTCTTCTTCCACCAATTTTTCTTTCACCGTTTCAACAGAAAAATCAATAGCGTTTTTTACTTTCTCATTTAGTAAAGCAATGTGCAGCACTTCGATCATTTCATTCACGTAGTGAAAAGTCAATCCCGACAGGTATTCCGTTTTTATTTCCTGGATGTCTTTTTTGTTTTCAACGCTCAGGATAATTTCGTCAATGCCCGCACGTTTGGCAGCAAGAATTTTTTCTTTAATTCCTCCAACAGGCAGCACCTTCCCGCGCAGCGTAATTTCGCCAGTCATGGCGAGTTTATTTTTTACTTTTCGCTGTGTAAATGCCGAAGCAAGCGAAGTGAGCATCGTAATTCCTGCCGATGGGCCATCCTTTGGTGTGGCGCCTTCGGGCACGTGCAAGTGAATGTCCCATTGGTCAAAAAGTTTGTAATTAATATTCAGTGAATCAGAATGAGCTTTAAGATAAGCTAAAGCAATAGCGGCTGATTCTTTCATCACTTCGCCTAAGTTCCCGGTGAGTGTTAACTTTCCTTTGCCGCGGTTAAGGCTGGTTTCAATAAAAAGAATATCCCCGCCCACGGGCGTCCATGCAAGCCCCGTTACAACGCCTGCATGTGAATTGTCAAGAAATTTTTCGCGCATGAATTTTGGTGCGCCAAGAATTTTATACAGCTGCTCTTTGGTGATTTTTGTTTCGTACTCCTCGTTTGAAACAACCGATTTTGCAAGCGAACGGATCACCGAAGCAATCGTGCGTTCCAAATTTCTCACACCCGATTCGCTGGTATATTCCTCCACCATCGTTTCGAGAATGGCAGGAGTAAACTGCACATGCGTTTTTTTCATTCCATGTGCTTCAAGCTGTTTCGGAACAAGATGCTTGATGGCAATCTGGATTTTTTCTTCGATGGTATAACCGCTGATCTCGATCACTTCCATGCGGTCGCGCAAAGCGGATTGAACGGTGCTTAATGTATTTGCTGTGGCAATAAAGAGCACATGCGAAAGATCATATTCTATTTCCACAAAGTTGTCATAGAAGGCGCTGTTCTGTTCGGGATC
The DNA here is from genome assembly GCA_035275625.1 of Bacteroidia bacterium. Taxonomy (GTDB): domain Bacteria; phylum Bacteroidota; class Bacteroidia; order AKYH767-A; family OLB10; genus DATEMK01. The sequence continues at coordinate 1,092 of DATEMK010000164.1, forward strand.
GAGCACTTCGAGCAATGCAGAAGAAGGATCGCCATGAAAATCATTTGTGAGCTTGTCAATTTCATCCAGCACAAAAACAGGATTAGATGATTTTGATTTTTTAATATTCTGGATAATGCGCCCGGGCATTGCGCCTATATATGTTTTGCGGTGTCCCCTGATTTCCGCTTCATCGCGCAAACCGCCCAGCGAAACGCGCACATATTTTCTTCCCAATGCTTTTGCGACAGATTTTCCAAGCGAAGTTTTACCCACTCCCGGGGGACCGTAAAGACACATGATGGGAGATTTCATATTGCCTTTTAATTTAAGCACGGCAAGATATTCAAGGATGCGCGTCTTTACTTTTTCCAAACCATAATGATCCTGGTCTAAAATCTTTTGAGCGCGCTTAATGTCAAAATTATCTTTTGTAAAATCATTCCAGGGAAGCTCCAGGATCAGCTCGAGATAATTCAATGTTACAGAATATTCCGCTGCAGCGGGATTGATGCGGCCTAACCGTTCCAGCTCTTTGTTAAAAATATCGCCCACCTCTTTGCTCCACTTTTTCTTTAATCCTTTTTCACGTAATGCTTTTATTTCTTTATCCTGCGAATTTCCGCCTAACTCTTCCTGTATGGTTTTCAGCTGCTGGTTCAGAAAATATTCGCGCTGCTGCTTGTCAATATCACCTTTCACTTTCGACTGGATCTGGTTTTTCAGCTCCAGCATCTGTAATTCTTTAGTGAGGTATTCAAGCACCCTGTTGGCGCGCTCTTTCACATCAATCATCTCCAGCAATTGCTGTTTCCTTTCCACATCTGCATTCATGTTGGAGGAAATAAAATTGATGAGAAATGACGGGCTTTCAATATTGCGGATAGCAAAACCCGCTTCGGAAGGGATATTGGGAGATTGCTGGATGATCTGCAGAGAAATGTCTTTCAGCGAATCAACAATGGCTAAAAATTCTTTTTCTTTTTTATCCGGCTTCTTATCGGCAAGAGGTGCAATTTTAGCTTTGATGTAAGGTTCATTCTGCACCATCTCCTTCATTTCAAATCTTCGCTTGCCCTGGATAATCACTGTAGTGTTTCCATCAGGCATGCGGAGCATCTTTAAAATATAAGCAACGGTTCCGATTTTATTTAAGTCCTCGAAATTCGGATCTTCAATGCTTACATCTTTCTGCGCCACAACGCCAATTATTTTGTCGCTCTTGTATGCATCTTTTATAAGATTAATGGATTTATCCCTGCCTACTGTAATCGGAATGACAACACCCGGGAACAAAACGGTATTTCGCAACGGCAATATTGACAGCACTTCGGGTATTTTTTCCGAATTAATCTGTTCTTCGTCCTCGGAGGACAGAAGAGGAATCAGGTCGGTTTCATCATCTGCAATACCTGAGAAACCAACTGATTCAAGCTTATCTTTCTGATCGAACATGTTTTTTAATTAAGCCAATTTGACAATAAAAATGGGGTAAAGTTTGAAATATCTTCTAAGTCAATAGATGTGCCACATTAGTCTAAAGTCTAAAGTCTAAAGTTAGTTAAAAGTTTTTTAGCTTGAGAACTTTAAACTTTAAACTTTAAACCTTCTCCTCATACAAATACTTCATTATTGAAATTTCTTTTTCATCGAATATCATATTTCTGCGCTTATAAACTTCAGTGGCTAACTCAATCGCTTTATTTAATTTGAACATTTCAAACCCGTTTGAGCCGCCCCAGAAAAAGGAGGGAATATCTTTCGGAGGAAAATCACCTCCGAAAATATTGCAGTATACCCCCGTAACTGTTCCGGTATTGAACATGGTGTTGATGCCGGTTTTGGAATGGTCTCCCAGGAACAACCCGCAAAATTGCAAACCGCTGTCCACAAGCTTTTTAGTTGCAAAGCTCCAGACTTTTACGTGTGAATAATTATTTTTCAAATTGGAATTATTGGTATCAGCGCCAAGGTTGCACCATTCGCCAATTACAGAGTTACCTATAAATCCGTCATGCGCTTTATTTGAAAAACCAAGTATGACAGAGTTGCTGACTTCACCGCCAACTTTCGAATGCGGGCCCACCGTTGTTGCTCCGTAAATCTTGGCTCCCATTTTTAAAGTGGAATGATCACCCAAAGAAAAAGGTCCCCGGATCATGCTCCCTTCCATCACTTCAGCCTCTTTCCCGATATAAACCGGTCCTGTTGATGCATTGATTATTGAACATTCAATTTTAGCTCCCGGTTCAATAAAAATTTCCGGCTCCCCTATAACTTTATTTGTAGAAGAAATTTTTTCTGAATTCCGGTTTTTTGTAAGCAAATTAAAATCTGCTCTGAGCGCTTTATCGTTCAATAAGAAAATATCCCAGATATTTTCAATCATTAATAATTCTTCCTCGTAATTAATGGTTTCAAATCCGTCAAAACTTTCCTTGAGTGATGTAAAATTTATTTCATCTTCCACAAGGTAAACGGCCACCATTTTTCCATTGCAGATAATTTGCTGGGATGGTTTTAATGAATGGATTATGGAAACTAAATTGCCTGTGGGTAAAACGGAAGCATTGATGCAGATATTTTTAGACTCCGTTCTTAGTGGAAATTTTTGAAATAAATAATGTTCGGTGTGAGAGGAGGTTTTTTCCCCGAGCAGCTTTTCCCATTTTTCGCGAATGGTCAGAATTCCGACACGAATGTCAGCCACTGGGCGCATGAATGTAAAGGGAAAAAGATTCGCACGGTTAATATCGCAAAGTATGTAATTCATGGGAGCAAATGAGAGGACGAAGTTAAGAATAAAAAAGTCCCCGCCTCAGGGGGGACTCTAATCTCTAAAACTTAATTTAAAATGAAAACTATTTTTTTTCTGCAGGCTCTTTCTTTCCATAACGGCTGCGGAATTTATCCACGCGTCCTGCTGTATCAACCAGCTTCATTTTCCCGGTATAAAACGGATGCGAAGCCTGTGAAATTTCTAATTTTATTAATGGGTATTCCTTCCCGTCTTCCCATGTTATTTTTTCCTTTGTATCTGCACATGAACGGCTTAAGAAGGCATAATCACAGGAAATGTCTTTAAACACTACCAGCCTGTAATTTTTAGGATGAATGTCTTGTTTCATTGTCTTTTTTATTATTCGGGCTGCAAATGTAAATAATTATTCTGAAGTAGCAATGGGGGAGGGATAACTACATTTTATGGCTTCATATACCAAATATTAAACTCAAAACGTTAAGCCTTTATTCGCTATTCGTAAATTCGTAAAGATTCGTTATTCGCACTTCAAACCTTTCCTATCTTTGCCCGCCATGAAAAACCTTTTTCAGATTCTAGTCTGCTTCATCATAATTTACAATTTTTCCTCCTGCCGAAAGGAAGACGATTTTACGAAGGATTCAGTAACACTTGCCTTTTCAGAAGACACTATTATATTCGATACAGTATTTGTTTCGATCGGTTCAACCACCCAATATCTTACTGTTTATAACAATGAAAGCAAGCCGGTTAAAATTTCTTCCATCCGCCTTGCAAAAGGAAATTCTTCCAGCTACAGGATGAATGTTGACGGGGTGGCAACAAAAAATGCTAAGGATGTGGAAATTGGCCCGAAAGACAGCCTTTTTATTTTTATTGAAATAACGATTGATCCGAATAACGAATTAAGCCCCTTTCTTATTACAGATTCTATTTTGTTTGAAACCAACGGCAACCTGCAGGATGTTGACCTTGTTGCTTTTGGACAAAACGCACGTTTCTTTACTCCCACCGGGAATTTCGGAGGAATACAGTATTCTGTGATCCCATGTAACACAGTCTGGGACAGTCTGCTGCCTTATGTAATTTACGGATATGCCGTTGTTGATACAGGATGCAAGCTGATGATTAAAGAAGGAACAAAAATTTATTTTTATCAGAATTCAGGCTTGTGGGTGTTCCAGGGAGGAACGTTAAAAGTGAAAGGCAACTTTGAACATCCGGTAACTTTCCAGGGAACACGCCTGGAACTTGCTTACGATGACATACCCGGTCAATGGGACAGGATTTGGATCAATGAAGGGTTTGGTCCTGATTCAAATGAAATTGATTGGGCAATTATCAAAAACGGTTTTATCGGGTTGCAGGCTGAAAATTTATTTACTTTTTTTGGACAAAATACAAGAAAGCTGAGAGTGACAAACACCATTATTAAAAACATGAGCGGGTTTGGAATGTTTTCGCGCGATTACACCATTCATGGTGTAAATAATGTAATTGGAAATTGCGGTCAATATGCTGCTGCATTTACCATTGGCGGAAGCTATGATTTCCTGCACTGCACTTTTGCTAACTACTGGAATGAGGGGCAGCGAACCACACCTTCTGTTTACATCAATAATTATTATACCGATGTTACAGGCGATGTTGCGGTTGATCTTGATCTTGCTGATTTTAAAAACTGCATTATTTATGGAAACATTGATAATGAGCTTGAGCTGGATTTTAAATCCGGTACAAATTCAAATCATTTTTTTGGAAATTGCCTTCTGAAAAATGACACCAGTATTCATACTAACGATCAAGACTTTTTTCAAAATATTATCTCTAACCAGGATCCGAAATTTACAGACCCTTCTCAGAATGATTACACGCTTGGTGAGGGCTCGCCAGCTATTGATGCCGGAAATGCAGCTTATGTCGGAATCTGGACTTTAGATTTGAACATCAAACCCCGTCCTGTCGGAAGCGCTCCTGACCTTGGAGCTTACGAAAAACAGTAAGTTTTTGAAATTATTCCATCAAAACAATTTTCTGAACAGCAACTTTTTTCCCATCAACACTAAGCGCTCCGAAATAAGTTCCTTTTGAAAAATTATTTGCATTCCATGCAAAACTTGTTTGGTTTGATTTCAAAACTGTATCTACAACTGTGGTTCCTCTTGCATCAAAAATTTTTAGAATGGCATTATTTGATTTTGACAGATCAAAATAAAAATTGAAAACAGAGGATGAAGGATTCGGTTGAACCGAAAAGGAATAATTTTTTACAGATGAAATAGTTGACGTCCCCACTGTGTGATCATAATATCCGAGAACGTACTCACCAATCTTCAACGTATCAATAATGATCTGACCCCTTTTATCATTGGCAGCGAAAATCGCCAGCGAGTCACCGTTTATCAAATGCCAGTCGTCCCAGGTTCCCTGCCTGTACAGAAGCACAAGACTGTCTTCAACACCTGTTATAAGCGTGTTGTCAAGATAGCCCGAAGTTGCACTTGTTGAACCATCATAGTAAAACTGTGCCTCTGATAAAAATCCCTGGGAAAATATTCCATCCACTTTCCAGTAATGATAATCCGATAAACGAATTCCCGGGTTGGATTGTTTGAAGCCATCAGGAAGCACATAATTATTCTCCACTCTTACTGTGTTAGTTCCTGTTCCAGGATTCAAAACATTTAAAGTAACATTAGTTTCTGTTATAACATTAGTTCCTGCAGCTGTAATTATTTTTTCAAAATCAACATTAGCATCGCTGATCTTTTCATTTCTGTCAAGTGCAACCCAGCTAAAAATTCCAATCAAAGGAATATGAAACATCTGTGTGGCAGAATCAATTTGTATAGTAACAGTAGTATCCATAAAATCATTTGCAAAAGTAATTTCAACAGGCATGCTGTAAATATGATTTGGATTTCCCCTGCTTCGCTGACGCGTATAAACAAAATAATGATCCAATCCGCCCGGTTGAAAGATTACAGAATCAATTGAAAACTGCGGAAAGCCGGGAGTGAAAACCCAGTCATCAAAAAAGCGTGTCATGTCCATCCCGCTTCCTGCTGTCAACGCATCGCGCAAATCATAGCTATCTGCATTTCCGTAAGCAAATTGATTCATGTAATATTGTGATCCTGCAAAGAATAAAGAGTCGCCCATATAGTTTCTCAGCGTATGAACTAAATCTGCTCCTTTCTGGTAAACAGTAAATCCATACGTATTAGTTTCAGGAATATTATTCATAGTCAGGTATGCACCATCATTTTGAGGAACATGTGCGAACTGCACAACTCTATGATGATTGGGCCTTATCCAGTTTTTATATGCCTGCAATCCGTAAACATGTTCTGTAGTAAATGCTTCATTGAATGTTGCGAATCCTTCATTGAGCCACATATCAGCGGCCGTTTTACAGGTAACCATATCGCCCCACCACATATGCGAAAGCTCGTGCGCCCACAACGTTTCATACGTGAGCGAACCATTGATAAATGCTCTTCCTATAGTGATTGCTGTTGCATGCTCCATTGCTCCGCTGTTAAAAGGAACTTCGAGATAACCCACTTTATTCCAGGGATAAGGTCCGTAAGCATTAATATAAGAGCTCAGTACTGTGTCAAGATTCTGAAACGTATTTAATGTGTTTACGGTATCTGCTGGCAGGCATGCCCACTGCACAGGGATCCCGTTTGAAGTTCTGTCTAACGTATAAAAAGGAGCAGCTGCCATACAGGCAAGATAAGTAGGAATAGGATGATTAATTTTCCAATACCATGTTTTCGTTCCGTTGGCATTTAAGGTTTCGCTGATGAGTTCACCATTGCAGAAAGCTTTATATGTAGAAGGAGTGTTTATATAAAATTCATACGTGGCTTTGTCCGTGAAATTATCTATACAGGGAAACCATACTCTCCCTAAATTATGCGGAATGGCAGCAAAACCGACACCGAGATTAAATGCAAACGTCCCGGAAAAATAAAACCCGCCCCATCCTGAAGCATCCGTTTGCGGAGCGCCATTATAATAAACTTTTACGTGAGCTGTATCGCCTGTATTTAATGTTGTAATTGTTGGAATAGTGAGAGTCGTATCATTATAAACATAAAACACCTGCAAGTTATTTACAAAAACAGAATCAATATTCAGCTCAAGAAGGCTGAGATAAATGGTGTTGACATTATTGACTTTTGCAACAGCCGAAAGTTCCGCATGAGCTTTGATGGTGTGAGCTGAATAATTGATAGTATCAATATTTATTTTATAATGAGCAATATGAATAGTATCACCTGGTTGAGAAGAAACAGAGTTATTATTATTATTATTTTCCATTTTTAAAAATAAACTTTTCATTTCTCTGCATGATGAAGGTTGTTCAACTGCCTTTTGGGAAAATGAATTTTGAGAGATAAGAAATGAGAGTAAAATAATTAATGGGACCGTTTTGCGCATGATTTTAAAGTTTAATTTGAAAAACAAATTTAGAGAAATAAATTAAGATCAATTTGAAAGTTTGTAAAGTCTGTACTTTTTCAGATCAAGATGTACATCTGAATATTTTTGAAGATCAGGTTTTGCCGTATCCGGAAGAATTAAATATAAAAAATTCATTTCGGGATTTGGATTAAGCGAAATATTGAAATGCCTCGTAAAATAAAGTTGCAATGACCAATTGTCAAAAAAAGACGGATGCATGTTAATATCTGATCCCGGGGGAATAATTTTACCGATTGCATAAACATCATGAAGCATTTCTCTATCCCTGCGTGTATTTCCTATTTGTGTAATTGAAAAAATAATTGCCCCGGCAACCAGCCCGGCAGAAATTTTTTTAAAAACCGTATAAAATTTTCCGTTGATATGCATTTGCTGCAACAGCAGGGAAATTCCGGGCGCAATGACAGCTGCAAAAGCAATTGCAAAAAATGGCAATGACGGTACAAGATAAAATCTTCTTTGTTCCAGTGTTACCATTAAAGGCAAAGAACCTGAAAGCCCTATTAACAGGAAAAGAAGAATAATTTTCCATGAAGGTTTTGTTGCTCCGCGAGGGAGTGATTTCTTTCTGAAAATAATAATCATGATAATACAAACAGCTGCCGGAATTAATAATTCATTCATCAGCCGTATTAAAATTTCAAAATGATTATCCGTAGTGTAAACACCCGGAGAGGTGAAGGCATTATACAACCTTGAATCATAATATGCTTTCAGAAACTGATAGCTTGACTCCTTTTGTAAAAGCAAAAAATAAATGCCGGCCGGTACAGCTAACAATATGAATGTATACAAAAGCATTTTACCAAATGAAAATTGCCGGTAAACAATCCAATGTATTCCCGCAATTGCCAAAGGAAACATTCCCTGGATGCCTTTACAAAAGCTGCTTAAAAAAATACAAAAGCTCCCTGCAATTAAAAAAGGAACGGGTATTTTACTTTTAAACCCTTTTAAAATAAACCACGCAGCAAGCAAAATAAAAATTGACATGGTGCATTCTTCCATGTCATTTGCATATGTCCAGAAACAAACAGGTGGAATAATCCAGAATAAAAAAGGAAGCCAGCTTATTTTGCTTATTTCCTGTTTGTCTTCATAAATTAAATTCCATATTTTTATAATCAGGCAGCCCGAAATACAGGCAGTGACGAACGAATAAATTCTTTCGGTATAGATGCTGTCGCCAAAAACCCTGAAAAAAAATGATTGAATCCAGAATGTTAATGGCGGCTGTTCACAAAAAACGGAATGCATGAAATTGTTAATATGCAGGTTCCACCAGGTTCCTATACCATTTGCAAGGTTTTTTGAAGCAACGGTATAAAGTATTCCGTCCATAAACATTCCATCCTGCACCAGGGACGGAACCAGCAATGCAATGAAAACTGCAATTGCAAAAATGAAGAAGGGAAGATTTTTTTTATCAGGCATGAATTAAAGGCTGCAATTTATTAATAAATTCATTTTTGAAATTATTGGAATAATCTATTATTTCCTTCATTGCAGAAACATTAATTTATCTACTTTCGCACCCTGTTTTAAAAAAACAAAAATGGCTGTTCAAAGAAAAGAAAAAACAAATCCTTTTGAAGAAATGATTCAGCGGCTGGATGTGGCTGCTGAAATTATGGATCTTGATCCTGATGTTTATGAAGTAATGAAAAAACCTTCAAGACAAATACAGGTGAGCTTGCCTGTAATGCTTGATAACGGCAAGGTGAAAGTGTTTGAAGGATACCGTGTCATTCATTCTACGGCACTGGGACCCTCTAAAGGCGGAATTCGCTATTCCATGGAAGTAAATGAAGATGAAGTAAAAGCCCTTGCAGCATGGATGACATTCAAATGTGCTATTGCGGATATTCCTTATGGAGGTGCAAAAGGCGGCATTACCTGCGATCCGTTAAAAATGTCAAAAGCAGAATTGGAACGGCTTACCCGTGCCTACACTGGGGCTATGTCAGATATTTTCGGAGTGGATAAAGATATTCCCGCACCTGACATGAACACGGGACCGCGCGAAATGGCCTGGATTGTTGATGAGTTTTCAAAAATAAAGGGAGGCTTCACCCCGGGCATTGTGACAGGAAAACCGCTGCATTTGGGCGGATCACTTGGCCGTGTGGAAGCTACCGGGCGCGGAGTCATGATTGCAACGATCGAGGCGCTGCAAAAAATGAAAATGAATCCAAAGAAATGCCTCGCTGCTGTCCAGGGTTTTGGAAATGTCGGATCAATAACGGCACATCATTATGCATTGCAGGGAATAAAAGTGGTGGGCATTTCTGATCACACCGGTGCATTTTATAATCCGAAAGGAATCAATATAGAAAAAGCAATTGCTTTCCGCGAAAAAAATAACGGGATGCTGAAAGGATTTAAGGATGGAAAAGCCATTTCAAATGATGAGCTGCTCGAACTTCAAGTAGACATACTTGCCCCCTGCGCCCTTGAAAACCAGGTCAGAGAAGACAATGCGAATAAAATAAAAGCAAAACTTATTGCCGAAGGAGCCAACGGGCCTACCACCACAGCAGCCGATGAAATATTGGATAAGAAAGGAGTAATTATCATTCCTGACATTCTTGCAAATGGGGGAGGAGTGACCGTTTCTTATTTTGAATGGGTGCAGAACCGGACAGGATATTATTATCATGAAGAAGAAGTCAACAAGCGCGCAGACCGCTGGATGAGACAGGCATTTAAAAATGTGTGGGATGTTTCTGCGGAATATAAAGTTTCCTTGAGAACTGCAGCTTATATCTTTGCTCTTGAAAAAGTTGCCAAAGGAGTTAAATCAAGAGGAGCTTTTTAGTTTGAAGATTTGAAATTTGAAAGTGTTGATTATGTTAATTGGAAAACAAATCAACTTAATTAACCCAATCATTATATTTAACTGCATCATCTGACCCAAAAATGAAAATACACCGTGAAGGTTATACCATTCTCACCGTCACCGGGCTGGGGCTTGCTTTTCTGAACTTCGGAATTTTTTTCTTTTTTGACGAAGGTTCTGATCTACCAAAGTTTATTTTATTGGGAGTTTCACTGATTATTTTTCTTCTGTTCCTTCAATTCTTTCGTTACCCCAAACGTGAATATTCTTTCAATGAAAATTATGCAATGAGTCCCTGTGACGGAAAAGTCGTTGCCATTGAACAGGTAATGGATAAGGAATATTTCAAGGAAAAGCGCATCCAGGTTTCAATTTTCATGTCACCCGTTAATGTTCATGCCAATTGGTACCCGGTAAGCGGACGTGTTAAGTATTTACGGTATCATTTTGGAAAATACCTCGTAGCATGGCATCCCAAATCTTCAACTGAAAACGAACGGACAAGCATTGTTATTGAAAAAGAAAACAAAGCTGAAGTCATGATCCGCCAGATTGCAGGAGCTTTGGCAAAGCGGATTATTTATTATCCGCATGAGGGAGATATGGTAAGACAATGCGCTCAAATGGGTTTTATAAAATTCGGTTCCCGTGTAGATTTGCTGCTACCTCTTTCTTCAAAAGTTTTTGTGAAGATCAATGACAGGGTAAAAGGGGGAGTAACTGTAATTGCAGATCTCGCTTAAAAGCTTAATACCTCTTATTTGGTGCAAACAGCGGTGTATGAATCCGTGTCAACTGAATAATTCAGATTTAATTTTCCACTGGAATACGTTCCGTAACCGGATACAGCAAAATTGCTGACGCTCTGAGACGGGATCACGATGCTGTTTTCATTTACTATAAAAATCGCTTTTTCACTGGAGCCAAGGTTATCAAAATTGTAAACATTCAACGTATCTTCATTGCCGGATTTATTAATGCTAATGGTAAAAGTTGTTGCTCCGCCCGTTGAAGGAGTTTCAACGCATGTCCATTCTCCGACATATTTGTCAGTTGGCAGATCGGCATCATCTTTTGCGCAGGAAGAAATGATAAATAATATTCCCGCGGTTAAAATTAACTTGAAATATTTTTTTTTCATGATAAATTCTTTGCTGCAAAAATATAACCTAAAGATGGAAATTATTTTTTTGCTAATTCAAATTTCATT
>DATEMK010000165.1:0-5258 GCA_035275625.1 Bacteroidia bacterium
ATGAAAAGAGGAGGGAAGGAGAATAAAGAAAAATGAGTATTGAAAAAAGAAAGGCTGAATAATAAATTTTTAAGAGCAAATGCAGGTTGCTTCTCACCATCATTCCTGCAATGGTTAGCCCAAAACAAAAGAAAATTAAAAATAAATTTCCCGAAGTTGCCTTAAAGAAAACGAAAGACAGCAGGTAAGAAACTAAAAAAACTGCATGAAAAATAATTATCTTTTTTTTCCAGGAGTTATTAATTCTTTTGCTGAAAATCATCCCCACAAGAGAAATAACTAAAGAAAGAATGTAAGCGATGATAGCAGTAATTAATAGCCCGGCTGACATTTATATTATTAAAAATTGATAAATTGCTAAATTGTTAATGGGTCGGCTTTTAATTACTTTATCACTTCACCACATCAGACTATTCTTCCCAGATTTTTTAACCCTTTGGTAAAAATCCTTAAATCTGTGTAAACAGAATATTCTTTTGCATACAAAACATTTAACCTGCTTACTGTACTTTCATCCAGGTTGGTTTTCTTCAGGGAATCAAGCGGGGTGAGCACTCCTTTTTTATAAGAGCTGCTTTTTCCGGGAGTTGAATTGCCTGTATAACCCTGGGCCAGTCCCACCCACGATTGTTTCCCTGCAAATACTTTTAGCCAGTTGCTCAGCATGCCGCTGAAATCTTTTACAATAAAAATAAGCACGGGTGAAAGTACCAGGATGGATACACACAGAGAAAAATCAAGCAATCGCTTGTTGCGTTTATTTGCAGGAGTGGTCATGGCATTAATGTCCACAAAATATAAATCTCCCTGGTCATTAATTGAATTGCTGCCTATGATGTAAAGACTTTCAGGAGGAGCGATTTTATATTCCACGTTCATCCGGCTGACCGATTGCATCTGCTGAATAATCTGTTGTGCCGAAATATCTTTTGCACAAAATATAATTTCATTCACATCATACACTTCTATAATTTCATTTAATTGCACAATGGTGCCTAAAGAATATTCGGAAATCTTTGAGGGGTTGTTCGCCATGCCATTTCCAATTGTATTTACAAATCCAATGAAATTGATATTAGTGCCTGATAAATTCAAAACCGATAAAACTCTTTTTCCTTCATCGGCATCACCAACAATGATGGTTCTTTTTTTATCATCGCTCTTGACTTTAAACTTTTTTATTCCTGTAAAATTTAAGACCAGGCGTAAAGCAGAAGACGAAAGCGAAGCCCATACTGTTCCCAGCAAAATCAGTGCACGTGAAAAGCGGTAATGTTCAGGGAGCAATGCATACACAACAAGAATAAAAACGGCTCCTGTAAAAATGCCGCGGATAATTTTTGAAATGCGAATGGGTTTATCATAGCCACCGCTCAGGTAAACTGAAAATATCCAAATGAGAATATAAACAGGCACCACAATATTCATGAACAAAGGGGGATAATGCAATGCTTTTACAGAAGTTTCCCAATATGATTTAAGCAGGTACATTCCCGCATAAAACAGCAATGCATCACAAAACGGAAGAAAAAGTTTTTGAATAAAACGGGTAACAATTGCAGCGCCTGCACGAACATAAATGGCAAAGCTGATGAGGAAGGAAAAAAGCCGCGCACTGCTTTGGGAAAAATGTTTGAATGCAAAAATCATCATTGCTTTGTAAAACACCATCACATAATTCACACTGCTCTTTTTTGTACTTTCTCCCTTGTAATGAATAATCCTGGTTTCAGGGAAATAATAATTTTTATAACCGGCTTTAATAATGCGGTAAGAAATATCAATATCTTCTCCATACATGAAAAATGTTTCATCCAGCAAACCTGTTTTATCAAGCGCAGTTTTTCTCAGCAGCATAAAGGCGCCAGAAAGCACTTCCACCTCTGCTGTTTTATTTTTATCCAGGAAACCCAAATGATATTTTCCAAATATTTTTGATTTAGGAAACAAGGCTGACAAACCGAATATTTTATAAAACGCAACAGAAGGGGTCGGTAACCCGCGTTTTGATTCGGGAAGAAAATTTCCTTTGCCATCAATCATGTGTACACCCAAACCGCCAGCACCAGGATGTGCATCCATGAATGAAATTACTTTTTTAAAAGTATCTTCTTCAACAACAGTGTCCGGGTTGAGAAGGAGAACATATTCACCGTTGGCAATTTTTATTGCCTGGTTATTGGCTTTTGAAAAACCCTGGTTGGTTTCGTTGGCGATGAGTTTTACGGATGGAAATTTTTCTTCCATCATTTCCACAGACCCGTCAACGGAATTATTGTCAACTACAAAAACTTCTGTATTGATTTCCGGCAATGCTTTGAAAACAGAATGCAGGCATTGTTCAAGAAAAAATTTGACATTGTAGTTTACGATTACAATGGAAAGTTTCAAGCAGTTTTAATTTGGAATATAAAATTCAAATCTCAGTTGTCATTCAGGAGGAAACTTTTTACATGTTATCACCGCCACTCAATTCAAAGCGCACAGCAATAAAATTCAAATTAGGATTTTCACTTTTAATGAAAGCAATTTTTTTCTCCCTCGATAAATCTTTTATTTCTTTTTCTCGTTCAATCGCCACATTAACATCTGAAAATCTTTCAAAGTAAATTAATTTGTAACAATAATATTTCCCGGCAAATGTTTTCGGCTTTCCGCGATTTTCATAATGCTCTTTCATCCTTCTTTCCAAATCATTGGTGACCCCTGTGTAGAATGTTGTCTTTCCTGGATTACAGGTGGTGATGTAAGTGAAATAGTTATGGTCGCGCATCGCGTATTAAAATTAGATTTAGTGGTAACTTGTAAAAAGTTTCCTCCTGAATGACAACTCCGGGTTACTTTACGAGTGAATTTTCATAAGGTGTACGATTAATTATCGAGCGTCCTAAAGTAATTTCATCTGCATATTCTAATTCTCCTCCAATGGCAATTCCGCGCGCTATAGTAGAAATCTTAACGTCAAAAGGTTTAAGTTTTTTATAGAGATAAAATACCGTAGTGTCGCCTTCCATGGTAGTGCTTAATGCCATGATCACTTCGTCAATAGTTCCGCTGAGCGCCTTTTCCAATAGACTTTCAATATTCAATTGCGAAGGGCCAATGCCTTCCATCGGGCTGATAATTCCCCCGAGAACATGGTACAGTCCTGTATATTGATTGGTATTTTCAACGGCAAGAACATCACGGATGTCTTCCACCACGCAAACAATATTCTTATCGCGTTTTGGATTGGAACAGATGTTACAGATTTCTGTTTCCGAAATATTGTTGCAGCTTTTACAATAATTAATATTTGTACGCAGGCGTATGATGGTGTTTCCAAATTGTTCAATCTCCGCGGCAGGACGCTTTAATAATGACAAAACAAGCCGCAATGCAGTTTTTCTGCCAATGCCCGGAAGGGCTGCAAATTCATTGACAGCATCTTCCAGGAGTTTTGAGCTGTAAGTGTTCAAAGGTTAACGTTTATTTATCCCGGCCCGGTAGTTATCGGGATTCGGGAAAGTTCAAAGTTAGTGTTTAGATTGAATTTGTTGAAAATTGATTTCTACATTCCATTGTTCAAAACGTAAATTTATTTCAAACATTTTGTTTTTCCATTTGTTTTACCTTGCGCATCTCAAATAAAACACATTCCGTTATTCATAAATTCGTAAAAACATTTGTAATTGGCCGGGAATCCTAAATCGTAAATCGCAAATCCTAAATCCTAAATCCTAAATCCTAAATCCTAAATCCTAAATCGCAAATCCTAAATCCTAAATCCTAAATCGTAAATCTTTCCATGTCTTCCACAATAATTCTCCTCATCGTAGCAGCTTATTTTATCCTGCTGCTCGCCATGGCTTTTTACACATCGCGCGGGGCGGATAATGAGTCATTTTTTATCGGTAAAAGAAAATCGAACTGGATGCTGGTGGCTTATGGTATGATCGGAACTTCCTTAAGCGGGGTCACTTTTATGAGCGTTCCCGGTGAAGTGATGGCAAAACATTTTACCTATATGCAGGTCGTGGTCGGGTATTTCATCGGCTACATAGTTGTTGCATTTGTTTTGCTGCCTTTATATTACAGGCTCCATTTAACTTCTATTTACTCTTATTTGAAAAACAGGTTCGGAACAATATCCTATAAAACAGGCGCATCGTTTTTCCTGCTTTCACGTACTTTAGGCGCATCCATCCGGATTTATCTTGTCCTGATCGTGCTGCAGCATTTTTTATTAGACGGAGTAGGCGTTCCTTATTTTGTAACCGTATTTATTATTCTCCTCATGATTTTGCTGTATACTTTTAAAGGCGGAGTAAAAACAATTGTGTGGACCGATACGCTTCAGACAACAGGGATGATCCTTGCATTGGTGGTCACTATTTTTCTTATCAGCAGCGAACTGCATTTTTCTTTTTCTCAGCTGTTTGGTGCAATAACCGCTAAAGGATACACAGAGACATTTCAGCTCGATGACTGGAAGGCAAACAACTATTTTATAAAACATATCCTCGGAGGAGCCTTTGTAACCATAACAATGACCGGCATGGACCAGGAAATGATGCAAAAAAATATTTCGGTCAACACGGTTGGAAATTCCCAGAAAAATATGCTGGTGTTCAGCGTAATTCTTGTTGCAGTAAACATGTTGTTTCTCATTCTTGGCGGTGCATTGTATGTGTATGCTGAAACAAAAGGCATTGCGCTTCCCGCAAAAAGCGATGAAACATTTCCGATGATTGCCATAAATTATTTACCGCCCATCGCAGGTTTAATATTTATCATTGGATTGATCTCTGCATTGTTCCCCAGCGCTGATGGCGCGCTCACTGCACTTACATCTTCTTTCTGCATTGACATTCTCGGCTTGAAAGAAAGAAATGATTGGGCTGATGCTAAGAAAGCGCATGTCAGAAAAACAGTTCACTTAACCATCACCGCCATCTTTTTTATCCTTATTCTGCTCTATCAGAAATTAATCGAAGCCTCGGTAATTTCTACCATCTTAAAAATTGCCAGCTATACTTACGGGCCGCTGCTCGGGCTCTTTGCTTTCGGGGTGCTTACCAAAAGAAAAGTGAATGATTCCTTTTTGATACCGGTCATTTGTGTGATGTCACCCGCAATATGCTGGCTGCTCGCTGCCAATTCACAAACTTTGTTTAATGGCTACTCTTTCGGATTTGAATTATTAATGTTGAACGGAGCAATTACGTTTTTGGGATTATGTTTGGTTTCGCGCAAGGGAATTGAGAACCGATAAAAAA
>DATEMK010000166.1:0-5636 GCA_035275625.1 Bacteroidia bacterium
ATTCCATGTCGTGGGATTCCCGATTGAGGTATCTATAAACTGTACTGAATCAAGAGGAGCGCAACCCTGGGTGGTATCAGCATAGAAGTTTGCTGTAAGCTGTCCGTGAGATTGCGTAAAACTTATTAATAAAATAAAAAACGACAACTGTAATATTTTTTTCATTGGTGGTGGCTTTTAGATAATTTTAACAAATTTAGATGGTGAATGTTTTAGCTTGGTTAAGAAATTAAGAAGTTTATAACAATGAAGATGTTAATAAAAGAAAGATATTTTCCTGGTGTTTTTAGAGGCATAAAACTTCAATCAATAAAAGTAAAATGACTATTTTTTTTGTTCCTGTTATTTTTATTTATTTAATTAAAACTGAAATGCAATATTCAAAAACCTGAATACGGGTAATTGTCATTTGGAAGATACGTAAACGGGGCAAAAGGTTGCATTATCTCAAAACTTTTTTATTCTCTCACAATAAAAGTTCCGTCACAAATGAAAATCCAGCAAAATAAATTCGCAAGTGTAAGAAGGCTCCAATAAATAAAAACACGTTTACGATAATTCATATTTAGTTTCAAATTATAGAAAAGCATGGATCCTGTGAATGAAGTAATGACTGAAAATCCAATAACAACAAATAAATTAACACCATAAGCCGCGCTTTTAAAACTTATCAGAAATACGGGGATAAATACGATTCCATAAATGCACAGTAAATAAGCGGTAATTGTATTCCGTGTATCTTTTCTCATAAAAATAACAAAGCGAAAATAAACTTTCAGAGAATCAGGTCTGTGATAAATATTAACCGGGAATATGACGGGTTTTATTAAATATCCAAACCCTGAACAATTCTTCCCTGCCTGATCCCGTTACTTTCTGAAAGTAGTTCTGAAAACTAAATCCCAGAATTTAGAACTTACACCATAGCCATTATGATCATCTTTGTAATGGTGAAGCATGTGATGGTTCTTAAGCTCCAGCCAGAATTTGCTTTTTAAATTAAAATGATGAACAGCATAATGCGACATGTCATAAAAAAGGTAACCCACTAAAAAACCTGCAAAAAAAGGAGTCACATTGATTTCACCCAGCATTTTATAAAACATAAAATAAAAAAGAACTGCAAGCGGAATACTTACCGCAGGAACCATTACCAGCCGTTTGCTGTCGCTCGGATAATCATGATGAACACCATGAAAAATAAAATGAATTTTTTTGCCCATCTCACCCGGTATTTCCCAGTGAAAAACAAAACGATGCAACACATATTCTGTAAACGTCCAGACAAAAAGTCCAAGAACAATGAATCCAATAATGGCGAGAAATGAAAGTTCAAAAACAAAAATACTTTTGTAAAGACAAAACAAAATCACCGGCACATAAAGGAATAACGGAACCGTAAAATGAACCCGGGTAAGTTTTTCGAGTGAGCTATTCTCAAACATAGGAACACATTCATCTTTGTTTGAAATAAACTTCTTAGCCATTTTTTACTGATATTTGATGCAAAAATATAAAAACTTAATTGTAATTCTGAATACTTTTTCAAAACTATTTAACATTTCCACATGAAAAAACTTTTTAAATCTTATTTTATGGTGCTGTTGATTTTACTGACAGTTCAAAATTGTTTCAGCCAAAAACACGCTTCCGACTATTTTGTGCGCTTAAAAGGCAGCGTAAATATTATTCATGTCTACCAGGGAGGGGCGGAACCAGGCCGTGAAATATTGGAAGAAATCAGCAAACCCGTTCCGTTCATAAACACAAAGCTCTTCCTTAAAAAAACATATTATGGAAACCTGGCTTATATTATTCAGACTGACTCATCAGGAAACTTTGATTTGAATATCAAACCCGGTGTTTATAATATTTATTTATCCGATGAAAATGCATCCTCAAAAAAAATGATTGATTCAACCGATGTGAAATCAATTTGTGAAGAACAATATAAAACACAGTCGCACGGACAATTAAAAGTTTATCGCAAAGGCAACTCACCGGTGGAAATTACGATCAGGGAAACTATTAATCCATGCCTTCCTTTGCCACCCGCTGCTGAGCCAAAGCAAAATTGAAAATTAATTTTTCACCTCCATCAGTTTTTCTTTCTTGCTTAACATTTTTCCAATCGGTTTCCCTGCAGCATCTTTTAAATTAAACTTTTCGACTGCACTTTGGAATTCAATAAAATATTCAGGAGCAACTGCAACCAATAGTCCACCGCTTGTCTGGGGATCGCAGCCGATAAAAAACTGTTCGGGTGAAAGTTCATTTATTTTATCACTTAATGATGAATATATCTTTGTTGTCATATCCGGGTAAATAAATTTATCGAGATAAAAATTAAGATCAGTAAGCAATGGAATACTATCAAAATAAATTTCTGCAGAAAGCCTGCTGCCTTCACACATTTCAGCAAGATGACCGAACAAGCCGAACCCGGTGATATCCGTCAGCGCGTGAACTCCCTTTATCTTTCCCAGCTCCTCCCCTATTTTATTTAACGCAGACATATTTTGAACGGCAAGCTTTAAATCTTCTTCTTTCGCCATATCTCTTTTTGCAGCTGTGGTGATGATGCCAACTCCCAATGGCTTTGTTATAAACAGCATATCTCCTTCCTGAGCTGTATTATTTTTCTTCAAGTGATTTATTTCAACAAGTCCGTTAACCGCTAATCCGAAAATCAGTTCAGGGCTGTCAATGCTGTGCCCTCCTGCAAGAGGGATGTTCGCATCAGCGCAAATTTTTCTTGCCCCGGAAATTATTTGTTGTGCTGTTTGAGATGGAAGTTTTTGAACCGGAAAGCCAAGGATTGCAACAGCAAGCAAAGGCTTGCCTCCCATTGCATAAATATCACTGATGGCATTTGCCGCGGCAATCATTCCGAATTCAAAAGGATCATCCACAATGGGCATAAAAAAATCTGTGGTGCTGACCAGGGCTGTTCCGTTTCCGAGATCATAAACTGCTGCATCATCGCGGCTTTTATTTCCGACTAAAAGATTTTTGAAATTATCCGGTGATTCATTGTTTTTTAAAATTTCATTTAATACTGCCGGAGAAATTTTACATCCGCAACCAGCGCCATGACTGAATTGAGTTAATTTTATTTTTGCTTGTTCAACCGTCATTGGTCATTAGTCATTACTCTGATGTCTTGATACTTTGTACTTGAAACTTAATACTTTTTTCAAAAAACTCTTTAACCTTAACGGCATTCAATTGCATTTGATCATGATCAAGTACAAACGGATAAATATTATTTTGTTCTCTTTGTTTGTTGCTCTGATGATAGGTTCTGTCATAATAATCCATCATCACATCACACCAATTGATGAGATTGCCTGCATCAAGAAATCCCATTGCTTCTTTCAAACGTAAACCGCCTAATCTTTTTTTTACTTTTTGAGTTTTCTCTGCAAGCAGCTTTGCATCAAATATTCCGTATTCACTAAGAATTCTTTTTTTTCTGATTTCATAATCAAGATTGATTTCAATTACCGGTGCTGTTCTCATCTGGTTAAAAATTCCGAGGGGCAATGCACAGGTTCCGATCAGGAGACTTTCATTTTCCATCCATAGAATTTTTTCAGCATCTGCTTTTGACCATTCCATAGCCAGAAAATTTTCAAAAGATTCAGTGGATGGCTGCTCCTTTTGTCCCAGCGAACCAAAAGCTGAACCTTTATGATTTGCTAAATTCTCAATGTCTATAGTTTGTTCACCAATTTCTTTTAACGCATTTATCAATTCCGTTTTTCCCGAACCTGTTTTGCCTCCTACGATTAAAATGTTTTTACTGACCTGGAACTGGTCTAACACCCAATGCCGAAAACTTTTATAACCACCTTTCAAAACAGAAATTTTAAAACCACTGAGAGAAAGCAGCCATGCCATAATGTTACTCCGCATTCCTCCGCGCCAGCAGTAAATCATTACTTCTTTTGAGGGAGCAATTTCTTTCGCACTTTTAATAAAATCAGCAAATTTATTTCCAACCAATTCAAATCCCCTGGTTACGGCTGCTTCTCTGCCATCGTTTTTATAGGTGATGCCAACCTCTTTTCTTTCTTCATTATTTAACAATGGAAAACTTATAGCTCCGGGAATATGAGCATGATGATATTCTTTGGGGCTCCTCACATCTAATATTACGGGAAGCCCCTCCGAAATTTCTTTTAAGAATGATTCAACTGAGAGTATTGCAGGCAAGGCATAAAGATTTACCGGTGCAAACCTACTCAAAACAAACAAGGTTCAAAATTGGCATGAACCAACTTTGAACCCTGAGTTCTGGTCTTTCTAAAGTCTTTATTTAATTTAACGATGGATCTTCCGGGAAATTTGCAAGGATGGCATATTCCGTTCCCATGCTTTTCAAAACCTGGCTCCATAATACTTTCGGATCGCTGAAAAAAGTGAAGGTTGTATTTGCAGCCGAAAGGAGCCATGACTTTTCCTTGATTTCAATATCCAGTTGCTTGGGTTCCCAACCTGAATAACCGGCATAAAAGCGAATTTGATTTTCTTTTACCTGCCCTGTATCAATCATTAATTTCAATTGATCGTAGTTACCACCCCACCATACCCCTTTTACAATTTCTTTTGCACCTTCCAGCTTGTTTCCGATTGTATGAATATAAAATAATGTATCCGTATCCACCGGACCGCCAAAATATAATGGTACATTAAAGGTTGGAAAATCTTCAACCGCATCATTAATTTTCACATCCGTTGGTTTATTAAGGATAAATCCAATGGTGCCATGCTGGTCATGTTCTCCGATTAAAACAACCGCCCTTTTAAAATATGAATCTAAAAGGAAAGGTTCTGATATTAATAAAGAGCCTTGGGACGGTTTAAATGCTTTCTTTTTCATAGTCTGATTTTTTTACTTGTATTATTTGATTCCTTATTTACGTTTAGTTCCTGTTTAAAGTTTTTTTATTTTCATAGAACCTGAATTGTATTGAACTAAAAGTATGCCATAAGAGTGGTTTTTGACAATTCTTTATTTGGAACTTTAAAATTTTTACCAATTTCTTTCAAATCAATTTGTTAAAAAATAATCTTGCCTTTAAGACACCACGGAATGTCTAAATTTGAGCCAAAAATTTCCCGTAATGAAGAGAAAAAAAGTCAGTATCAAAAGCCTTCGGAAAAATTATGGCATAGAACAGCTCAGTGAAAAAAATATAAGTAAAGACCCTTTTAAGCAATTTGGAATATGGATGAATACTGCGCTTGAAATGAACGTGAATGAACCCAATGCAATGAATCTTTCAACAGTTAACGAAAAAGGGAAACCAACATCACGGATTGTTTTGCTTCGTGATTTTAGTAATAAAGGTTTTGTTTTTTATACCAATTATTTAAGCCGAAAAGGATCTGAATTGATGTCAAACCCTTATGCTGCCCTGACTTTCTTTTGGGCGGAGATTGAAAAGCAAGTCAGGATTGAGGGAAAGGCGGTGAAGGTTTCAAAAGCTTTGAGTGATGAGTATTTCAAAAGCCGTCCCCGTGAAAGTCAAATAGGGGCCTGGGCTTCAGATCAAAGTGCGGAATTGAAAAGCCGTGAAGAACTTGAAAAAAAGGCAGGAAATCTTACCGAAAAATTTGAAGGGGAACCT
>DATEMK010000167.1:0-22291 GCA_035275625.1 Bacteroidia bacterium
AATCCAAAAAAAATAATTTTTATTTGCAAAAACATTAATTATACTTGCAACCAAATCCAAACAATTAATTTTTAAAAATTCCAAAAACATTAAATTCCATGAAACTAAAAATTACTATTCTATTGCTTTGCCTGTTTGCCCTGTCTGATATAACTATGGCACAGGAAACCCCTCCGCCAGCGTCAAGCGAGACAAACTCCTCATCCAGTAATTATGGATTGCCACGGAAAAAAGATTTTGACAAATGGTCTATCGGAATTTTCGGTGGTGTTAACTGGTTCCAGGGAGACTTGCAAAATTCAGAAAACAACAGCAGCATTTGGGACAATCTTACAGACCCTGTATTTGGATTAAAAATCGGCTACCAGATGACACATTCTTTTCAACTTAACGTGAGAGGCAATTATACCAAACTCACCGGTGAGGAAAATGACATCAGGATGCGTTTACCCGAAGCCAAATATGACCAGGAGTATTCAATAAAAAACGCCAGT
The DNA here is from genome assembly GCA_035275625.1 of Bacteroidia bacterium. Classification (GTDB taxonomy): domain Bacteria; phylum Bacteroidota; class Bacteroidia; order AKYH767-A; family OLB10; genus DATEMK01. The sequence continues at coordinate 495 of DATEMK010000167.1, forward strand.
TTTGAAACCCGTGTTATACAGGGAACTATAAATATGAATTACACGCTGGGTAACATCAGTTTTGTACAGCGTAATAAAAGATTTCACCTTTTTGGCGAAATTGGAGTAGGAATATTTTCTTTCAGCCCTAAGGTGAAAGGGCTTTTGCTTTGGAATAATGTTACACCGCACCCCGACTCTCTCCTGGTAGACAGGTCAAATATTACAGAAGGATTGATTGCCGGAAGCCTTGGAGCAAAATATCAGTTCGGAAGATTTGATATCAACTTAATGTTTACGTATAACAAAACGCTTACTGATGCAATAGATTGGGCTCATGATGCAAAAACCGAATCTGATAATTATACCTTCTTTACTTTAGGTCTGAATTACACATTGGGCAAAAAACAAGCAATGATGGAATGGGTAAACCCGATGGAAGTGGTGTATAATGACATGGCTGAACTGAAAGATAAAATGGATATTATTTCCGGTGATAAAGACAAGGATGGGGTTTCTGACATGTTTGACAAAGACAACTCAACTGCTGAAGGCACCAAGGTGTATGGTGATGGTACCATGGTAGATACTGATGGCGATGGAATTCCGGATGGCAAAGACTCAGATCCGTTTAGTCAGAAAGGCGCAAAAGTGGACGCCAATGGAGTTGAAGTGGATACTGATGGCGATGGCGTTCCCGACAGCCGCGATTTGGAGCCCAATACTCCGAAAGGAAGTCTCACCAATTTCCAGGGTATTGCCATTGATAAAGCACTGAATGAAAGCGGATCAAGCAGCAATGCAGTGGGATGGCTGCCGCCTATTTTCTTTGACCTGGATAAAACGGAAGTAAAAGCATCTCAGCGTGACAGGGTTCTTATTATTGCCAAAATTCTTTTGAATAATCCAAACCTGAAGTTGAACATTATTGGAAATTGCGATCCATCTGCCGGTGAAAATTACAATCAGAAATTAGGACAGAAAAGAGCTGATGCTGTTAAAAATCACCTTGTAAAACATTATGGTATAGATGAAGCAAGGCTTTCTACAAATTCGAAAGGCGAAAAAGAACAGCTTGCCAAGAAACTCAATCCTATGAACAGAAGGGTTGATTTTGAAGTGGCCAAATAGTTTCTTGTAAAAAAAATGAAGAGGCTGTCTCAAAAGCGAGGCAGCCTTTTTATTTTTAAAATGGAACCGGACATATTGCGATTCATGCAACCCGTTACATCTTATTTAAAATCAATCCTGATTATATCTCCGTAATTCATTCCAAGCAACCCGGCAGCATTCCCTTGGTTTAATGCAAGTTCAAGATATCCTGCTGAATTAAACAGGGCAAGCAACTGACCTCTTTCTGCATCACTGTATTTTTCGCTGAGTGAATTTATGATATACTCATTTCTGCGTGCATTGATTTCAAATTTTTTTCCATTGCCTATACGGTCAAACAATTTTCTTGTAATATTTGTCACCACGTTTTCATAGGCATCAATATAAATCACCGTTCCTTTTATTATTTTATCTTCAATCACCGGGCGCAAATGTGTTTTTGTAACAAAACTTTCTAATGGCTTTCCTGATTTTTTTAATTCTTTGCCCTGAGCTAAATTGGAAACAATTGAAATTGCTGCTGCCTGGTCAAACCCCGTATGCTTTTCTGAAGAGGGCTCAATAGTGATTATTTCCTCAGGAGTTTCATCGAATACAAGAGAAAAAAAACCGTCATTGGTGCCAATGAAGTATTGTCCGTTGTGCCTTACGGCAATCATGCCTGCTTCGCTTTCAGCCTGCGCCACAATACCGACAATGTGAATAGTTCCATTGGGAAATTTCTGATACGCATTCCTGAAAATAAACGCTCCGTTTAACAAATCAAATGGTTGTACAAAATGGCTGATGTCAATAATGGTAATATTTTCAGCGGTGTTGAGAAGGGAGGCTTTCAATGCGCCAACGTAAAAATCCCTGATTCCCCAATCAGTGGTAAGCGTAACTATTTGCATTTTACTTTATCGTTATTATTCATGTTCAATTGTAACCGATAAAAATAACGCTTCTGCAAAAATGAGTTCAGAAACTTTGAAATACTTTTTAACAATTCTATTAACTACAGAAAGTTTAAAGTTTAAAGTCTAAAGTTTAAAGTTCGTCTAAAAGTTCTTTAACTTTGAACTTCCAACTTACTCAGAACTCCGAACTAAATACTCCCTGCTAATTGAAAGAACTCATTCTCCCGATCGAATTTACCAACCCTGTTGACTTTTTAGGAATCAACGATGCCAACCTGGAGCTGATACAAAAAAAATTTCCGGCTCTTAAAATTGTTTCACGCGGCAATGAATTAAAAATCATCGGTGATGAAATCCAGGTGGAACAGCTTCATGAAAAAATGAAGGAACTGATTCAACATTTTGAAAAAACCGGGTACCTGACAGCTGATGATGTTAAACTTTTTTTAAATGGCAACGGAGCTGAATCTTCCTTAAAAAAAGAATCCTCTGCCGAAATACTGGTTTACGGACAAAACGGAATTACTGTAAAAGCCCGCACTCCAAACCAGCAGCGCATGGTGACAAGTTCTGAAAAAAACGATATTGTTTTTGCTATCGGGCCTGCCGGAACAGGGAAAACTTATACAGCCGTTGCCCTTGCGGTTCGCGCGTTAAAGAATAAGGAAATCCGCAGAATCATCTTAACCCGGCCGGCTGTTGAAGCAGGAGAAAATCTCGGCTTTCTTCCGGGCGATATGAAAGAAAAAATTGATCCGTATCTCCGTCCGCTTTATGATGCCTTATATGATATGATTCCCGGAGAAAAATTAAAAACATTTCTTGAAAACGGAGTGATTGAAGTGGCGCCACTCGCCTTCATGCGCGGCAGGACACTTGACAATGCTTTTGTAATTTTAGATGAGGCGCAAAATGCCACCGAAAGCCAGTTAAAAATGTTTCTTACCCGCATGGGGCCATCAGCAAAATTTATTGTGACCGGTGATATAACACAAATTGACCTTCCCGCAAAACAACCCTCCGGGTTAATATCTTCCATTAAAATTTTAAAAGATATTGAAGGTATTGATTTTATTTTTCTTGATGCAGGCGATGTAGTCCGGCACCGGATTGTAAAGGAGATCATTCATGCCTACCACAGGCATGAAGGGAAGTAAGAATCGAATGATGGATTAGCGGAACACCGGGGATCGTCCATCATTCAAATATTCCATTTATGCAATCATTCAACACACTTACCATTTTCCGTTCTTCAGCAGGTTCAGGAAAGACTTATACGCTTGTAAAGGAATACCTGAAACTTACGCTTTCCAACCCGCCATCATTTAAGCAGGTTCTCGCCATTACTTTCACCAACAAAGCTACGGATGAAATGAAAAGCCGCATTGTAAAAACGCTGGTAGATTTTACAGAAGGAAAAAGCACGGAGCTGAAAGAAGAATTAAAAAACATTTTAAACAAAAGTGAAGAAAATTTTAACCTGGATGTTCAAAAACTTTTAGGATTAATACTTCATGATTACTCCGGTTTTGCCGTTTGCACGATAGACAGTTTTTTTAATAAAGTGATTCGTTCCCTGTCAAAAGAGATGGGGCTTCCTTTGAAGTTTGACACAGAGCTTAACCAGGATGTTGTTATCCGGGAAATTACAGGACAGCTTTTGCTGGATGCAGGAAAAGATACACGGCTTACTTCCTGGCTGGAAGATTTTATTTTTTCTAAAATGAGTGAAGACAAAGGCTGGAAAATTGATGCCGAGCTTCATGGTATAGCGAGGGAATTATTCAAAGATGACTTCAGGGCTGCACACAATCCGGAAGAAAATATTTCAAATGATTTTATAAAAGAATTGCAGGCAATAAAAAACAGTTTTGAATCAGCAATGAAATCTTTTGGAAATGAATTTTCAAAAACAATTGCTGAAAATAATGTGGCTGTTGCTGATTTTAGTTATGGCAAAAGCGGAGTTGCAGGTTATTTTGAAAAGATAAAAATGAAAATTTCTCCCAAAGATTATGAGCCTGGAAAACGTACAACCGATGCAAATGCAGACCCGGAGAAATGGGTTTCAAAATCATCTGAGAAGAAAGGAGAAATATTGCAATTGGTTGAAGACAGGTTACGATTCATTCTTGAAAAAATATTTAAGCACATAGAAAAGCATTTTAGAAATTATATTACTGCGGACGAAGTTTTAAAACTTATTTATGTAGCCGGCATTGTAAACAAGCTCGATGAAAAATTAAAAATTTACCGCGATGAAAACGATGTGCTGCTTATCAGCGATACCAATTTATTGCTGAAAGATTTTATTTCAGGCGCTGATGCTCCGTTCATCTATGAAAAGACAGGTAACCGTTACCGGCATTTTATGATTGATGAATTCCAGGATACTTCTGCTTTCCAATGGAACAATATGCTGCCGCTTGTGGAAAACTCCCTCGCTGCAGGTTCTTCAGCCATGATGGTGGGCGATGCAAAACAATCCATCTACAGGTGGCGTGGAGGAAAAATGCAATTGCTTTTAAACGGAATTCAAAATGATTTGCGGCATTATGCCGCAATAACAGCTATTGAAAACCTGCAAACGAATTTCAGAAGCAGGAAAGAAATTGTTGCTTTCAATAATGCTTTTTTTACTGAAGTTCCTGCACATTTACCGCTTCCGCAAATTACGGATGAAGAAAAAAATGATTTGGTGAATGCTTATAAGTCAGAAGAAGTGGAACAAAAAATTTCCGGAAAAAATAATGAAGGCGGCTATGTTGAAGTTACTTTCTATGAAGCAAAAAATAAAAACGATGACGAAAGTGATAATTTGAACAAAGATGAAATGGCGTTGCAACAGCTTTTGACAACTCTCCATAAATTAGTTGAGCAGGGATATGAATTGAAAGACGTTTGCATTCTTGTAAGAACAAACACACAGGGAAATGAAATTGCACGATTTTTATTCAACAACGGGTATAAAAAAATTGTTTCATCAGAGTCATTGCTTATAGGCAAAGCGCCACAGATTATTTTTCTGATCAATTTGATGAAAGTGTTAAATGATTCAGAAGATAAGGTTGCAAGGGCAGAATGTATTAATCATTATTTGACTCACATCCATGCTGCAGAAAATAAAAACGGCCACGACATTTTTAAAATCGTAAATGACACGCCATTATTTTATCAAACGCTCCCGCATGATTTCAGCAATCATTTATCAAGGTTAAAAAAGCTTCCGCTCTATGAGCTGGCAGAACAACTCACCGGAATTTTTGAACTGAATAAACAGCCCGATGCTTATATTCAGCGTTTCCAGGATTTGATTCTTGAATACCTGGAAAAAAATCCTCCTTCACTTTCCGTTTTTCTTCAATGGTGGAACGAAGAAAATGACAGCGATAAAGCTTCCGTCATTGTTCCATCGGATGAAAATGCCATACGGATTATGAGCATTCATAAATCAAAAGGATTGCAATTCCCGGTAGTGATTATGCCTTTTCCTGACTGGGAATTGAAACCAAAAAGCAATAACATACTCTGGGTGCACAGTGACAGAAACCCTTATTCACAATATTCATTGCTTCCGGTTCATACAACTGCTGCTCTTGAAAAAACATTTTTTGTTAATCAATATAACGCTGAATTGCAGCAGACATTGATTGACAACCTTAATCTTCTTTACGTTGCTTTTACGCGCGCTGAAGAAAGGCTGTATCTTTTTTGTCCTGAAGCAAAGACAGAAAAAATCAGCAAAACATCTAATCTTATTTGCAGTGTTTTTGAATCAGGTGAAAAGTGGAAGGAGAAAATAACAGCAACAAACGGACTCAGAAAATACGCAACAGGAATGGAAACTGTAAAAGAAAAAAAGATCAGGGAAAAAAATATGGATGAAACGTCATTTGAACAGCCGCATATTATTGCTTTAAAAAAATACAATTCAAATCCCTGGCAAAATAAATTAGTGCTTGCTGTCAATAAAAATAAAATTTCTGTTGATGATGATGAAACTTTAGCAGTGAAATCAGATTTTGGAATTTTGATGCATCACATTCTTTCCAAAATAATTTTTTTAAGTGATACTGAAAAAATAATTCACGAATTTCTGAGCAGCAAAATAATTTCAAATGAACAATCAACAGAAATTAAAAAGATAATTGAAGATGTTTTAAAAATTTGCGAACCATACAAATGGTTTTCGACTGAATGGAAAATAAAAACGGAAGCGCAAATGCTGCTGCCGGATGGCGCTGTTATTCGTCCGGACAGAATCATGATTAAAGGTAAAAGTGCCGTACTGCTTGATTACAAAACAGGTGAAGAAAATTCGTTGCATGAACAACAGTTGTACTCTTATGAAAAAAATCTGCTGAATGCAGGATACGAAAGTGTTGAAAAATATTTACTCTATTTAAACCCGGTAAAACTTTTGAAACTATAATCTTGTGCCGAAGACATCCCTTCGGGAAAACGCGAAACCCCGGATTCACTCGAACAACCGGTCCTTTTTATTTATCTTCTCCTTAAAGTGTATGGAGTTGTCATAAATAAACCAGACAATTGATTCGCCATCGGGATTTTCAACTTTTGAAAAAATAAAATCACACATGCCTGTGTATTCTGAAAAAGATAATTCAACATTCGGAAAGAAGAGCGGCTCATCAGTTGGCTTCAGGTGAAGGAGCTTTTTGTAAATTTTTTTTATAAAAGGAAACTGCAACATCAACGAATTGCCCATTATTACCCCGGTATTGAAAAGCGAATTGTCACTTTCCACAATAAAACCTTTTTTGTTAAAAGAAATGCATTGACATTTCTTTGGTTGCACCGGGATGAAATTGCTGAAGCTCATTTCAATGGTTTTTATTTTTATCATACTTAAAATTTTCTAAAAAGTTACGTACAGGAGGTTTCTGTTTTCAAATTTCAGATTTCGAGCTGAACTCAAAACAGAATTTAGCTTCCCGTTTTTTCTTAATTTTGCAAACTGTTTTTTAAATCGTAAATTTTAAATCGTAAATCGTACATCCGTATGTCCAACGCCATCTATAAAGTCCCTGTCGCTGTTAATGAACCCATTTTAAATTATGCTCCGGGCAGTAAAGAGCGTGATGAATTGAAAAAGGCTATTGCAGAGATGCGTTCTAAAGTTGCAGATGTTCCGATGTTTATAGGAGGAAAGGAAATCCGTACAGAAAAAAAAGCAAAACTTTCTCCGCCTCATGATCACAAGCATGTGCTCGGCAATTATTCGGTGGGTGATGCAAGTCATGTGACAATGGCAATTGATGCTGCCATGAAAGCTAAGAAGGATTGGGCGAACATGGAATGGGAGCAGCGTCTTGCAATTTTTCTTAAAGCGGCTGAATTGCTTTCAGGCCCTTACCGTGCAAAAATTAATGCCGCAACGATGCTTGGTCAATCTAAAAATGTTTTCCAGGCTGAAGTGGATGCTGCATGTGAAATGATTGACTTTCTTCGTTTCAATGTTCAGTATGCGCATGAAATTTATAACCAGCAGCCATTGTCATCTAAAGGTATTTGGAACCGTCTTGAACACCGTTCTCTTGAAGGATTTATTTTTGCTTTGACCCCTTTTAATTTTACCGCTATCTCGGGAAATCTTCCTACATCGTGCGCGATGATGGGAAATACGGTTGTGTGGAAACCGGCCTTCTCACAAATTTACGCTGCCAATGTTTTAATGGAAGTTTTCAGAAAAGCCGGTGTACCCGATGGAGTTATTAATTTAATTTTTGTCCCGGGTGCTGCAACAGGCGAAGTTATTTTTTCGCATCCTGATTTTGGCGGAATACACTTTACAGGTTCAACGGCTGTGTTCAGGGATGTGTGGGCATCCATCGGAAAAAATATTTCAAAATATAAATCTTATCCGCGCATTGTGGGTGAGACAGGCGGCAAGGATTATATCATGGCGCACCCTTCGGCTGACGTGGATGTATTGGTAACGGCACTTTCGCGCGGAGCGTTTGAATTCCAGGGGCAGAAATGCAGCGCGGCTTCGCGGGCATATATTCCAAAAAGTTTGTGGAATGAAGCAAAAGAAAAATTGCTGCGCGACCTTGCTTCTTTTAAAATGGGGCCTACGGAAGATTTTTCAAATTTCATTAATGCTGTGATTGATGAAAAAGCTTTTGATAAAATCACTTCCTACATTGCTGATGCAAAAAAGAGCAGCGATGTTGAAATCATTGCCGGTGGAAATTACGACAAGTCGAAAGGATATTTTATTGAGCCGGCTGTTTTGCTTGCTAAGAATCCGCAATATGTGACGATGTGCGAAGAAATTTTCGGACCGGTATTGACCATCTATGTTTATGATGATGATAAGTTTGAAGAAACTTTAGAGATCGTTGACAAAACAGGAATTTATGCATTGACTGGAGCCATCATCGCACAGGACCGTTATGCGATTCAAACAGCCACAAAAAAACTGGTGAACTCTGCCGGAAATTTTTATATCAATGATAAATGCACCGGGGCAGTTGTCGGGCAGCAGCCCTTTGGCGGTGCAAGAGGTTCGGGAACCAATGATAAAGCAGGCTCTATGATTAATTTATTACGCTGGGTTTCTCAACGTACTATCAAAGAAACTTTTGTGCCTCCAACTGATTACAGGTATCCTTTTATGGAGAGAGAATGAGGGTTTTACCTTGAAATAAACTCAACATAATAATTTCGTTGCAGAACTCAGGGGATGCATTTTCTTTTTCGGAAACTGATTTTTTCACTTTTAAATGTTAAAATTTCATGAAAATGAGATTGAAACTTCAAACTCTAAACTTCAAACTCTAAACTTTATTTACCTTCGCAAAAAAAACAAACAATGAAAAAAATACTCATTTTCACAGCACTGCTGTTTATTTCTTTTACAGGTTTTGGACAATCAAAGCTTGAAAACTGGCCTGAATTGAAAACATTTCACTCGGTAATGGCTTCAACGTTTCATCCAAGCGAAGAAGGAAACCTTGAACCTATAAAAACAAGAGCAGGCGAAATGGTTGAAAAAGCACAGGCGCTTGCAGCATCAAAAATTCCGGCAGAGTTTGCAACCGATAAAATAAAGGCTGCTGTTGCTAAATTAGTCACCGGTTCGCAGGAATTAAAAACGATTATTGACAAGAAAGAAAAAGATGAGGTGATCACCAAAAATCTTTCTGCTTTGCATGATACGTTTCATGAAATCGTTGGGTTGTGCATGCATCCCGAAGGAGAAAAGCACGATCACAAAGAAGGCGAAAAGCACGAACACAAGGAGTAACTGTTTGAAGTTCGAGGTTTGAAATTTGAAGTTATTACCCGTAGCAATCACAAACTTCAAACCTCCAACTACTTCGCCAGTTCTTTTGCTCTTTCACAAGCGCGGATAATTCCTTTTTGCAAATTACTTCCGACATTTTCCTGTTCAAAAATTTTAAAAGCGGCTTCTGTCGTTCCGCCTTTTGAAGCAACGGCTTTTATTAAATCGTCTAAAGATTTTCCCTGATCGTTTATAAGATGAAATGAGCCGAGCATGGTTTGCTTCACTAAAGTTGTCGCAACATTTTCAGTCATCCCCATTTTTATTCCGGCTTCAATCATGTTTTTGAGCACGTAGAAAAAATAAGCAGGTCCGCTTCCGCTTAATGCAGTAACGGCATTGAGCATCTCTTCGTTTTCAAAAAAAATAATTCTTCCTGTGGTGGCAAGAAGGTTATCCGCTTTGTGTACTTCTTCCATTCTCATGGTTGCGGAACACGTATAGCCGGTAATTCCCATTCCGAACTCTGCTGCGGAATTCGGCATGGCACGCACCACGCGGTCGTTGTTTAATTTTTGTGAAATGTATTTCATGGTGATCCCGGCCATGATGGAAACCAAAATATTTTTTTTGCTGATAACACTTTTCAGCGATGCTGCCAGCTCATCAAAATCCTGCGGCTTTACAGCAAGGATAATTATTTCGCTTTCGCTGATTACAGGATCGTTTACAACCGTAACAATTCCTGTTTGCATTTTTTTCAAAACATCCCTGCGCTGTTCATTTTTTTCGGCAAGAAATAAATTTTCTTTTGAAACAATATTGTATTTCAAAAATGCACGGGCATAAATAAGTCCCATGTTTCCGCAACCTGCAATGGTTATTTTCATGGTGACAAAGTTGGGAAATATTCTTTAGTGACGATGAACAATGCTCTGTTGGCTATTGTCAGCCATAACTTATTTTCTGCTTTCAATAATTATCCATACATTTACTCCACTTTTCAAAATGCACTAATTTAAAATAACTGCTCATGAACACCCCTCTCACAAACTCATTCAGGAGAATTAAAAATATTATTTTTATTTTCTTATTCTTATTTTCTTTATCAATTGCAAAAGCACAGGTAATAAATATTCCTGAAGCACAAACTGGGATTTTACAAGTATCTTCGTCTGAAAGCGAAAGAGAAGATTATAATGCATCCTTAAAAGTTCCCTGCAACCCGCCCGACTGGAATGTATGGTTGGGTTTAACCGATGACTGGAATGACGGCAACAACTGGTGCGCAGGAATTCCCACAAGCAGCACAGATGTTCTCATTCCGGGAACGGGAGGTGCCGGTTATTTTCATCCTGTTATTAAATCAGGGGTAATTGCTCAAACCAAAAAACTTATCATAGAAAATGATACGCTTGAAATAAATGCACCCAATGCAGGCTCATTATCAATTGAAGATTCTCTTTTTATCAAAAGTAATTCATTGGTAACGGTGGCTGCAGATTCTGCGATGCTGGGCAATGGATTGTTTATGAATACTAATTTCCTTCCTTTTAGGGGAAACTTCCATGAACAAAAAATGCAGCTTATGTTCAAAACATCTGAATTCCTGGCAATGGGAATACACGATGGAGATGTTATTGATAAAATATGTTTTCCTATTCGAATACGCAGGTCAACATCACCTTTCCCGGTAACTATCAATATGTATTATGCTACAAACAATGCAACTTATCCGACTTTTGTTAATACAGGATTTACACCTATTCCTGCAGCTCCCCAGAATTGCCTTGCACCGCAGCAAACAATACCCGTGATGGTTTTTGCGGGAAACGTGGATTTGTCTGCTATTCCGCTTAACGGGAGCGGAACACATGTTATAAGTTTACCATTTCCTTTTACTTTCAATACGGCCGGAAACTATCCTTTGATAGTAGAAATTTGCTATTCAACAAATGGTTCATCTTTAAATGATGATACCTGGCAAACACAAACTACAGGTTACAAATCAGTTTTGCTATTAGCCAATTTAGGTGCATACTCACCCCCTGCCTGCGCCTGGTCGAATACAGCCCCTAACGGTACTGCACTTACCCAAAAGCTGACAAGTGATTACCGCCCGAATATTTGTTTTGAATTTCAACAGCCTTATGACAGGTATCCCATAAACATTAAAGGAAATTGGAAAAATAACGGAGATTTTATTTCCGGAAAAAGCATCGTTACCTTTAACAAAACAACAATTCAATATATAAGCGGGGCAACCTCCACTTCTTTTTATGATCTTACCATTGATAATGCTGCTGGTATTAAGCTGTTTTCTTCACCAATAGTTGCTCATGTGCTGGATTTGAAATCCGGAAAATTAAATTTGAATTCATATTCTGTTTCTGTGCTTAATCCCGGCACAGGAGGAATCGTACGGACTGCTGGCGGAATACAAAGTGAAATCGTTCCGCCCGGTTATGGAACTATAGAATGGGCAATCGGGAGCACAACAGGCGCACATGTTTTTCCATTCCAAACTTCAGGCGGCACCTATATTCCTTTGACTTATAATTTAACAACAGGTGATATAGGTACTGTAAAAGCAGCTACCTACCCTACGGCTGTCAGCAATCTTCCATTCCCCGCAGGAGTTACCAATGTGAATGACACAAACAATGCAAATAATTCTGCATTTACAGTTGATCGTTTCTGGCATATTCAAAATACGGGACCTTCAGGAAAAGCTAAGATTAAATTTACCTATCAAAATTCGGAAGCTCCGGCACCTATTGTAAATGGAAATATCAGGGCGCAATGCTATGTTTTTACAAACAATAAATGGAAAATACTTCCCTATAATATGACTAATCCTGTGAACTTACCATCTCCTTTAACGAGCCAGGTGATTGCGATGGGAGTTACCGGAAACAATCTGAATGCAAACGTATGGGCGCTGGCTGATGCGTCAAGTCCGTTACGGATGAGCCATTCCAATCCTTCTGAAATGCAAGTGGCACCCAATCCATTCACTGACAAAATTATTTTTTCGTTAGGTTTTATTCCTGGCAATAATGAAAATATTTCGTTGACGCTTTTCACCCTTCTTGGGGAATTGGCTGCAAAAACAACTATTTCGACTAACATGCTTTCGGATAATCAGCAATTTGAATGGTCGCCCGGAAATATTAAGAATGGAATCTATTTTTTGGTAATTATGACTAAAGATGAAATTCGTACCGAAAGAATCGTCAAAATGGGGAATTGAACTCTGAAAGAATTTTCTATTCAATTTTTTAAGATTTATAAGTATTTACAAGGCATTTTCTACCTGCTTTTCTGAAAGCATAATCCAATAAAAAAGTCTTAATTTTCTTGTTTTTAATTTGGGTGAAAGATTATTTTTCATTGGCGAATGATTTAAAATAATGGGTAAATGCATGTTATTAACACGGTGTTAATTACTTTTGTCATTGAAAATCAGATGTTTATTAGATATATCATTTGGATTTAATTGATTGATAGTTTTTTAAATCTACATTCGCAGCCATTCATTGAAAATCAAAAGTTTTATATCCAAATTCATTTTACCATTTACACCAATTAATTAAGTCTTCAAAACAATGTTAAAAAAAATCAAAACCAAAATAAAGAAGGAGAATTTATTTTCTTCATTAAAAAAAGGTGTATGGGCCCTTTCTTTTCTCTGTACAGTTCTTCCGTCAGTCAGTACCGCACAGGTGGATTTAACCGAATACCCTCCGGGGCATCCTAATTATACGGTTTCTTTCATTCAGCAATTGCAGTCATTTCCAACGCCAAGGTTTAAAACGGGGCACACGTTAATGCCTAATTACAATGTAATGGATCCGATTTATTGCGGAGGTTATAAACAACCGGGAGTGTCGGATGCAAGTGCAATAAAAACCCAGGCTGACATTCAAAGGGAATTGGCAAGGAACTTTAATTATATGCTGAATCTCACCTGGTTTACCGGTGCATATAATGATACCTGCGTAGCTATGGCAAATGCAAATCCCCAGTGGAAAGCCTGCCTGATGACTTTAAGGGCTCAAACGGGGGGATCAAAAATGTGGGATCAGAATTTTGCTAACGATCATTACCTTCAGAATTCAAGCGGTCAGTTCCTTAATTGGAGCGGGGGTATAACTTCTTATCCTTATAAAGTATGGAGACCTACTGCTCCGCCATCTGATTATTCTTTTGATGGTACTGTAGTTAGAGGTTTTCTGAATGCATCTCTTGCAAATTTAACACGGCCGGTTGATGTTGTAAACGAGGACGGTGAAGTTTACCCGATTTTGGAAACCGGTGCCCTGATGTCAGATCCGGCAGTGATTGCAGGAAAAAATGCTTCCGGTTTAGACTGGCAGCCATATCTTGCAAAAAAAGTTGCAGAAAATGATAATCTCTACAGGGCACAGTTTATGACCCATCCGAAACTTCTAAATGCAAAATACACGGAGTACAGGCTGGATGGACATCCGAGTTACCAGTTAGCGTGGTCACAGGCACGATTTATCAATACGCCCATTAACAATCAATACTATTCAACGACTGATTTGTATGTCAGGTGGCCCTCCAATTGGAAAGACTGGACTTCTGCCTGGCATGGCTTGAAGTGGGTGACGCAATCGCGTTATTTTGAACTGGCATTGGGCGATAAATTATTTTCACCGTTTGTTGCTGCCGGATGGGATGCAAATCCTGAAGTGGATGTAAGACCTGCTCAATGGTTAGGACTTATGAAAATTATGGGAATGTACGGTTCAGAGTTTTATTATACTTGCTATTTTAATGAAGCTGCAAGTTACAACCCGCCAAATCCTCCTCCCCATAACCCGGCAGGATATGCATGGCAAGCTGTTACTCCCTCTTATGCACAGGCTGTTACCAGCCGCTATGAGGATATTTTAAGAGGCGGTTCTTTGATGGCAGGTGATATGATAGATTACAGCAATCCTGTTACTCCTTCACCTTTTTATCAATTTTCAACAGGAGCCGCAAATAAAGTAGTCATTATTAGAAAGAAAGATAATGCGAATAAATATGCAATCACAGGCGCTATTGAAAACAGTTCAAATACAATCGGAAGCGCTCCTCTAATTGATGATGCTCAGATAACGCTCAGCGGTCAAACGCTTAAATTTAAAATAAGAAGGCAGGGAAGTACTTATATTTATGATAATACAGTTCCCGCAGCACCCGTGTTTTACCAGTTGGATGCATGGCATGAAAGTTCTCATCCTTATTACTGGACGAAAGATTTTAACCTGGAAGCGGAGTTGTATGACAATACAAGCACAACTTATAATCTTAAAACCACCGTTCCGGCCGGTACAGCTTCAGGTGACTTCAGAAGCTTTACAACTTTCATTACATTCCCTGATGCGCAAACATCGTTTATACCCATGGAATATGTATTTACCCCGCGAGCTTCTGCGACCACTTATTATTTTTGGGTGAAGATGCGTTCGAGAGTCAATGGTATTACAACAGGATTAACTGTTTCGGTAGATAATGCTAATTCAAAAACCATCACTTGCGCTTCTGATACAGTATGGAAGTGGTATAAAATTGATGCTGCCAGCCAGCAGGCTGTAAATTTTGCAGGCTTGACAACAGCTAATCATACATTGCGTATCACTCCGGCTAACTCAAAGCTCGAAATAGACCAGGTAATCCTTTCAACAAATTCAAATTTAGGTTTGACTCCGGCTGGTCCTGTTTGTACCGGTCCATCTTGTGTGGCTACTGCAACAGCTAACGGTCCGTTAGCATTTTGCCCGGGCGGTAATGTGGTATTGACGGCTTCATCAGGCGCTTCATATTTATGGACTCCTGGTAACCAGACGACACAGTCAATTACGGTTTCTTCAGCAGGCAGTTATTCTGTAAGAGTTACACAAAGCAATGGCTGCAGCGCCATATCAACCCCCTTAACAGTATCGGTTGCCGCAGGTGCAGCTGCATCCATTACTCCAAATGGTTCCACTACTTTCTGCTCCGGAAGTTCAGTTGTTTTAACGGCTAATTCAGGAAGCTCTTATTTGTGGACTCCGGGGGGAGCAACCACACAGGCAATTACAGCAACAACAACAGGAAGTTATACCGTCAGAGTAACCAATTCTGCAGGATGTTCTGCAACATCAACTGTAACCAATGTAACAGTAAATTCATTGCCCACTGCCAATATTTCGGCAAATGGTCCGCTTACTTTTAATGCTGGCGGAAGTGTAACACTAACTGCAAGCAGCGGAAGCAGTTATTTATGGTCTCCTGGAAATCAGACCACTCAATCCATTGTTGTTACCGCAGCAGGATTATATACTGTGAGAGTAACGGGTTCAAACGGATGTTCAAAAATCTCTTCGCCTGTCAATGTAGTAGTTAACGGGGGAAGCCAGGGTGTTGCATTTATTACTCCCGGGGGACCTACTACATTCTGCCAGGGAGGCAGTGTAACTTTAACCGCAAACGCTGGTGTGAGTTATGTTTGGTCAACCGGACAAACCACTCAGGCTATAACAGCCACCACAACAGGAAGTTATGTTGTTACAGTAACCTTCTCTTCAAATGTTTCCACTTCAACACCGGTAAATATTACAGTGACTAATTGCTCCTGCCCGATTCCGGCCAATTTAAGCCAGTCATCTGTGTCAGCTTTTAACGCTACGTTGAACTGGAGTCCCGTTTCAGGTGTGGATAGTTTACAGATCAGGATATACGACCCGATTTATCATACCGTTTATATCACCGGTGCTTTTAGCGGAACTTTTACCCAGATCACCATAGGTGTGGGACCCGATCACAGATATCGCTGGAGAGTACGGCCTAAATGCGCTGGTGCCTGGACTCCATGGGATCAGTGTAATCTTTCAATATTTACAACTCCTCCTTTCAGAAAAAGCAATCCGTCATCAAACATTCCTTTAACTGAGTTGTACAAAATAGAAAATGATGGTTTGGATAAGGATTCAGAAATTGAATCTAATATGAACATTTTCCCGAACCCGGCTTCTTCTTTGGCTACGGTATCTTACTTTGGGACAAATGAAGGAAGCATCATTCTTCAACTTATGGATTTTACGGGAAAGATTAAGGTGCAGGAAAATCATAGCCTGAGAGAAGGCGAAAATCAATACGATCTTGATTTGAGAAATCTTCCGAAAGGCGTATATATGGTAATGATCAATGATAATGGCATGGTAACAACAAAAAAGATAGTTGTCAATTAGGTTTAGCTTTTATTGCAGGTTGAAAAGGCACCACTTAATAAGTGGTGCCTTTTACTTAGGAGTCGTACGCTCTAATTAAAAAAAATTTCAGCCTCTGGAGTCCAAATTTCTGACTCAACTTTTATAAAATCAAAAGATTCAGGTAGAATCTTTGATAAAAAAATTTATTTGCTTTATTGCTTTTTTGGAAATTAACTAATAGCCAACAAACAGTTTTGCTTACTTTAAGCAAAGCAAAAATCCGGCTTTTTTCTACTTCTTAATTCATTTTCTTACCAAAAATTGGTTGAAAAAATAGCTTTTTCATCACCTTCCATTTATCATTTGCTTTTAAAAAACATTCATTCGCATGAAAAATAGCTGCAATTGGCAACAAAACGCATGTTAAAGGAGAGTACCAGTCATATAATTGTTGCGGTCAAAAAAAATTAATTATTTATGAAAAAACTAAAACAAATCAATGCGACAGGCAAGAATACTTTTGCTTCATGGAAATTATTGTTTTTTATAATAGGTGTTTTGTTTCAAAGTCATTTGTTTGCGCAAACCACACAAACTTTTACCTCATCAGGGACATTTACAGTTCCTGCCGGAGTAACCACCGTACAGGTGGAAGCATGGGGCGGTGGCGGTGGCGGTGGCGGAGTTAACGGATCAAGTTCTCAAACCCGTGCCGGTGGCGGTGGTGCCGGTGGCGCTTATGTTAAAAACATTTCTTTCGGTGTTACTCCGGGAGCGAACATTTCGGTTACCGTTGGCAGTGGCGGGGATGGCGATAATGGAGATGATGGGGAGAATGGCGGAGCATCCATATTCGGATCGGTAACAGCGAATGGTGGTATCGGAGGAAAAGTCGGAGAATCGGGAAATCCAAACGGAGCAGGGGCTCCGGTTACTTCCGGAACATTTAATGGCGGATCAGGTGCTGCTGCTTCAGGTGGTAACAGCGGTGGCGGTGGTGGCGGAGCGGGAAGTACTGGTGCTGGCGGAAATGCAAGCGGTACCTCAGCAGGTGCAGCCGGAGCAGGGGGTGGCGGTGCAGGTGGTGCAGGAAGAACATCCAGTGGAGATGGAAATGATGCTGCCGGCCTTAGTGGCGGTGGCGGTGGCGGACGCAGTTCAAGCAGTACAGACAGAAGAGGCGGAGATGGTTTCAGAGGCCAGGTAAAAATAACTTACACCTGCTCTTCTTATACGCTTGCAACTACTTCGGGAGCTACTCCTGTTTGCGCTTCATCGGGCACTTCATTAATATCAGTTACTGCATCAGCGGCAGCATTGCCTGCGGGTACTTATACTGTTACCTATAACAGAAGCTCACCCTCAGCAACAGGATTGACCGCTGCAATGACAGTTTCAGCAGCGGGTTCAGGTTCCTTTACAGCAACAGGTTTAACCACAGCAGGAACTCCAACAATTACAATTACTAATCTTATTTCAGCCGGATGCAACAGTACCGTAAGCAGCAATAACACTGCTGTAATTGCAGTTAATGCTGCTCCTTCAGCGAATGCTTCTAATAACGGTCCTATATGCTCTGGAAATTCACTTAACTTATCATCCAATTCAACTGGAGTTACTTATCAGTGGAGCGGTCCTGCAAGTTTTTCGAGCACATTGCAAAACCCTTCGAGACCAAATGCATTAACAACTTATGGAGGAACTTATACACTAACAGTTACCAGCACAACCACCGGATGTACAGCATCAACAACCACAGCAGCAACAGTAAATGCAACACCTGCTGCATCAGCAAACAACAACGGGCCGGGTTGCGTAGGATCCACACTCAATCTGAGTGGAGGACCCGGCAGCCAGGCATCATATAGCTGGGTTGGACCGAATGGATATACAAGCTCATCGCAAAATCCTTCAAGAAGCAATGCTCAAATAAGTTATTCAGGAACTTATACATTAACCGTAACCTCATCGGCAGGATGTTCGTCATCGGCTTCGACCAATGCAACAGTGAATGCATTACCGGTAGCATCAGCATCAAACAGTTCACCAGATTGCCATGGAGGCACGTTAAATTTAACTTCATCCGGAGGAGCTTCTTATTCCTGGAGCGGACCAAACAGCTTTAGTTCCACATCGCAAAATCCATCCATAATATCCTTTGCAGGAAAACATACAGGTACTTATACCGTTACCGTTACTGCAAGCGGATGTACAGCCACGGCAACTACATCGGCTGCAATAAAAGCATTGCCTGTCCCTACGGCTTCAGTATCATCAGCTTCAGTATGCCCCGGCTCGGTTATAAATTTAACAGCATCACCCAATGCAACTATCCGCAACAATGCCTCATTCGCCATACCTGATAATAATTCAACCGGTGGAAGCTCACCGATTGTATTGTCAGGATTTTCACCGGCAACAATTGTTACCGGAACAATTAAATCTGTAAATTTCAGCATTACACATTCTTATGATGGCGATTTAACAATTTACCTCGTATCTCCAGGTAATTCCCAGATATTATTAGTAAACCGCAGAGGAGGGAACAGTAATAATTTTACAAATACCACTATTGTAAATTCGGGAGGCGCTAACGGAAACGTTTCTGCAGGATCAGCACCGTTTACAGGAACATATAATACCGAAAACGCTTTTTCGGGATTAAATGGAGCAAACACCAACGGCATATGGAAATTAAAAACGGTTGATAATGCGAATGGAGATGTCGGAACCATAACAGATTTTACACTCACATTGGTTTCAAACGGCACTACATATTCATGGACATCATCAGCTTCAGGATTTACATCATCGCTTCAGAATCCGACTGATGCACCGGTTTCAGCTACAACCTATACAGTTGTAGCTTCACTCGCAGGATGCACCGGTTCAGCATCAGCAGCAATAACGACATTAGCTATCCCGGTTCCTAATGCTTCTTCAAATGCACCTGTTTGCAGCGGTGCGGGCTTAATGCTTTTTGGAAATAATTATGCAGCCGGACAAAGCACAGGAAATTCATGGTCATGGACAGGCCCTGCATTCAGTTCTGCATTACAAAATCCGGCAATCGGTGGGGTTTCATCAGGTACTGCGGGTTCTTATACACTCATTGTTACTAATTCATTTGGTTGCACAGCTTCAGCAACAGCTTCTGTTGTAATCAATCCAAACCCCGTTCTTTCCATAGGTACACAGAATGATGTGTCCTGTAATGGTTTATTTGACGGCCAGGTGGACATTGAAGCAAGCAATGGAACACCATTATATCTTTTTGACCTGAACGGGAGTTCCACGCTTGACGGAATCTACTCCGGATTAGCTGCAGGGACTTACAATGCATCTGTAATAGACGATAACGGCTGCGAAGCGGCACCGTTTAATGTTATCATTACGGAGCCGGCTGTCCTTTCAGTTACTGCCGGAAGCAACAGTCCTGTTTGTGATGGCACAACCCTTAACCTTTCATCCATTCCGGTGGGTGGTACAGCAGGCTATTCATATTCATGGACAGGTCCTGACAATTTCTCAAGTGCAAATCCGAATCCGTCTGTATCTTCATTGACCAACACAGGTGCAGGACAATACCTTTTGCAAATTACTGATGCACACGGATGCACGGCAGATGCAAATACCGCAGTTAATATTGCATTACCGCCAATAGCATCAGCAAGCCTCATCGGCAATCCAAATATTTGCATTGGACAAGCCATAACTGTTCAGCTGGCATTTACAGGTACAGGCCCCTGGAATTATACTGTTTCGGACGGCTCACAAACTGTAAACGGAACCAGTTTAATTACACCGGTAAATGTAAGTATCACTCCTTCAACACCAGGAACACATACCTATTTGGTAACTTCTGTTACTGATGCATATTGCAACACAGGCGGCACCTCCTCAGGTTCGGCTATAGTAGCCGTTACCTCATCTGCTCCGTCAAATAATATCGGTTCAATCAATGCCCCTTCATCAGCCTGTAACGGTGATGTAATGAGCATTTCCACAAATAACGTAAATGGTCAAAATATACACTATTCATGGAATACCGGATCCTATTCATCGGTGGTCAAATTTAGCAGCAATAGCAGCGGCCCCTTCGTAAGCGGACCGTTCGAAACAACAACGGAAAATGTGTATGCACAATTTGGTGCTTTGGTAGGTTCGTCCGGTTACACGATTTGTGTGAAAGCGATCAATCCTTGCGGAATCACAAATAATAAATGTACCTGGATCAGGGGGGTGGTAAGTGTTCCCGGATCTATCAGCGGCTCTGTAGTTGCATGTTCAGGAGATACAAAAAGTTATTCTGCCGGAATATCAGCGGGAGCGAGTGTTTATAACTGGTCATTCTCTGTTCCGGGAGCAGTGATAAACAATAACGGCACAGCGAATGTTACCGTTACATTTCCCGCGTTTACTGCAGGACAACTGTGTGTTACAGCATCACTCTCATGCGGAGGCTCATCAGTCAGCGCTCCAAGATGCGTGAATATTTCAAATTCACCTGCATTTCCCGGTACAATGACGGGTCCTAAAAAAGTTTGTCCGGGAGCAACCAATATAGAATATTCAGTTCCTTTAGTTCCCGGTACTTCCGGTTATAACTGGACTGTTCCGCCTGGTGCAAGCATTGTGGAAACACCGCCTTACACAAATTCAATTCATGTCAATTTTCCTGTTCCGTACAATAATTCTCCTCCCGTATGTGTAACAGCCTTTAGTCCCTGCGGATTAAGCCCTGTAAGATGCAAGAGCGTTTCCTCTTCAATTCCCCTGATACCTCAACCGATTACCGGACCAACTACAGGAGTTTGCAATTCAACCATTCAATATTCAGTTGCGAATGTGGCTGGCGCTACAAGTTACACATGGTTAGTCCCCACAGGTGCAACCAACTTAATCGGGCAGGGAACAACATCCATTCAGTTTGATATGCCTGCTCCATTCAGCAGCGGTTATGTAAGAGTGGCTGCCAATAATAACTCCTGTACTCCCGCCAATGGACCTTATCGAAGTTTGGTAATATCCGGAGCGCCTTTAATTCCAACAGCAATTATCCCTCTTGGTGAAATTTGTGATTACCAGTTTGCAAGCGTATATGTGGATCCTGTAATTTCTGCCACAAGCTACAATTGGACCCTGACAAACGGAAGCATAGATTATGGACAGGGTACAAATAACATTGACCTTACATGGGGCAGCGGAGCCGGTACTATAAAAGTCAGGGCTGCGAATGCCTGCGGCTTAAGCGGACTTCGGATACTTGACATTACTCCCGCATGCAGGATTGCAGAATTAAATTATGATTCTGATAAAGGCCAGGAAGGTTTAAAATTGGAAGCTTAT
>DATEMK010000168.1:0-5412 GCA_035275625.1 Bacteroidia bacterium
CGAAACATATTATCTGTATTTAATATTAATTTCCCATTCAGGAAAACATCAGCGTAGGTATCCAATCCTTTAAAAACAATTTCAATGACTTGTTTTTTCAGCAATGAAGGATCCACCTCAAACTCTTTTCTGTACTCCCAATCCATGGTGTCAATCCATTGAAGCTTTGTTTCATTGTCACGATAAAAAGGGTCTTCAATTAATCTGTTGTTGAGTAAATCAGTGTGAATTGAATTTGGAACTTCTGTCTTGTACCAATTATTCTTGTATTTAAACTGCCAGTTTTGATGAAGGCTTATTGTTATGAAATTTTGAGCCTGTGCATTTGGCAAACAGAAAATCATTAGTGTAATTATAAATTGCAGCTTCCTTTTTCTCATGAGTGTGGGATAATCTTCAGAAATCAATTTGAGCCAAAGTTCAGAAATAATCTTTATTGTCCTTCGTGCTTGTGTTTATCAAACAAAGAATAAACCTCTTCTAAGAAAATTTGGAGACAATACAAAAATTGAATACCTTTAAAATAGATTTTAAAAAATATATCACATGAAAAAAATTTTTACTGCAGCCGTATTCGTGATTCTCATAAATTTCAGTTCAGTTGTTGCACAATGGACAAAAACACAAGGGCCTCCCGGAATAACAATAACAAAGTTTTTTGAAAATGACAGCGCACTCTTTGCCGGAACATATGCACAGGGCGTTTATAAAAGTTACGACTATGGCAATACCTGGATTGCAGCCAATACAGGTATTGATAACAAGCAGGTGCTTTCTCTTGCATCGGATTCACTTTATATATATGCAGGCACCGGAGACGAAGGTGTTTACCGCTCTGCTGACCAGGGTGCAACATGGACTATTGCCAACACCGGAATTCAAACACAAGCTGTAAACTGTTTGCTGAATGCAGCAGGATTTATGTTTGCGGGAACAATCGGCCAGGGAGTTTACAGTTCTGCCGACCACGGTAATACATGGCAGGATGCAAGCGGTGGCGCATTAACTTTTTCATTCATTCATGCCATGTTCTATGCAAATTCACGCCTTACAGTTGAAGCCGACAATTATCTTTTTTACTCCTTTGACTTTGGCGCGACCTGGTTTGTTGACAATGGATCAACTGCATTTTATGTTATTGATAATTTTTTACAAAAAGGGGATACGGTAATTGCATCGGCAAAGGGAAATGTTTTTGTTACCACTGATGGCGGCACAAACTGGAGCAACGTTATCACGGTAAATACGGATATAGATATTTTAGGGTTAGACCGGATGAACGATACGATTTATGCAGGGTATGCAATTGGCGCTTACGGAGGATACGCAAACGGGGTTTATCGCTCCACCGATTGGGGACAAACATGGATTAATATTTCATCGTCCGGGTTACGAATAGGTAATCGCTACGACAATCATTTCAAAATAAGCGGAAATAATTTTTTAATCTCCTGCGAAGAAATAGGAATCTATCATTCAGGTGATAAAGGCGCCACATGGACACAAGTGCCGCTCAGTAATTTCGAAGCAGCTTCTTCTATTGATAACTGCATACTTATTTCGGGCAATACGCTTTATAGCGGAACACATAATGATGGCGTATATTCCTCCACCGACAATGGTAACACGTGGAACAAAACAGGGACAACAAACCCGCTTGACACTTTATCGAACGCTATTATTTTTTCCATGCTTAATCCTGCTCCGAATATTTTACTGGCGGGCGGGTGCGGTTACGGATTGTATCGTTCAGCAAATAACGGTTCCACATGGACACACATTATTAACGGGTTGCCTATGCAGGCAGGAACAGGATATTGTTGTGTTAATTCATTAGTGCAGTCAGGGAGTAAAACAGTTGCCGCTACCACGGAAGGGCTTTATTATTCGAATGACAACGGATTAACCTGGAATGCAAGCAACCTGGCAGGTTCGCAGGTTTATGCAAGCGGCTTAGCTGCTCATGGAAATGTAGTGGTTGCCGGCATAGTTTCGTTCACTGCCGGAGATGGAATTTACCGCTCAACAAACGGAGGTGTTAGCTGGACACAAGTAAATTCCATACTGGATGTAATTTCTATGGCAGCAGGCGGAACAAATCATTTCTACGCAGGCACATTCAACGGAAATTATTTTTCAAATGACGATGGCTTGTCATGGTTCAGCGTTGGGCCCGGCATTCCGGCAACCGATGCGGGATTTGCTATTCTTGCGTTCGACAACTTTGTTTTTATCGGAAACAACAATGGTGTTTATTTTTCAAATAATTATGCAGCTTCATTTACAAATGTGAGCACGGGCATGGATCCTTATCCAAATAATTCTGTACAGGGCCTGGCCGCAGACAATACTTTTATTTACGCAGGAATGTTTATTGATGCCGTTTGGCGCAGGCCACTTTTTGATTTCGGAATTACCACTGAAGTAAAAAATAATATTTCTGCAGACGAAAATCTTCTTAAAATAAAAATTACCCCGAATCCTGCTGCGGACTATTTCACCATTTCTTACACACTTCGCAATAATTCAAAAGTTACCATTGATTTGACAGATGGAACCCAAAGACTTATTAAGCACATTATGGAAGAAAGTAAATCAATGGGCAAATATGAAATTACATTTTCTGCAAAAGAATTACCTGCCGGAATTTATTATTTAAAAATCAAAACAGATGATGTTTATGAGATCGTTAAATTGTCTGTGATAAAATAAAATTTATGAAAATAGTTTTGGAATAGATTTTTAAAAAGCTTCAATCGAATATTCACAACTGAAAATTTTCCCCGGTTCCAAATTTATAATTCCTTCTTTGTTTTCCAATTGCTGGTTATGATGAATGCTGTCTGCAATTCCCTGCCAGGGTTCAAGACAAACAAAGTCAGCATCCTTTGCAGCCCAGATGCCGAAATATGGAAATCCTTTAAAGTAAAAATGCAATCCGTGATTTGAGTTTTTGTTTTTGATGGAAATACAATCTGATGCCAGGGATTTAAAAACCAAAGCATCATTGTAGAATAAAGATTTTTCTAATAGTAAAATATTTGAGTTGTTTAATACAGCTTCTTTTTCATCTGCAATTAATCCGTTTTGCATTTTCCATCTTTCAGCAAATTCCGTTTTATTGAATTCCAAAAAGTAATCTTCATACGATTCATTTTCCATCAGCGGAATTTTAAATGCAGGATGCGCACCGATGGAAAAAAATGAATTTTTACTATCAGTGTTTGTCACAGAATATTTTATATGCAAATTCTTTTCCAGTAATTCATAGGCAATTCTTAATTCAAAATGAAAAGGGTAATTAATAATTGTATCGGAATTGTCTTTCAAAATAAATTCTGTTTTTTCTTTTTTGGATTTGCTGATGGAAAAAATCCGGGTTCGTGCAAACCCGTGCCTCTCCAATAAATAAGATTTTTCCTTATAGAAATACCTGTTATCCTTCAACTGCCCGACTACCGGGAATAAAACAGGAGCATGTTTTGCCCATTCCTTTCCAGCCTGCCACAAATATTCAAGATGTGTTTTTTTGTTGAATATGCTTGTCAGTTCTGCCCCTTCTGCTTTGGTTTTTACAATTAAAAAATCATTTTCAATTTTTATCATACCTGTTTATTGTTCCAATTTTTTCAAATGGGATTTCATTTTTCTTATCATTTCCATGTCTGCATAAACAATTTCATTCGCTGAATTTATTTTTTTTGCCGAACCATGGAAAGATTGAATCCCTGTTTTCGTGGCGATCTCTAAAACATTCTTATCATTGATTCCGCTTCCTGCCATTATTTCAATTCTGCCATGTGCACGAATATTTAACAGGCGGATCAGGTCAACACCTTCGATCGCTTTTTCTTTTTGCCCTGAGGTGAGCAAAATATCAGCCCCGCATTCAATTATATTTTCCAACGCTTCCAGCGGTTCCACTGTATCATCATAAGCACGGTGAAAAGTTACTTTCAATGGTTTTGAAAGTTCAATCAGTTTTTTTGCTCTTTTAATATCCACTTTTTTATCAGCGGTTAAAATTCCAAATACAACTCCGTCAACTTTTAATTCTTTTGACATTTCAATTTCCTTTTTCATCTGGTTAAGCTCCGGATCAGAATAAAAAAAATTTCCGGGACGCGGACGAATCATTACATGCAACCGGATGTGCAAATTTTTCCGGCAGGATTTTATTACTTCATATTTTGGAGTGGTTCCGCCTTCTGATAAATTATCACATAGTTCAATCCTGTCAGCACCTGCATTTTGTGCAGTTAATGCTGCTTCAACAGAAGTGACACAAATCTCAAGGAGCATTTTTAAAAACGGAAATTGATTTACAATTAAAATTTTAAATCCGTTCTATCACCACAGCCGTTCCATAAGCAAGCACTTCTGTAATTCCCGCTGTCACTTCATTGGCATCGTAACGCATGGCAATAATTGCATTTGCTCCCATTTCATCCGCATGTTGAATCATAAATTCAAAAGCTTCTTCCCGGGCTTTTTCGCAAAGCTCTGTATAGAGTGAAATATTTCCGCCAATTAAGCTCTGCAGCCCGGCTCCGATGTTAGCAATGATGTTTCTTGAGCGTACGGTAATTCCTCTTACGATTCCCAATTCTTTTACAACCCGGTATCCTTCAAAATTAAGCCCGGTGCTGATTTTAGTTTTGTCCATAGTTCTATTAAATTATTGATGTGAAGTTTGAGAATTATTTATTTTAAGAATGTATGATCTTATAGAACCGGAATGCAGAATTGCTCCAGGAGAGTTGGACTTTTCCGGGATTTTTGGAAACAAAATCTTTTATCGTGACATCTGAAATGTCTTCGTTTATTAAAATGTAATCAATATTGTATCCGGATAATTGATATTGCAAATCATTCAACGATTGATCCGGATTATTTATAAAACAATTCCTGCCTGTATAAAGCGCCAATGCCCTGGGTTTTTTAAAAAGAATACGTGCATTTTTTTCTGTGTGGCTGTTAATAAAATCAAATGCTGCCTTTGCATCCATTCTTTGAGGACCTTGTTCGACATGGTTTTGATTATCAAGAATAATGTCCCATTCGTATTTATAAACAGCGAAAAAGGAAATAATGCACAAACAATAAAGAATAGTTCTTTTCCACTTCAGCGCCTCCATTAAAAAGTATAATCCTTCAGTTGCATATAAAAGAAAAACGGGAGTAACAGGAACCAGGAACCTGTAACCTGCACTTGAATAAGGATACATATAAAGCACCGTCATGTAAACAACCAGTAAAATATCAATGAATTCAATTCCTCTTTTAATGCGCAGGTAAAATCCAAGGAGCACTAATGAAAGAACAATGCTCTTGATTAAGGTGGAAAACAATGCATATATATTTTCGGGATGTGTGTTATATACACTTTGGAAAACATTAAAATAGTAATTG
>DATEMK010000169.1:0-8582 GCA_035275625.1 Bacteroidia bacterium
AGATTAGGGGTCACAAAAGAACTTCCGAAACCAAGTTTTATAATGTCAATGTAAGGACCTGAGCCTGCCACCATATCTTCTGCTTCGCGCGTGCATAATCCCTTATCCATTACCATGGTAATTCCTTCTTCACGCGGTTTCACCGTCCTTTCAGGAATATCCACCATCGAAAAATTTTGAATCATTGTTTCCGTTGTTCAATAATTTGTAAAATGGCAGCATCATTTCTCAGTTCGGGGAGCATTTCAAAAAGCATTTTATGATAGCCATAATCTTTATCAAGGGCAATTTCAAGTTGCGTGTATGCCTCTTTGGGCCTTCCGTCCAAATAGTGAAGGCACACCACCCGGTAATATAATTCGCTGCAATCGGGGTGAAACTTCATGGCTTCCGCTGTGATCTGGATGGCTTCTTCCATACGGTTCTCTTCTTCAAAATAAATGGAAAATGCCAGCCATGCATCTATGTTTTCGGGTTCATGATCCAATGCTTTTTTATAACACTCTTCGGCTTCCGGCATATTATTGAGCTTGTATTCGCAGTCTCCCAGCAATATCCAGTAATCGCTGTTATGATCATCATATTCGAGCGCTTTGCGGATATAATGTATGGATTCATACCAGCGTTCTTCAAACTCCAGCGTGAGCGCAATGCCATACCATGCCTGTGACATCCTCGGAACCAGCTTCACTGCTTTTTTATAATACGTGCGGGCTTCGTCCATCATCTCCAGCTTTTCATAACATTCGGCTATATTATAGTAAGTGGCGGCATCAGGACTGCTGAATTCAAATGTTTGCTTGTATTTCTGTATGGCGTCTTCGTATTTTCCCAAAATAGCAAGGACGCTCGCATGGTCAAAGTATGCCGGTGCAAAATCATCTTTAATCAGCACAGCGTATTCGTAAGCCGACAGCGCTTTCTCATATAAATTCAGCTTGCTGTACATGTCGCCTAAATTATACCATGCCAGCCAGGAATAAGGATCGTTGTCAATCAGCTCCTGGAAATAATTTATGCCTTCTTCCGTTTTGCCCGAACGGACAAAGCAACCGGCAAGATCTTCAAAAACCATTTCATTCAGCGGATTTTCCCTGATGGACAACTTGAAAAACCGCAAAGCGCTGTTGTAATCATGCATGTTCTGGTAGGTGATAGCCATGCTCATGTAAATCTCGTCCTTTACATCTGAGAGCGAAAGCGCTTTCTTAAAGCTTTCGATAGCATTTGTATATTTTTCCATTGAGTTAAACACATTGCCGCGGATCAGGTTTATTTCCGCATCATACGGATTGATTCCTTCCACGCGGTCAAGCGCTTCAAGGGCTTTTGTTTCATTGCCGCTGACGGCAAAAAGCTGCGCCTGTTTTAAAAGTAAATTTACAGATTGAGGGTAAAGATCATACGCATAATGTGATACTTCAATTGCTTTTGCATAATCGCCTGATTCTATGTAATGATCAATGATTCGTATGAGTGAGTCTGCATCAAAAAAATAATGCTCGCTTTTACGGATCATTTCCTCAAAACGGTCAAGCGTATTCCTGAGCTTTTCGTTCTGTTCTTCCTGGTTTTCTAATTCATCATCTTCTTCGTGCATGGGGGAAGAAAGGTTTAAAGTTTAATGAGCCACTAATTTCACTAATTAAAATATTCGTGTTAATTGGTGTAATTCGTGGCATTGGTTTAAGGTTTAAGGTTTTTTTTATGTGCCTTGTAATCTGGGGAACTGCCAACTGACCTCTAATCCCATTCGCAAATGTATAAAAAATCAGCGGGCTTCAATTAGCTCCTTTAAAAGTTATTCACACAGGGGTTTCAATAAATAAAAATAATAAAAATTATTTAATCCTGCATTCTTATACTCTGTATCATTGAATGGCGTAAATTTGCCGTCCCCATGCAACATTAATCCCATGTGCTGCGTAGAAAACTTTGGTCGTGTGGCTGAGCGGTAAGGCAAAGATCCGCAAGATCTTCTACAGTAGTTCGAATCTACTCCCGACCTCAAAAAAATGAGCCTTCCCTGTATTGGGAAGGCTTTTTGTTTGTAACCTGCCGGGTGTAAAACCTGCTACATATTTTTAAAGGTTAAATTCCACGCTTGCTTAATAATACCAGGTATGTTAATTATTCCCAATCCATCAAGATAACCTTCCGGAAAGGCTTTTTAAAAAAAAATCGTGTCCCTTTTATTAAACTCATCTTTATAATCTTTATAAGCCACGCTTGTCCCATGAGTTTTAACCTGAAACCAGAAACTTTTTTTCAATTGTCAATCTTCACATCAATCACCTGGATCTTTCTCTCAGCGGAAGCTGCGGGGCTGTAAACGGAGTTTCGCTTGTCTCTCAGGTTATCGCTCACGCCCTGTTTTACATACGTTTCACCGGCAGGGTCTTCCACAATAGTGAGCATTTTATTTTGAACAAAACTTTCGATGGCTCCGTTTTCAAAAGTTTTCAGGTAATTTAAAAAGCTGGATATTCTTCTTTTCGAAAGATGGATGTTATAATCTGTCTTGGCGAGCGGGCTGGTAAACCCGCGAACGGTGATCTCAATTTTTTTGCCGGTCTTTAGCTCCTGGAGCAGGAGGGAGGAAAATTTTTCGAGACGGTTAAAATTGCTGGTTACTGTATTGTCAAAAAATTCATTTACACTCTGAATAGCATTTTCTTTTGCCTGGCCTTTTAAGTTTGAGCTATATACTCTCTCATATTCTTTTTTCATCGCCATATACTTATTATACAGGTCGCGATAATTTTTTTTCGTGGAATTCCATGTTGTCCTGTTATCCGGCTCATCGTTGTGAAAATACAATTCCAGCGGCAGCAGTTGTTTTGCCAGGTCAATGGCGGCAACAACCGTTTCAGCAGTTTTTATTTCAGGAACAGCAGCAACGGGAAGCGCAGCAATAGAATCTGCTATTTCCTCAACCGTATCTTTTCTCAATAAGTTATAAGCATAAATATCATAACAGCAGGTTTTATTTTTAATATACATGCTGCCTAAGCGGTTGGAGCTGAGCAAGCCTTTGTCACCCGCATCATTAATTGTGTAATACAAATCATGATAGCTCGTATTCAGCGGGTAGCCGATATTTTTAGCGGGAGCAAAAACATTGTTCGTCATTTTTGATTTAAAAATATCATAGCCTCCCATTCCTGTAAAACCGTCAGAGCTGAAATATAAAGTCTGTGATGTATTGCTGAAATAAGGAGTGATTTCCTCATCCTTAGTATTGATATTGGCTCCCGGGTTTTCGGGCTGGCTGTACATCCTGCTGGTGGAAATAAAAGATTTCCAGATGTCGGTTTTGCCATATCCTCCGGGGCGGTCAGAAACGAAATAAAGCACGTAACCTTCAGCGCCATTGTTGGCAATGGAAGGCTGCGTGGCAGTATAGCCCTGCAGGTTAATGGAATCATTCAGGCGAATGGGTGAGCTCCATTCTCCTTTTACATTCCTGCTTTCAAACAATTCGCATCTCATTGACGAATACGTTACAGGTGTGCAGCGGGTAAATATCATCAGCTTATTATCAGCGCTGAAAGCCGCATTGCAATCATGCAGGTCAGGAAGATTAAAAGAAGTATCTAACGGTTCAGGCTCCCCGTAATTTGCACCAGTCGGTTTTGATTCCAATATTTTTGAAATATAATTTTTTGTCTTCCTGGTTTTAGGATCTCTGTTTGCAAACCGTAAAGAAGAATAATAGAAGATGCTGTCTCTTATTATTTGCCCTGCAAAATCTGAATATACGGAGTTAATAGTGCTGCCAAGATTTTTTACATCAGCGGGAACAGTGTCTTTCATCATCTGAATGGCTGTATCGCAATCCGCCACTTCACGCCCTGCTCTTTGTGAATAATAATCACTGTCAGCAGCATGTTGTGTATAGTATTGCAGAAAAAGGTTTTTTGCAACCCCGTATTCAGCCATCATTTTATTCATAGCGGCAAGCCAGTACAAAGCGAGCGGGAACCGCTTGTCTTTATCTTCAGTGATGGTTTGATTATAATAGTAAGCGGCAGCATAATAATCATTGAACAGCCGTGATGCTTCGGCAGCTTTAAAATCCAGGCCGGCATCATCGTTGTCAAATTCCAGCGCCTTCGCGTAATATGACTGGGCTGTGTAATAGTCTCCGTCAAGGAAAGCTTTCTCACCGGCATTGATGTATGCTTTATAGGTTTGTGAAAACGAACAAAAGGAACTGATGAAAAATAAGGAAAAGAATAAAATATTTTTTATCTGCATAATTAACTTTTAACCTTAGTAAACCGGGCAGGGCGGATGTATCACCATCCGTTTTACTTTCTTAATAATATAGGTCAATGAAATTTCATAAGCGCCTTTGTTGTTGCTTGCGCGTTTTAAATCAGATGTATTGATGTCATAGCTGAAACCTAAATTCAGTTCATTATAATCCAGCCCTATGGAAGGAAAAATGGCGTCTTTAGAACGCATCCATAAGCCTCCGTACAATGCAATAAATTTTCCCGGCTTTTTGTTTACTATAAATTTCACATTGCTGCCGAAATCAAGTTCTTTATACTTGTATTGGTTCTGGTAAAGCACAGCAGGCAGCAGGTAAATCTTTTCAGTCAGGCCAATAGAACTCTTTACATCAAAGGCAACTTTCCTGTTCAGCTTTGATGATCCGTTATCCATAAAACTCAGGCGTGGTTTGTTAATGTGAAACAAGCTTAAACCGGCTCCTAAATTCACGCGTTCGTTTATCCTGAACAGCCAATTGACACCCGCAGAAAGATCAAAATAGATAAATTTATCGTCTGCAAAAGTTTCGCCATTTGCTAACGAGGGATCGAACGAATCCCCGTTATACTGGTTATCAAAAGTGAGCTTTGCATAGTTGATGCTTTGTTGTACAAAACCCAGTTGTATTCCTCCCGAAATAAAATGAACGGAATCGCCTCCTATATTTTTTATTAACGAAGTGGATAAAGCGCCTTCAAATATTCCATATTCAGAATCTCCCGCTTTGTCACTGTTTAAAACTATTCCTGCACCGATAAGATTATTATCTGCATTCGGAAAAGGAGTGGTCATGTCAAATGACCCGGAAAAAGTTTTATAGGGAACCGTCACTGATTTCCACTGATTACGGTGAATACCCGAAATGCGAAAATCACCGTCAAAGAAACCGGTGTTTGCCGGGTTAAGGTTTAAGGGTGACCTGTTGAACTGGGAGAAATGAATATCCTGTGCTGAAGAAATGTAAAATGCAAAGTGCGAAATGCAAAATGCAAAAACGAATTTCGCCTTTCGTATTTTTGATAAATATCTAAATTTCTTCTTCATCTCTTAGTCACTTCATTACTTAATCACGGTAACATTTCCTTTCTTAAAAAACTTTTCATTAGTAAAACATATTGCTTCAAGATAGTAATCATACACTCCGGGCTGGACGGGTTTTCCTTTGTAAGTGCCGTTCCATCCTGTTCCGGGAATATTCGTTTCAAAGACCTTTTCGCCCCAGCGGTCATACACCCTGAATAATAATTCCCTGATCATGCTTCCTCTTACATACAGGACATCATTATTTCCGTCAGTGTTCGGTGTAAACGCGTTCGGAATAAAAATTTCAGGTTCCACACAAGAAACTCTTCTCATTACTATTCTTACAGAATCCGTGTTTTTACACCCGAAGCTGTCAGTGATTTCAACTACATAAACATAAACACCCAATGCAGTTAAAGTGGCTGACGGATTGGAAATACTCGGGTTGGTTAAAAAATCAGGCGGAGTCCATGTATAGGTTGTATTGCTATACACGGTAGAAGTAAGCTGGACAGTTTGTCCCTGGTAAATGGTATCCTCGCTCACCGTTGCGTCAAGCGGTGGAATATAATCTGAATAGTTTACCGTGACAGTGTCAATTCTTGTGCATCCGTGATTATCGGTAATTACAACCGCATAATTACCCGGACAAAGATTTGAGGCGGTTTGTGTTTGCTGGTTGGAAGGATCGTTCCAACTATAGGTATAACCCGGAGTTCCGCCTGACGGATTTGCAGTTGCAGTGCCTATACACTTGCCTTCACAATATGCATCAGTGCTTGAAAGTGTGGAAGCAAGCACTGCCGGCTGGTTTATATTAACAGTTTTTATTGCCGTGCAGCTGTCAGAATCTGTAAGTGTAACGGTATATGTACCCGCACAAAGACTGGTTGCTACTTGGGTTGTCTGGCCGTTTGACCAGAGATAGGAGTAGGGAGAATTTCCGCCTTTAGGGTTGGCTGTTGCAGTTGCGTTACAATCGCCATTACAGTTTACCGCCTGGACTGAAACAGTTACAGAGGGCAATGAATCCACTGTTACAACGTGTGAGACAGTATCCTTGCATCCCCGGTCAGAAGTTGCAATAAATGTGACGTTATAGTTTCCGGGACCGGGAAAACTATGTGATGGATCACTGCTGTTTGAAGTACCACCGCCACCAAAGGTCCAATTCCAGATACTGGTAGTGCCTCCGCCATCGTCAGTAACTGTATCTGTGAAATTTATAAAATAAGTACAAAGGGAATCGGTAAAAGAAAAATCCACATCGAATGCCGGATACACGTGCAGTGTGTCAATAACAGTATCCGCACAGTTAGGATTGAATGATGAATGTGCAATTAAGGTAACTATATAAGTGCCTGTATCCGGGTATTGGTAAGAAGGATTCGTTACATGGGAAGTATCAGCCAGTGTTGTAGGATCACCAAAATCCCAATCATAGGAAGAAGCTCCAATGCTGAGATTTTGAAAAAATGCAGTAGAATCACTGCAAAAAATAAGGGGATTTTGTATTGCAGCAACAATCAGAGAAGGACATGGAACCACATTCACCTGAAAATCTCTGCGGGTCTTGCCAATTAAAACATTATTGCGGTATTCATTTACACAAACACCATAAACAAACTGCCCGACTGTATTAGGAGTTGCAGTTAAAATACCCGTAGCCGGATTAATTGCCATGGGAGTTCCGCCTAATAAATTAGCAAGTGAAAAGGGAGGTTGCCAGGTTACATTTGAATAAGGCGGATCAGCAGGCGGCATGGGTTGCGGACCACAGGTCCATGTCGGTGTTCCCGTTCCGCATATGGGCACTCCCCCGGGGCAGTTATTAATATCTATGCCTCCTATAAACGGAAGGCACAATTCATAAACCAATGAATCACCGTTGGCATCGGTTGCTGAGTTATCCCAGACGAAAGGCAATCCAAGGCATATAAAAGGAGGAGGCAGAGAATCAAATACGGGATTGCTGTTGTCAGCATTCGCAGTATCGGAAGGTGTGCTGGCATAAATAGTTATTCCGACACCAAGCGGATTTTGAATATTTAATATAGTCTGGTTCCGGCAACACCGCTGATAGGAAAGCTGGTATCCGCCTGCAATGGGAGGAAGGACTAATGTGTCCCTGTAAACGGCTCGTTCATAACAAACATCTGTTGGCGGAATAAAACAAGGAGCTACAATGGTAGGCGGAATGGTGTCATAATCTATATAAAACACACATCGTTCCTGGAGAAGGGTATTGTTTATATCAAATATCCCGATCGAAGCAGGGTTGTCAAAAAAAGGAACTCCGTTGTAGCAATCCCGGTAAACCCTCAGCTCAATTGCATAAACGTTACCTCCCAGCCATTTATAATAAAACTCCCCACCAACAATATGTGTAGCCTGGCTGCTGCTATAAAAACACAACAATGAAAAAATAAAAATAATCCTTTTGTAAAATTTTTGCATCAAAAAAAACCGGTTTATTCTATTGGGTTCCAATATTAGTCAAAGTTTTTGAAAACAGAGTTTAAAATTAGAAAATATTTTTGAATTGCCGGATTGTTAAAATGGGCTGAAAGGCTGAATTGTTAAAGCGATTGAAATATTCATAAGCGATTTTAAATGCCATTCTTACTTCACATTCACTGTCAATAATTTTTTTTCACCAATAAATGCTGCCAGCTTGTCGCCTGTTTTTACTTTCCCGACACCCGAAGGAGTGCCTGTGAAAATCAAATCTCCGTTTTTAAGCGTTATAAATTCTGAAATGTAAGAAATGATTTGAGCGAAAGAAAAAATCATGTCACCGCTGTTTCCTTTTTGTCTTAATTCACCGTTGATGTCCAGGTGAAAATCAATATTTCTTAATGATTCCAGTTCATTAACAGGTATAAATTCGCCAACAGGCCCTGAGCCGTCAAATCCTTTTGATAACTCCCACGGCAGTCCTTTAGCTTTTAGTTGCTGCTGCAGATCGCGGGCGGTGAAGTCTATGCCCACCGTTATTGCATCAAAATATTTATGTGCGAAACGTTCGGCAATGTTTTTTCCGTTCTTCTTTATTTTAATTACCAGTTCCAGCTCGTGATGAATTTCATTTGAAAATTCAGGAATAAAAAACGGCAGGCGTCTTTGCAATAAAGCAGAATCGGGTTTCATGAAAATAACCGGGGTTTCGTTTGCCTGGTTATGGAGTTCTTTTATGTGTTCAGAGTAGTTACGGCCTACGCAGAGGATTTTCATTTGTTGTTGGTTGATTAAGTTAATTAAGTAATTAAGTTAATTCG
>DATEMK010000170.1:0-13584 GCA_035275625.1 Bacteroidia bacterium
CAAAAACAATCAAGCCCATTGTAGGCTGTGAATTTTATCTCGTTGCCGACCGTCACAAAAAACAATTTACGAAAGATGATAAAGACCAGCGCTGTCATCAATTGTTTCTTGCAAAAAATGCCGAAGGTTACCGCAATCTTATCAAGCTCTGTTCTCTGGGATATATGGAAGGTTTGTATGGAAAATATCCGCGCATTGATAAAGAACTGGTGCTGAAATATCACAAAGGGTTAATTGCAACCACCTGCTGCCTCGGTGCCATGGTGCCGCGCACCATTCTCAAAAAAGGCGAAGCTGCAGCCGAAACGGAATTCAAATGGTGGTTAGATATTTTCGGTGAAGATTATTACATCGAATTGCACCGTCACGAAATTCCCGAGCAAAATACTGTGAACGAAGTGTTGTTAAAGTTTGCTGAAAAGTATAATGTCAAAACGATTGCAAGCAATGACTCTCATTATGTGGATCAGCAAAACTCCAATGCACATGATATTTTATTGTGCATCAACACAGGTGAAAAACAAGCTACACCCACGATAAAAGAATTTGCCGATGATGACGTGAACGTAAGAGGAAAACGTTTTGCTTTTTATAACGACCAGTTTTATTTTAAGAATACCGGTGAGATGAGCGAACTTTTCAATGATGTACCTCAGTCCATTGATAACACCAATGAAATTGTTGACAAGATCGAGCCGCTCAAGCTGAAGCAGGATATTATGCTTCCGCATTATAAAATTCCTGACGGGTTCACATCGCAGGATGAATATTTAAAGCACATCACTTTGCTTGGCGCAAAAAAACGTTACGGGGATTTAATTACACATGAAATTGAAGATCGTATAAATTTTGAATTGTTCACTGTAAAGACCATGGGCTTTGCAGGATATTTTTTAATTGTCGCTGATTTTATCAATCATGGGAGAGACATCGGAGTTTTTGTCGGTCCGGGACGTGGTTCTGCTGCGGGTTCTGTGGTGGCATACTGCACAGGTATTACCAACATTGATCCCATAAAATATAATTTGCTGTTTGAAAGGTTCCTCAATCCTGACCGCAAATCAATGCCTGACATTGATACTGATTTTGATGATGCCGGACGGCAAAAAGTAATTGATTATGTTGTAGAAAAATATGGCAAGAACCAGGTTGCGCAAATTGTTACGTATGGAACCATGGCTGCACGGTCGAGCATCAAAGACGTTGCGCGCGTGCTTGATTTGCCTTTGAATGATGCAAACCTGCTTGTGAAATTAGTTCCGGAGCGCCCGGGAATTGAATTAAATAACTTGCTTAAACCAAGTACAGACAACGATAAAAGTTTAAAAGAATATCTCGGCAGCGATGAAATGGAAGATGTTAAAAAACTGCGTGAAATCTTAAATGGAACTGACCTGCGTGCAAACGTTTTGAAAGAAGCATTAGTTCTTGAAGGCTCTGTGCGTAACACAGGAATTCATGCAGCGGGAATTATCATAGCCCCGAAAGATTTAACAGAAATAATTCCCATCGCAACATCCAAAGAAACCACATTGCTCATTACTCAATTTGACGGAAAAATAATTGAGGATGCAGGAGTATTGAAAATGGATTTTCTTGGTTTGAAGACATTAACAATTCTTCGCGATGCACTGCAGCTAATCAAACAAAATCATGGAATCGAAATTGACATAGATGCACTTCCATTAGACGATAAAAAAACTTTTGAACTTTACCAACGGGGAGATACAAACGGCACGTTCCAGTTTGAATCTGCAGGAATGCAAAAATACCTGAAGGATTTAAAGCCCGATAAATTTGAAGACCTGATTGCAATGAATGCATTGTACCGTCCGGGTCCTATGGAATATATTCCATTGTTTGTTGCACGCAAGCACAAACGCGAAAAAGTAAATTACGATCTTCCTGAAATGGAGGAATTTCTTTTCGAAACTTATGGTGTCACTGTTTACCAGGAGCAGGTGATGCTGCTTTCACAAAAACTTGCAGGCTTCACAAAAGGCGATGCCGATGTATTGCGTAAAGCAATGGGAAAAAAACAAATTGCAGTGCTCAATAAAATGAAAGATCAGTTTTTTGAAGGGGCACAGAAAAACGGGCATCCTAAAGATAAGCTCGAAAAAATCTGGACGGATTGGGAATCTTTTGCACAATATGCATTCAACAAATCGCATTCAACATGCTACGCTTATGTGGCGTTTCAAACTGCTTACCTGAAGGCACATTATCCCGCAGAGTATATGGCAGCAGTGCTGACGCATAACTTAAGCAACATTGACAAGATTACTTTTTTCATGGAAGAATGCCGCAGGATGAATTTGCCTGTGCTGGGTCCTGATATCAATGAAAGCTATTTTAATTTTGCTGTAAACGATAAAGGAGAAATCCGTTTTGGAATGGGCGCTGTGAAAGGGGTAGGGGAGGCTGCCGCTGTTGCCATCATAGAAGACCGTGATGCAAACGGGCATTTCACCAGCATATTTGATTTGCTGAAGCGTGTAAACATGCGTTCTGTAAATAAAAAATCTTTAGAGAGCCTTGTAAAAGCAGGAGCTTTTGATTGTTTCAGAGATGTTCACCGGGCACAATATCTTGCTCTTGATCCGAAAGATAATGGAACGGGTTTAGATAAAGCAGTACGCTTTGCAACCTCATACCAGGATGCAGAAAACAGGAACCAGCAATCTTTGTTTGGAGCACATGTTGATGAAAAAATTCCTGAACCCAAATTGCCGGTTGTCGAATCCTGGGATACACTTGTAAAATTGCATCATGAAAAAGATGTGATAGGTTTTTATATTTCAGGACATCCATTGGATTTATTTAAATATGAAATAAAATGTTTTTGCACCGAGCAGATTAAAAATTTAAAAGACCAGGATAACCTGAAAAAATGGAGTGCGAGAAAAAGGGATTTTTCTTTTGCAGGAATTATCACCCAGGCAAATCACCGCATCAGTAAAACAGGAAAACGTTTCGGAACTTTTATCATTGAAGATTTAACAGGGTCAATGGACATAGCTTTATTTCATGAGAAAAAATATTTGGAATATGAAAAATATTTAAAGGAAAATATGTTCCTGTTCATTAAGGCAGTTGCACAGTTGCGTTACAATTCAACAGATCAATATGAATTACAGATCCAGGAAATAAAATTGCTTTCTGAAGTGGGCAATGAAATGGCGAAGAGCATTACTTTAATCACCAATTCAAATGAAATAAATGAATCATGGGTTGATAAAATTATCAGCATGGTAAATTCTCATCCCGGTAAAATACCGGTCAAAGTTGCTTTGCGCGATGATGATTCAAAAAGTACTGTAGAAGGGAATTCAAAAAAAATAAGGCTGAGCTTTGATAAGCAGTTGTTCGATACGCTTGAAAATACAGAAGGAATAGACTATAAAATAAATTAAAATTTATTCTCCTGCTTTTACAATCTTGAATAACTCTCTCTTATTTTCACAAATAATCTCACACAAATAAAATCCCGGCTGAAGATTTTCTCCAATTGTAAAATTTTCAACATTTGTGATGAAATGCTTTTCTATTTTCTTTCCTGATAAATCGTAAATAATTATTTCGTAAGAAATATCTTTAGTTAAACTAATATTGAAATAATCTGCGGATGGATTGGGATAAACTTTTATTTTATATTGTGATACCAATGCGTCATCTTCAAATCTGCAATTAGTAGTAACTGTTTTCACACCGGACAATTTTGAACAGCCGAAGGTATTTGTTACAGTGACCTTATATTTTCCTGCAGTGTAGGCTGAATAAGAATTCAAGGTTGCTCCTGAAATATTTACATTGTTCTTTTTCCATTGATAAAGATTTCCTGAAACAAAAGGAACTTGAAACGTTACGCTGTCTCCGGGGCAAAGATCAAGTGAGCCTGTTGTTGTAATCGCAACAGATGGAGGGCCTGTGACCGAAAGGGTGTTTGAAGTTCGTGTACACCCTGTTTGATTTGTAACTATGACTTTATAATTTCCTGTGCCTGTTACTGTATAAGTTGAAGATGTTGCACCGGATAAAATATTAACCCCTTTTTTCCATTGATAAGTTAACCCGGTTCCGCTATTTGCTGAAAGCAAGACAGATTCGCCAGTACAAAAATTAAGAGGACCTCCGGCAGTTATATTTGCCGGTGGCAGCGTATTTACTGTAATGGTTCTTGTTGCTGTTGCCGCACTGCATCCGGTTCCTGCATCAGATGTTAAAAGTAATGTTACTGTTCCGCTAAAGTTTGCCGCTGGTGTATATGTTACTGTTGCGGGTGTTGCTGTTTGTAATAAGGAACTTAGTGTTCCTCCTCCTGATGTTATTGACCACGCCCCTGTTGTTGCACTACCCCCTACACTTGCCCCGCTTAAAATAATTGCTGCCGGTGTTGCGGATTTACAAACACTGTTTGGCCCTCCTGCTGTTGCTGTCGGCAACGCATTTATTGTAATAGTTCTTATTGCTGTTGCTGCGCTGCATCCAATTCCTGCATTAGAAGTTAAAAGCAAAGTAACTGTTCCGCTAAAGTTTGTTGCAGGTGTGTATGTTACTGTTTCTGGTGTTGCTGTTTGTAATAAAGTGCTAAGTGTTCCACCTCCTGATGTAACTGACCATGCTCCTGTTGTTGCACTTCCTCCTACACTTGCTCCGCTTAAGGTAATTGCTGCGGGTGATGCTGATTGGCAAACTGTATTTGACCCTCCGGCTGTTGCTGTTGGCAATGCATTTACTGTGATATAATTTGTTTTGACAATCGTATCATAACCCGCACCATTTCCTGCAACAAGCGTTACAGAATAAGTTCCGGCAGTCATGTATTGAATTTGCGGATTTTGTAAAGTTGAGGTAGCTGGAGTTCCTCCCGGAAAGCTCCATTGCCATGAAGCAGGTGTATTAATACTCTGATCTGTGAAATTAATAAATGCATTTATGCAAATGGAAGTGTTGTTCTCAGTAAAATTTGCATCGGGTTTTGCATACAAATAAGCAGCGGGTAAGTAAGAAGCGAGATTAAAAGTTCTCAGTTTAGGTGCAACAGTTGCTCCGCTGGTAAAACGTTCATTGGAAATGTAGCCGTAAGCGCCTTTAAGAAATTCCACGCCTTCTGTTTGCCCGTAAACCAACTCAGTTGAAATATCAAACTTTCTTTTGTTTCCGTTAAAAAATAAATTGTTTTTATAATCATATAGCATATACATGTAAATCGGTCTTGATGCACTATTATCATATCCGAGCAATGCAATCACTCCGAAATCCTGTATAGTTGCGCTTGTAACAAGAAATCCTGCATTCAACGTTTCGCGGTATTGTGCTACATGTGTTCCCGGGGTATTGGGAAGCACATAATGCCTGGATTGTTTGTCCACCCAATCCTTGCTGAAAAGATGAATCGAGTCATTAAAAAAAATCATGGACTCACAATCATAATTATTATTATTTGGAAGCGAAGGAAAAGAAGTCTGGTCAGAATATGAAAAATTAATTATGTCAGCAGTTACCGATGTGGCACCGGGTGTAAGATTATTTTTATCAATACGGTAGATTTTTAAATTCTGCCTGTTGCCATTATTGTTTCCGAAATCACCAACGAACAAATAATTATTATTTGAAGTCATGTCTTCCCAATCCACATTGGTTGAATTGCTGATGTCCACCGTTTGAAAAACAGTATTCGAAGAAGTATCCACCCTGTAAATATCATTGGGGTTACCCGAATCATTAAACGTCCATAATTTACCATCCAGAAATTCTAATCCCGAAGTTTCGTCAAGCAGGGGAGTGCTGAGCGGAGTTTTTTCAGTTAATGTCAGGCTGGTGGCATTATAAGTGCATGAACCGTCATTTATTGTTGCTGAAGGATTATAGTTATTTGACTGCGGATCGGTGCAGCCGCTTACCTGTGCATAACAGTTGTTGACAGAATAAATGAATGAGCAGGATAAAATAATGAGGAGGGGCTTGTACATAAAAACAAATTTTGAATTTTCCGAAATATATAAAAAATACCCGGATCGGGCAAACTAATTTTGGCTAATCCTGTTTATTTCAATTCGAATTGAAAAGTAAAGGGCTGCTTTAATTCAATCACCTGACTTCACGACCTTAAATACTTTGCTTTCGTTTCCGAAATAAATATGACACAAATAAAATCCCGGGAGAAGGTTTTCTCCAAATACAAAATTCCGGGCACTTGAAACAGCATGGCTTTCTATTTCCTTGCCGGATAAATCAAACAGCATAATCCTGTAGGAGTTGTTATTATTGAGCTGAACTGTGAAATATTCCGTGGCGGGATTGGGATAGATCTTAATCTCATCAGAATTGTTAAATGCATCAGCAACCATCCTGCAATTAGTGGTGACAGTTTTCTTTGCTGATAATTTTGAACAGCCAAATGAATTAGTAACATTC
The DNA here is from genome assembly GCA_035275625.1 of Bacteroidia bacterium. GTDB lineage: Bacteria > Bacteroidota > Bacteroidia > AKYH767-A > OLB10 > DATEMK01. The sequence continues at coordinate 6,421 of DATEMK010000170.1, forward strand.
ACTTTGTAGTTCCCGGCAGTGTAAACAACATGCTTATTGGATGTTCCTCCTGCAATATTTACATTGTTCTTTTTCCATTGATAGAGATTTCCTGCTGCAACAGGAACCTGGAACGTTACACTGTCGCCCGGGCAAAGATCAAGCGAACCTGTGATTGTAATGGCAATTGATGGCGGACCTGTAACTGAAAGAACAGCTGAAGTTCTTGAACACCCCGATTGATTTGTCACTACAACTTTATAATTTCCTGTACTTGTTGCTGTATAGGTTGAAGATGTTGCACCAGAAATATTATTAGCGCCCTTTTTCCATTGGTAAGTTAAACCTGCCCCTGTATTTACTGAAAGCAAAACGGAACCGCCCATACAAAAATTAAGCGGACCACCTGCAGAAATGTTAGCTGAAGGCAGTGCATTAACTGAAATATAATTTGTTTTTACAATTGTATCAGTACCTGTGGCATTGCTTGCAATCAATGTAACAGAATAAGTTCCGACAGTCAGGTATTGAATTACCGGGTTCTGCAAAGTTGAAGTGGAAGGCGTTCCCCCGGGGAAACTCCATTGCCATGATGCGGGATCATTGTCACTCTGGTCCGTGAAAGTAACCGTTGCATTTTTGCAAACAGAAGTTATAGTAGAAGCAAATGCTGCATCCGGTTTTGGATATATAAATGCATTGGGCAAATAAGGAGCGAGATTAAATGTTTTCAGCTTGGGCGGAATATTTACAATATTATTAAAACGCTCATTGGAAACGTAACCGTAAGCGCCACTAAAAAATTCAACGCCTTCCGTTTGTCCATGTGATAAAGCATTTGCAACATTGAACCTTCTTTTGTTTCCATTGAAGAACAAATTATTTTTATAATCATACAACATATATATATATATAGGAGCTACTCCTCCGTTATCGTAACCTAAAAGCGCAATCACTCCGCCTTTCTGGACGGTTGCACTGGTAACAAGATATCCTGCATTCAACGTTTCACGTAATTGTGCCACATGAGTTCCGGGAATATTCGGAAGCACATAATGCTTGCTTTGCTTGTCCACCCAATTCTTGCTGAAAAGATGAATGGAATCATTAAAGAAAATGATGGATTCGCAATCAAAATTATTGTTATTCGGAAGTGAGGGAAACGAAGCCTGGTCAGAGTAGGAAAAATTAATTATATCGGCAGTTACCGAAGTGGCGCCTGCAGTCAGGTCAGTTTTATCAATGCGGTAAATTTTCAAGTCCTGCCTGTTGCCGTTATTGTTTCCCATGTCTCCTACAAATAAATAATCTTTACTTGAAGTCATATCTTCCCAATCTGTATTGGTTGCATTGCTGATTTCAACGGTTTGAAAAACGGTGCTTGATGCAGTATCCACCCTGAAAATATCATTGCTGTTTCCTGAATCATTATGCGTCCACAGTTTACCATCAACAAATTCAATTCCTGAATTCTCATCAAGCAGGGGAGTGCTCAGAGCAGTCTTATCAGTTAAAGCCAGGTTTGTTGTATTATAAGTACATGAACCATTATTGACTGTCGCTGAAGCATTATAATTATTTGCCTGGGGATCGGTGCAGCCGCTTACCTGTGCATTCGTGGTTTCAACAAAGCTGAAGATGAAATAAAATAAAATAAGAAAGAAACGTTTGGACATACGATTAATTTTTGTTTCCCGAAAGGTAGAAAAAAAATTGATACCGTAATTAATTTAACTTTGGTTCGTCATGCTCATCTCCATTAAAAGAATTTGTTTGTTTCTGTTCATTTGTCCCTTTTTTCTTTTTGCGCAGGAACAAAAGAAAACATTGCTGGTTATACCTCTTTCAAAAAATAACATCCGGCTCAGCTCATTGACAGAAAGAAATATTAAATATAACAACATGAGCCATGATTCGGTGATCAATTATATTGTTAACACTGTCCATTCCGAAATGCAAAACACATTTAAAGATTATTCAACCCGGTATTTAAAAGAATTTACTTCAACAGAAGAATTTCCTGACAGTCTTTACAACCTTAAGCTTTTTAATTGTTTTTATTATGATTCAAAAGACAGCTCCCTGAAAAATATAAAATACAAAAGTTTTTATCTTGAATCGTATCACAACAATTATTATGGATATGATCTGAACCATGACGGGTTGAAAATTCTGAAAAATGCAATCACTTCTTCCAAATGCGATTATGTTTTATTCATCAGCAAATTTGAAATCATCAATCCGAATTCCGCTTTCAGTCTTCACGTTGAAATAACGGACCACGCTTTAAACAGGATTTATGGAAATAAAAATGAAATGAAGAAGGACATCAGTAAAACAATGTATGGTGATGTTTTGAAATATTATATTAAATCATCCTGTAACGACATGTTGAAAAAGGCTGAGAGGTATTTAAAAACCCGTGAATAATTGTTTTTATCATCAATCAAAAAATATATATTTGTACTCCACATAACTTGATAAAAAAAACGATATGAAAAAATTACTTATTACCGGGGCATGTTTGCTTATATTGCATCATGCTGTACAATCACAAACCTATATTACCCAGGTAAAACCTGCAGGCAGTAAAGAATGGGGATACGCCAACAGCAAAGGAGAAATGGTGATAGCTCCGCAATATGCCAAGTGTTACCGCTTTTCACCCGAAGGGCTGGCAACCATTTATGACCAGAAAGAAAGACAGTACCATTTTATTAATTTAAAAAATGAGCGCCTGCCTGTTGAAGTTACGGGTTTTAAATTAAGAGACGGGCTGGGATTTGATGTGGAAGGATTTAAAAGCGGGCTGGCCATGATAAAGGTAGGTGAGAAGTGGGGTTATATAAATACATCAGGCAAGCTTGCCATCCCGGCAAAATATGATGACGCAATTGATTTTAATGACGGGTTTGCCAGCGCGAAATCCGGAAATAAGTTTTTTGTGCTGAATACGAAGGGTGAAGAAATACCCGTAGAAGGAGATGTAACGGATATAAAAAATTTTTCAGAAGGGCTTGCACCGTTCAGAACGGCCGGTAAAAAGTTTGGATTTATTGGCACCAATGGAAAAATAACTTTACTGGCACAATATGAAAGTGTCGGGTATTTTTCAGACGGGCTTGCATGGGCAAAAGAGGGTGACTTGCTCGGTTACATAAATCCAAAAGGGGAGTGGGTGATAAAACCCCAGTTTGGAGCCGGGAAAGATTTTGATAAGGAAAGCGGGATGGCACGTGTGAAAAATGGAGAAAAATGGGCGTATGTAAATAAATCAGGTGAGCTGATGTACATGAACGATACGGACGTATGGGGTGACTTTTCAGAAGGGCTTGCTGATGGAAGAAAGAATGATAAAAAAGGATTTTTTAACAATAAAGGACAATGGGCAATTCAGCCGCAGTTTGATGGTGTGCGTGATTTTAAAAATGGATTCGCTGCTGCAAAAATGGGGGATAAATGGGGCGTAATTGATAAAGAAGGAAAGTGGATTATTCAACCCACCTATGATGGAATAAAAGATATGGAGAAGGTAGATTAATTAAAAGGGTCTCCCGATGGACTGATGCAAATCGAAATTTAACATACGTGTTCAGGGAGTTGTCAGATAATTTCCATTTGTTTCATTAAAAATGTAGCGGTTTTGTTTTTACAAATACCTTCTCTTATCCTGTAATCAAAGACCAGACTGTCGTTTATAATATCTGCTTCAAAACATTTGTTAGCCATATACCCGGGATGTTCGCCTGTTATGCGGCAAATCTCCAGGTCATGTGTGGCAAGAACACCTGTTGCTTTTTTGCTGATTAATTTTTTTAAGATGGCTAATGTTCCCCCGCGTTTATCATCCGAGTTTGTACCTTTTAGTATTTCATCCAGGATGATAAAACCGGCTCCGGCATCCAGTGCGTTTAAAATATTTTTTAAGCGCTTTACTTCTGCAAAAAAATAAGACTCGTTTTCACTCAGCGAATCATCCAGGCGCATGGATGCCAGGACAGGCATTGGATGCACATCTGCATCAGCTGCGCAAACAGGTGAACCAATACCGGCAAGCATCATGTTCACACCAAGCGTTCTTAACCAGGTGCTTTTGCCGCTCATATTAGAACCCGTGAGTATGATGAATTGATGCGTATTAAAATCGGCTGTGTTGCAAATTCTTTTTTCCTGCCGGATGAGAGGATGCCCGCATTCACCAAACCGGATATTGAAACGTGTGTTTAATGCCGGAAAAGCAAACTGTGGATTGTTGTAAGAAAAATTGGCAAGACAGCTTAATGCTTCTGTCTCTCCTATCACCTCGAGCCATTCCGGGATTCTTAATGCAAATTCTTTTTTCCATTTTAACAAGCCATTCAAAACATGTAAATGATAAAGAAAGAAGCCGTTAAAAATGGCGCTTATGAACATATCATTGATTCGCTCCATGCGATGGAAAAATAACGATAGCTTTTTAAGCTCTGCCCCTGCATCGGTATTTTGAGCAGTAAGCTTTGATTGAAGAAAAATCAGTTTTTCACTTTTAAATTTTTCTTTCCCTATTTTATCAATGACCAATGCATATTGCTGAATAATTTTATACACCTTATCCGCACCGACAAGCTCTTTTTTGATTTTTTTATATTGAGATACCAGTACAGCTAAATTAAACACCACCAGCAGGTTCATCAGTTTTATAAAAAGTACGTCTTTAAAAACTAAATAACTAAATAAAAATATACACATAACAGCCGGTGACAGAAAAGCTGCTGCGAGTGTTGTTTTAGGCAGCGTTTCGTTTTTTCCTGTTGTCCATTGTATTAATTTTTCATAAACCGCTTTGTTGTCGTTATTAATTTTTCCCAATGCTGTTAAATGCTGCCGCCAGTCTGTCATTCCGGATAGCTCTCTGATGGCAGCCTGGTTCAGGATAATTTCTTTGCCAGGCAATAAGGAAAGCAATAATTGAGCAAACTTCTTTTTACCCGGATAGGTGGCGGTCCTGTTCAGGTGTTGGAAAAGTGATTGGCTGCCGAAAAAATCAAGGTCATAAGCGCAGAGGTGATTGGTGTCCTTAAATTCTGATCCGTCAGCAAACGGGATGCCTTCGTGTTTAAGAAAAGTGATTTCATCCCGGTTAATATTTAACAGGGTTTCGGTGATCCTGAGATGACCTGCTATGTTAAGATGTATCTTTATTATGATGAGAAATAAAATTACCATAAGGAATAAGAAAAAGATTTTGACGGGAGCAGGATCGGTGATATAAGAATAGAAACCAACAAAAAAGATAATTACAATAATTAATCTTAAAATGCCAAGGATGTTGTAGCGCCTGTTGAGAACCGACAGGCAGTCTGAATATTTTTTTTCCAGGCGGATGTATTCCTGCATTTCGTTAATAATGCCTTTCGGCCATTCAATCTTTTCTTAAGTGATAAAATGAACAAGCGAATATCATTTTACGAAGAAAGGAAATTCTTTTTAAAAGTGCAGCGGGTATCATTGCCGCTTGTATTGACAGCATAAAGGAAGATTAAAATATGCTGTGTTAGCAGCTGTCGCGTACTGGTTATCATAACCCGCCCCGGCAATTTTCTCACCGATTTGCTGAATCGAAATTTTTGATGGCTCGAATGTTACCAGGAGCATTTTTGTCTCCTTGTTCCAGTTTTTTGAAATCACACCATCTTTCTCTTTTAAAGCGCCTTCAATATTTGCTTTACACATGTTGCAATTGCCATAAACTTTGATGCTATCCACAGCGCTATCCTGGGCACGCATTGCATTATTGCATAATAAAAAGCAAAGCAGGATAAAAATGAATTTGCGGATTAGACCTTGCATAAGAATAGACCTGGAAATTTATTGAATTACAAATTTAAAAAAAGAAGCAATAGGAAGACCACGGGAATCATCCCTATTAATTCAACCTGATCTCTTTCACCAGGTTTTCAAGGTTTCGCATTGATCTTCGCAAGGTATCTTCCATTTTTCTTTTTTTCATAAGTTTAAAAATGATTTGCCCGGCTGCGTTTTCTGCAATGTAATAATCGAGTGTGAGCCTTGTTTTATGGTTGTTTATTTTTTCAAGAATATAGTAAGTGGAGTATTTTTTCTTTTCATCTGTTTCGCTGAATTCAATTCTTTCAGGTGTAAAAGAGTAGCTGCTGGCATACGTAATAACTTCACCATTTTGGTGTACGAGCCGGCAATGCATTCCGACACGGGGCAGGAAATGCCCGATTTCCTCGACTCTTTTCACTCCTTCCTGCCACCGGCTGCGGAAATTAAAATCACCGGTTGCATGAAACAGGGTGATAATATCTGTCTCATATTCCCTTGTCAACGAAATCATTTTTGCTTTTTTTGAAATCTCCAGCTGCGGGTGCGGATCTGGCGGCAATTCATTTTTCAGTTCACTCAACTGTGTATAATAAAAGGAGATGTTACCGCTTTCTGTTTGCTTGGCGCTGCTGTTCCATTTCATCCATGCTGCAAAGTCATCAGGAAGATGACCGGGCAGCAGGTTTTCTGTTACCAGCCAGTATTCGTCCTGCGGAATATTATTTTTAAGGAGCTGGTGAGCGACAATCACATCTTTGCCGATGAGCTTTTGGAAATTCTTCACATTATAACCGGTGAATTCACCGTAATGTGTGATCACTTTGAGCGAAAGACCGGCAGCCGCCAGGCAGGCTGCGCATTGGCAAAATTTGAATTTATCATAGGCAATGAGACTCCTGTGAAACTCGCAAAACATTTTTTTTACCTGCTGGTACAATTCTTCAAGATCAGAATGTTCACCGAACTTGTAAAAAAGTACCGCGTCACCCTCAATTTCAGAAACTTCAAGCCCGATCTGGTTGGCATTAATGATTATTTCTAACAACTCCTGTATAATAAGCCGGCTGTGTTCAATTTCAGTTTGGTTAATAAAACGCGTAAAACCGCTGATGTCGGGAATGAAAATAAGTCCTTTGTTTTCCATATTAGTTAACGTTTTATTATTCGAAAATAATTAATTTTTTCCGATCCATCCCGGTGGCAAACGAGGACAAAAGAATACAAGGACTAAACTAAAGGGAGATGGGATTTATACTTTTAAGCCGCGCTTTGGTTCCTGGCCCTGCCGTAAAATAAGCCTAATGTTCCGCCAAATATCATGTAGCCGAGTGCGAATTCAAAAAACATTATAAAAAT
>DATEMK010000171.1:0-2586 GCA_035275625.1 Bacteroidia bacterium
AGATTTCATAGAGTATCTTTTCGTGGCAACTAATCATAATTATATTTTATTTTTTACAGAAAAAGGAAAATGTTTCTGGCTGAGAGTTTATGAAATTCCCGAAGGAAATAAGACCTCAAAGGGAAGAGCCATCCAGAATATTCTGAATATTGATGTTGATGATAAAGTAAAAGGGTTTATCAACATAAAAACACTGGAGGATCCTGAATACCTGAATAATAATTTTATTATCCTCTGCACCAAAAAAGGAACTATTAAAAAAACCTCCCTGGAAGCGTATTCACGTCCGCGCCAAAATGGAATAAATGCAATCAGCATTAATGAAGGAGATCAATTGCTTGAAGCAAGGCTGACAAATGGCAAAAATGAAATTATTCTTGCTACAAAATCAGGAAGAGCCATTCGTTTCAATGAAAGCACCGTTCGCCCGATGGGCCGCAATGCGACAGGTGTAAGGGGAGTGACTCTCCAGGATGCAAAGAATGAAGTAATCGGCATGGTTTGCATTCAGAATCCGCAGGAAACTATTCTTGTTGTTTCTGAAAAAGGATACGGAAAAAGGTCTGACCTGGAAGATTACCGGGTAACTAATCGCGGTGGGAAAGGTGTTAAAACAATTAACATCACAGACAAAACAGGAGAGCTGATTGCCATAAAATCAGTAAATGAAAATGATCACCTGATGATTATTAATAAATCGGGCATCACCATACGAATGGAAGTAAGCGAGCTGCGCGTGATGGGAAGAGCAACACAGGGTGTGCGTTTAATCCGGCTTGATGATGCTGACAGTATTGCCTCTGTTGCAAAAATTGAAGAAATATTTACAGAAGAAGACCAGGACGTAAATGCAGATACGACCGATAAACTACCGGGAGAAACCACTTTCGAAAAACCGGATGGTTTGGAAGATGCGGATGATTTTATTCCGCCTTCGGAGGATGACGATGAAGGAAATGGAATAGAACCGGAGGATATTCGTTAACAGCAGCAACTGGTAAAAAAGAATAAAAAAAAAAAAAAAATTTTCGTTCTTACTCACAACTTTCACAGCATTTGCTTTTGTTCAAACTGCTCAATGCCAAACTGGCGGGCAGGAAAAAATAATTTCAATAAATGACATTCGCAGGCTGGGAATTATCCAATATGATTATTCCACTTCAGGACATAATTTAAACGAAGTTATGGTTGACAGAAGTTTGTCATTGAAACCGGCATATATGGAAGGTAAAGATACCAATGAGTTGTATCAAATTCATTTTTTCAAAATGTATGAAGGCAAATTAAAAAATTACCAAATGGGCTACAGTAATGTGGGCGAGTTTGACAAAGCTTCATACAAATGGGTTACTGATTCTATTGTAGCTGTTACTTTGATTAATTCAATTACAAATGAAAGGAGGAGTCTTAAACTTGCTCAACACGGAGATACAGCAGCAATATTGAAAGAGAGCTTTGAAGAAAAAAAATAATTTTAACTTTCACTCCAAACAAAGTTATTTAACAATCAGCCATAAATCTGTCATAATGAAAAAACTAAAGATTTTATTGTTAGCACTAATTTATGTTGGTGTTGCCAATGCACAAAAAGCAAAAATCCAGGTTGCAGTGAATTATCTGAAATATGATGAGCTTGATAAAGCGAAAACTGCCATTGACGAAGCTGCCGCTAACACGCAAAGTACGGGCATGGAAAAAACCTGGTATTATCGCGGATTAATTTATCAACAAATGTATAAGCATGAAAAATTTGGAAACCTTGATCCCCAGCCCTTGCAGAAGTCTTATGAATACTACACCAAATCGCTTGAATTGAATCCAACTTCTGAATATGCCGAAGATATTTTAAAAAGGAAAGTTGAAATTGCCAACCGGATTTTCGGAATGGGAGTGGAGCAGTTTAACGCTAAAAATTATCCGGCAGCGCTGGAATCTTTTGAATTTGTTTTAAAGATAAGCCCCAACGATACATTGTCCACATTGAATGCAGCATATTCTGCTGAAAGATCAGGGAACAATGAGAAGGCAAAACAATATTACAACCGTCTTATTGAAATAAAATATAATGAGCCGAAAATTTATATTTTTCTTTCGAAGATTTATAAAGCAGAAAAAGATTCTTCCAAATGCCTGGCAATTGTGCAAATGGGCCGTCAGCGGTTTCCTGCTGACAATGCCCTTGCAATTGAGGAAGTGAATTTTTATCTCGGCAGCGGAAAAAGCAAAGAAGCCCTTGAACCATTAAATATTGCCATCAGCAAGGATGATAAGAATCCTGAACTTTATTTTGCCCGCGGAAGTATTTATGACAAATTAGGAGATACCGACAGAGCAAGAATAGATTACCAGAAAACTATTGATCTGAAACCTGATTATTTTGACGCCTATTATAATATGGGCGCCATGTATTTCAACGAAGCAGCCGACCTGGCAAACAAAGCAAATAATATTCCCGCAGGTAAAACAAAAGAAAAGGAAGAAGCAAAAGCTAAGGCTGAAGCAAAATTTAAAGAAGCACAACCATTCCTCGAAAAAGCGTATGAACTTAACCCGACAGACCAAAGCACCCTGCTTTCTTTAAAGCAA
>DATEMK010000172.1:0-6638 GCA_035275625.1 Bacteroidia bacterium
GAAAAAATTTTTATCAATTCCATCCGCAGGGAAAACGTAGTTGGAATACACTCTGTAAACTACCAGTCAGAAATTGATAAAATAGAAATAAAGCACGAAGCATTCAGCCGCAAAGGTTTTGCACAAGGAGCTATTCTTGCTGCCCAATGGATAATTGGTAAAAAAGGATTTTTTGAAATGAAAGATTTATTGAAGGAATTCTGATAGTGTCTCATCTTAAAATTATTTAAGTGAATTTTAGTGCCTTCGCGTCTTTGTGGCAAAGAATAACAGCCACTAAGTCACTAAGACACAAAGAAGCACTAAGAAAAAATCAAACTGGGACACGACCGGAATTCTGATAAATAATTTTTCAACGTACAATAATTAAAATTACATCTGGTGATGCTGATGATGCGGTTCCTTAAGTTTCCATTGAAAAGTTTTATACTCAGCCGGAGTCAGTTCACCCCCTTCGGTCAAAAGATATTTTTTTCCCGCTTCAATGTTTTTGAACGATTGATGAGTTTGCTCTTTGTTGGGCCATGTTACATCTAATGTATTCACAACAGTTGCGCTGCCAAGGCCAATTTCCAATTGCAGGCTCGATGCCCCGAAACTGCCCCCCGTATTCACTGTTCTGTATATAGTTCGCGGAGTTCCGTTCTCCGTTATTTCAAGGCGAATTACCGCGCCAACCGCTGTGCGATTTGATTTTGTTCCCGTAAGTTTCAACACGATCCAGTTATTCTTATTACCGGGATTATTAAACAGGGCGTTCCTGAAATTATCTCCTTCATACGCACCGCCAATAACCTCATAAATATCATTGTCTCCATCGTTATCTAAATCTCCGAATCCGACACCGTGCCCTTTTTGAATGTTTCCAAAACCTCCGTCATTGGTAACATCAGTGAACGATTTCCCTTTTTGATTAAGCCACATTCTGTTCGGAACTATTGACTTTAAGTTGGGAACCCCGGTCCCGATATAAAAATCAAGATAGCCGTCATTATTAATATCTCCGAAATTGGAACCCATTGCGTACATCACTCTTGAAACGCCTGCTTCTTTTGTCACATCTTCAAATGTGCCATCGCGATTGTTATGGTAAAGGCGCGGGAGTTCTGCAATTTGTTTCCTTCCTGTCAATGCAAGAACTTCATCCGCTCCCACATGTATGAATCGCGGAAAATCATAGCCGCAGACAAAAATATCATCCCATCCGTCATTATCGTAATCAAAAAACCACGTTGGAAAGCTCCAGTGCGGTTGCTGTACCCCTGCTTTCGCACCCGCCTCTTCAAATTTCCAGTCATCAATATTTGTCCCTCCCCTGTTCATGAAAAGTTTATTTTCCCCTCCGAAAACCGAAAGATAAAGGTCGGGCAACCCATTGTGATCAACATCACCCGAAGAACAGCCTTTTACCATGCCAATTACATCGAGTCCCAATTTTTTGGCAACTTCCGTGAATGTACCGTTGCCATTATTAAAATACATTTCACATGGATTGGTAAAATTATCCCCTGATTCATGCCCTATAAAAACATCAAGGAAACCATCCATATTAAAATCAGCCCAGCTTGCCGTTTGAGTGGGGTGCTCCGAATAAATTCCTGCTTCTACTGTCACGTCTTCGAATTTCCCGTTGCCCATATTTTTAAGCAGCGATTTTGGTTGATTCCCGCTTGTATTCATCCATCCGCCACGCAAAATAAAAATATCGGGAAACCCGTCATTGTTATAATCAGCATGTGTCATATTCAAGCCTCCCGTTTCTCCGGCCAGGCCCGCTTCAGTTGTCTTGTCTGTAAAGGAACCATCCCCGTTATTGATGAAAAAACGAACCTGGTCAGTCAGGTTCCAGGAGCTTGCCATAATATCGAGGTATCCGTCCCCGTTAAAATCTTCAACACAGCAGCCTCCTGCATGACTATTTGCATCAATACCCAGCAAGGTGGCAATATTTTCAAACCTCGGAATTTTTCCTTTAGAAGCAAATGCTGATTCAGGGATCCTCCACTTTTCAGGAACGCTTTTCGGGTATTCTCCGAGTGTCATATATGCCAGGTTCAGGAGCCAGACAGAGCTTAAATCTTGCGGAAATTTTTCAAGAATATGTTTAAAAACCTCTGCCGCTTTGGTTGAACCGGTTTTCATTTGATGAATGGCAGGATTTTGCAGGGGGACAATGCAGGAATACCCGTTATGATTCATGATGCAATTGTCCTGTTCGCCCAAACGCATGTATGCAATGCCAAGCAAATCGAAAAGTGGTTTTTTATCTTCCGTTATATTATTCTCCTGCGCTTCTGTCATCTTGATTAACTGTTCGGTTGCTTCAATGGCTTCTTTTGTTCTCCCTGCATTCAGCAGTTCCATTGCATAGTAATAAAACATCCGCCCTTTTGAAATCTGGTCAGTAGTTGCGTCCATTTGGTTCTTAAAAAAATCAGCACGCGCGTTGTTAAGAAAAGCATTGTCCTCCACAGAAAAATGTGCCTGGATGTATTGCAGCCGTTCCGCCATTTTTTGCGTGCCAGCTTGCTTTGCAGCAGGCGCAGCGGGTTCTTTGTCCGTTTTCTTTTCAGTGGATGATTTACATCCGGACAGCAATAAAAAAAATATAAGATAATAGTTACATCGCATAAGTGAGCGGGGTATGAATTGAATTATTTAGAAATTGAATAGTGAATCACGAATGGCATCAAAGATATTACAAAACAATAAACGGGAAAAATTTAGTAGTGCCTCATTTTAATTAAAACCTGTTTTTAACTCCGCGCCTTTGCGCCACCGCGTTTAAAAAAAATGAACGCAGAGGCGCGAAGACGCTGAGTAACCAAAGCCAATATTAAAAACAATCGAAATAAAAGAAAATTTCAAACTGAGAGACTATTGAAAAATTGAATGGAATTTCATTTATTTCGTATTTTAGTGGCATTGATATTATTTCTGTTCTTTATTCGGTCAATAAGCAATAACTAACTACTATGAAAAAAATTATTCCGAATGATTTTAATTGGTTTCAATTGCTTGCAATTTCATTGTGCTTTGCAGGCGGATGTTCATCAGATGAAAAGCGTGAACAAAATAAAATCGCACAACAGGATACTTTAAAAGAAAAACTTTTTACAAAAATTCCGGCATCAGAATCAGGAGTTGATTTTGTGAACAGCCTCACCGAAACAGATTCGTTTAACATTTTTGTTTTTGAATATATCTATAACGGGGGAGGCGTGGCAATGGCAGATATTAATAATGACAACCTCCCGGATATTTTCCTGGCTGGCAACCAGTCTTCCTGCCAGCTGTTTTTGAATGAAGGAAATCTGCATTTCAAAAATATAACCAAATCTGCAGGTGTAAATACTGACGGATGGTGTACGGGCATAGCTGCTGCCGATGTCAATGCAGACGGGTTAACCGATTTTTATGTTTGCCGCTCAAACCCTTTGAACCCGCCCGAACGGAGAGCAAACCTGTTATTCATCAATAACGGGAATTCAAATTTTACCGAAAGCGCCAAGGCGTATGGGTTAGATAACAAAGGATATTCGACCCATGCAACTTTTTTTGACTATGACAGGGATAATGACCTCGATATGTTTCTGATTAACCATCCGGAAAAAAATGAAGAATTAATTTATAAGAAAATTGTAAAAAATGCAAAATACGATCCGTATGAGAGCGCCCATCTTTTCCGGAACAACGGGGACCAGACTTTTACTGACATTACTCAATCAGCTGGCGTAGCTTCTTACGCTTTCGGATTGAGCGCCAGCATCTCTGATTTTAATAATGACGGTTACCCGGATATCTATGTTTGTAACGATTACACAATGTCCGATTTTTTATATATCAATAATAAAAACGGGACATTTACGGATAAGCTTTATTCTTACTTCAGGCACACATCGCATTTTTCTATGGGTTCCGATATAGGAGAATTAAATAATGACGGGCTTCCAGACCTGGTTCAGCTCGATATGCTGCCCGAAGACAATCATCGCCAGAAAATTATGGGGGGTCCGGATAACTATGACAAATACATGCTTAAAATCAATAACGGGTATGGCCACCAGCTCATGAAAAATTGTTTGCAGCTGAACAATGGTAATGGAAGTTTCAGCGAAATTGCGGAACTGGCAGGCATTTCAAAAACAGATTGGAGCTGGGCGCCTCTCATTGCTGATTTTGACAATGACGGATACAATGATATATTTATTACTAACGGGTACCACAGGGATGTAACAAATATGGATTTTGTCGTTTACCGTCACACAGAGCTGGGAGTAAATCCGGGTGCGTACAATGCCGGACTGAAAATGCTGAACACTGCCCCTGCCGTGAAATTGAGAAACTATATCTATAAAAACGAAGGCAACCTTACTTTTACTAATATGGCTTCAGCCTGGGGATTGGATGATAAAGTAAATTCAAATGGCGCTGTGTATTCCGATCTTGACCGTGATGGTGACCTGGATATTATAGTGAACAACCTGGATGATACAGCATTGATTTACCGCAACAACAGCCGCGAACTAACAAGCAATTTATATTTATCTGTCCGCTTTGAAGGAGAAGGCAAAAATAAATCCGGTATGGGCGCGAAAGCCGCGCTTTATGATTCATCAGGCACGCGCATGATAGAGAACTATACCACGCGCGGCTATCTTTCAGCAGTTGAAAATATTTTGCATTTCGGTTTGGGAAAAAATAATTCTGTTAAAAAACTTGAAGTCACATGGGCTGATGGAAAAACACAAGTTCTGACAAATATCAAACCTAACAGCGAAATAGTTTTTCACTATAAAGATGCTGTCAGCGGAAATGCAGAAAAATCTCCTGCCCCTGATTATATTTTTTCAGAAAGCACCGCCCGTTGTAAAACAAATTTCATCCACACCGAAAATGATTTCATTGATTTCAAAAACGAACCGCTTCTGCCACATAAGTTTTCTCAGAACGGCCCGGGGATTGCTGTGGGCGATGTCAACGGGGACGGAGAAGAAGATTTTTATATTGGCGGAGCCATGAATCAATCAGGAAAACTTTTTATTCAGAAGCCGGGCGGAGTTTTTGAATCCCGTTTTGTCAAAGCATTTGAAGATGATAAACAGTTTGAGGATATGGGTTGCCTTTTCTTTGATGCCGATAATGATGGCGATTTAGACCTTATCGTTGCCAGCGGAGGGAGCGAAGTATATAACCTTTCAGGGTATTACCAGTCACGGTTGTATTCCAATAGCGGGGACGGAAATTTCTCCCGGAACATGCAGGCATTGCCGCCAATGGGAGTAAGCTCTTCCTGCATTTCAGCAGCCGATTTTGATTCGGATGGCGACCTTGATCTTTTTATAGGAGGGCGCATCGTTCCCGGAAATTATCCGCTGAAGGCTAAAAGTTACCTGCTGAAAAATGACAACGGACATTTCACCGATGTAATTGCCGATATTGCTCCTGACCTTGAATATTGCGGGCTGGTCTGTTCCGCCCTCTGGACGGATTTCAATAATGATGGAAAAACAGATATCATCGTTGCAGGCGAATGGATGCCGGTTTCAATTTTTGAAAACCAAAACGGAAAATTTGTGAACACTACCGCCTCTGCCGGCCTTGCTTATTCAGCCGGGTGGTGGAACAGCATCGCGTCTGCTGATTTCGACCGTGATGGTGACATGGATTATGTGCTGGGCAATTTCGGGTTGAACAATAAGATCAAAGCGTCACCTTCTAAACCTGCCTGCATTTATGCAAATGATTTCGATAAGAACGGAAGCCTCGATGCCATTATTTGTTTTACACAAACAGATGGGATCAGCTATCCTATTTATTCAAGGGATGATATGACTGACCAGGTTCGTCCGCTGAAGAAAAAATTGATTCGTTATGCCGACTATGCCGACCTTACTATAGACCAGGTTTTTACTCCCGAAGAAATGAAGGACGTTAAAATTTATTATTGCCATACTTTTTCAACCGGCTATCTCCGCAACGATGGAGGCGGAAAATTTTCCCTTTCTCCTTTACCTTTAGAAGCCCAGTTCTCACCCGTTTACGGCATGCTCACTGATGACTTTGATGCAGACGGAAATACAGATATTCTGCTGACGGGAAATTCGTATGCATCAGAACCGGAAATAGAACGCTATGATGCCGGTAATGGCCTTCTTCTTAAAGGAGATGGGCAGGGAAATTTTTCTCCTGTAAAATGTAACCAAAGCGGTTTTTATACTCCGCATGACGCCAAAGCAATGGCAAAAATTCAATTGCAAAACGGAAGCCGTGAAATATACCTCGTCAGTAATAATAATTCCGCTATGCAGTCTTATGAACGCAATAAAAAATTTCTTCCGAAAAATCTGCTGCGCCCTGAGCCCCTTGATATGAAAGCAGAATTGTTCTATAAAGACAATAAAAAAACTATAGTTGAAATTCCCTACGGCTCAGGATACCTCTCTCAATCCTCACGAAAAATCAGAATTTCCGCTGAAGTAGAATATGTTTTAATCACAAACTCACAGGGTAAATCACGCAAAGTCAATTTCAGCCCCTCTCCTGCCCTTTCTGAAAAATAGCAAGCTATTATATAGGTAAAAGAAATTTCCTATAACGAAAACATTCAACATTCAACATTCAACATTCAACATTCA
>DATEMK010000173.1:0-7105 GCA_035275625.1 Bacteroidia bacterium
AATTCTTTTAATTCCTCTGCGGAAGTTACTGCACAAAAATATTTTGCAGAAACATCAATACCGAATGTATTAAAAGATTTTAATGAAACGTTTCTCTCCATTCTCATAACAGAAAAGTTTAAAGATTAAAACTTTTTAAAATCCAAAATTAACACCAACGTTTACAGTAGTTGTTTTTCCCCTGAAAAGTGCCGGAGTATAAGCTGCAACATAGGCACTGTCACCGGTGATTTTTCCGTAATCAACTCCGGCAAAAACAAAACCGTCATTGATCACTTCAAATCTTGCTTTAAAAGACATAACATTGTTTTTCCATTTGGTATCCGCAAGGAAAGGCAAACCTTTGCCGGTACCGTTTTGCCCGGTATAGATGTAGCTTTCACCAACTTTTGCCATTGTCATGGATGCATTCACGTAAAGACGGGGGATTGGCCTGCAGCGGATCCCGAGAAAAATTTCTTCCGCATTGTCACGAAGATAATGTCCCATGTTAAAGCCATTTGATTCGAAAGTCGTGGTGTTGACAAAGTGCCTGTAAACGATAGGATTGGTGCGTGTATATTCTGCAATGAATGTGGTATTCGGGACAAAAGGAGGATTGATGGCTATACCAATTTTCCCGCTGAAAAAATTAGATTGATTCTTCTCGTCTGATAAATTTTTTATAGAAACTTCATCCACAAAAAAAGAAATATACAAATGAACATATTTTATCTGCCTTGAACTGATGTCAAAATAAAACTGTGCATTCTGACCTAAGAAATTTCCTCCTGTATTAGTAGTTGTATGATCAACAGATTTAAAAAAGTAAACCGGAATCAGGTAAGCAAGCTGAAATTCATCCGAATAAACTATTGAATTTCCAAAAGAAAAGTTTAGTTTTTTAAGAGGGGTAATTGTAAACATATTAGCGGCAAGAAATTTAGGAACCAGCACCTGCCGCTCTGCCCCGCCTGCTGCATAGTGCCTGCCGGTATCCAATACATCGGAAACCAGAAAGCCATGCACATAATTAAAATCAAGCCAGGAAACAGGTTTCATGTTCAATTTGATATGTGCAAACGAAGGAGTTTTTCCCGAAAAAATATTTGCACCGTTATAATTGTTTCCCCAGGTAAAATGATCTTTTATCAAACCAAGGTGCCCCCATTTCCAGCTATAGACAATTCCTCCCCGGGCTTCGCTGTAATCACCTCCGACAATTGCAGGGCCTTTATAAACTGCAGCGGGACGCTGAGTTAAAAAAGAGGGCAATTCCAAAACATGATCCTCATGGTTATCACGCAAGCTGGCATAAATACCAACATGGGGACCTATATAGGCAATTGCCTCTGCTCCTTCCCAGCGATGGTATGCATTTCCATTTTCATTTTTCCAATACTCATATCCGAAAACAGGATTTATTGAAAGTGTGAACAATGAATCTTTGAAATAAAACAAGTCAACTCTTTTTTTATATCCTTCTGATCCCCAAAAAAGATAATTAGTCCTGTTTTCGGTTTTTAATTCTTTATTGTAATCTCTGAGAAAAAAATCAAGCTGCTTCTGCTGGTTTTTTGAGAGCTTATCTTTTTTAGTTTCCGCTTCATTCAGCTTGTCAGCAATCAGGTGGCGCGAGTATGGTTTTATGGCGGTGTTAAGTGTGAATATATGCTGGTTGGCAAGTTCATCAAGGAATTCGTAAATATTTGAATTGCTTATGTGCTGAAAAACATCCTGTGAATTTGTCCTTCCGAAAATGAACATTCCAATAAGAAGTAAAAAATATTTTTTTACCATAAGTTTTAAATTTGAATGGCTAAAGTACAAATTCCATCATTATCGCGACAAATTCCAAATTCCAATTTTCAAATTCCAATTTTCAAATTATCAGCGTTTCCCTTTTAAAGTTAAACTTGAGTGTCAGAGGTAAACACAATTATATTGCCCGGAGAAAATCCATGAAGAGAAACCCGGAGATTGAAAATTGGAATTTGAAAATTTAAAATCAGACTCTTATTTGCTTCTTGCTCTCCGGATCAGGATATTATGTAAAGCCTTAAAAAAATATTTCAGATCAGTTTTGAATGGCGCCTTTTCATGTTGTTCAATATAGCGTAATTCAGAATCCATAATTTCTTTCAGCGTTTTTGGCATGTCAACATAAAAAGGCGGGATCAAACCGGGTTTTTGCTCCAGGCGTTTTTTACGAAGCTCCTCAGAATAAAGGCTCAGGTAATGGGGTGTAAGAGGACGAACCCCGACTAACTTTAAATCGCCTTTGAAAAGATTGATCAGCATAGGTAATTCATCGAGCCAATATCTCCGGAAAAATTTTCCGACTGTTGATATCCTGAAATCATTTTTAAACTTTCCGCCTTCCTGCAATGAATTTTTTTCATAAATATATTGCTGGAGATATTCCGAAAAGGCATACATAGTGCGTACTTTATACACGTAAATAATTTTTCCATCCTTGCCCACTCTTTTCATTTTATAAATCGGGCCGTAAGAGGGTTCGGGGTCGTAAGAGGGTTCTTTTGTTTTTCTGACAACAAAATAAAGGTTGTTACTAATCAACTTTTCCGCCACAATGCTGAACCCGCATGAATAAAGCCTTCCCATTGTTTCGGATTTAGAAATTACACGGTTGCGGCCGGCAGTAATTTTGAAATAAATTTTTTTGGTGATGGGGAGCTTTGGAAAAATTCTTTTAAAAACAAAGTCAAAAGCATAATAAACATGTGCAACGCCTGTGGGATATTTATGAAGTATCCTGTTTTTGCGCAATTCAGTAGTTTCAACGCACCCGATAAAAGTGCCGTTTTCAGGAAGCTTTGCATTTACGGCCTCAAAAAGTTTATTGATGTATTTAGTATCATTAATTCTTTTCAGATTAATGATTGATTTAAAATAATTATCAGATAAAGAATGGATATTAAAGGTGTCATTGGTCATGATGACCATGGAAGTATCACTTTCCACTTCTGAATGAGAAGAAATAAATTGATAAACTCCGGTTCCGAATTCTTTGATAATGGTTTCGGAAACATGACTATGCGTCCTGATATCCCTTATTTTTCCATTTTGAGGAGGTAGTTCCTGGAGGTAATTATTCAACATTCTATTTTTTAGTTTAATAAGGCTCATTCCTGGGTATTAAATGCTTTTTAGCAAGCAATTTTTTGCCTTAAGAAAGATAAGCTGGTAAAGAAGAGAGATAATCGGTTTCGCGTGCTAAATTACAAATGATTTTTTGAAAGGACAAAAACAAACCTGAATTTATTAGATAACAGTAAGAATTTTACGACTTTAGTATGACTCCATGTATTAGCCTAAAGGCGAAACAAGCTGAAAGGTTAATGTATTCCCGGTTTTTATGGCTTCTCTTTTCCTGCATGGGTTTCCATTAAATTTATCATCAGTTCTGTAAGGTCAATGGTTTGGGAGAGCATTATCAATCGCCTTTTTTCCCATTCCTGTTTAAGATTTTTCATGTTAAGCAATTCATCAATTTTATCAAAAAATTTTTTACTGTCTGAAGTTTTTATTCCAAATGTAAGCCCGTATTTATTTTCCAGATCCAGGAGATAATTTATCTGGCCTGCAAAATCATTGAAGCGAACAGATGGCGTACCCAATACTGCTGATTCAGCTGCCATGGTCTGGCTGTCGCCAATGTACATATCAGCAAAATATAATGCGCTGTGCATGTTTTCAGGCTGTATCGGGATACGGTATTTTTCAAATTCAGTTTCAAGTTCCCGTTCTGAAGATATATAAACATTTCCCCGGGCGGTCAGCGTGTTTATTATTTTACCGGCAATTTCTGTGGTGATGCCGGTTCTGCCTTCATCATGATGAGCGCCTAATTTTGCAAATCGGATAATGAAATATTTTTCTTTTTCTTTTTTAAGAAATTTACCCACATTTTCGTCCGGTATAAAATACTTCGGGTGAAGATATGCCAGCTCATGATAGCCAGTATAACCTGTTTTTTTCTTTTCCCATTTTCCAACGCGGCAACAATCGGGCGCCAGGATTTTATCCGCCAGCGGATAAGCAAGCTTTGCAAAAAGAGGGACTATATCATCATCATCTTCGTTTACAACAATGGAATAAATTCCAAGTAATTTTCCGATATGCGAAATTTCAGCTGATGTGCCTATCATCAAATGCGGTTTGAACCGGAGGCATATTTTCAGAAACTGTGCATCTCTTTTAAGCAAAGCAAAGGCAATGGCAAACTTATTATCCGCCCTCCCTTTGGGATTAATATTAATATAATTCCACCCGGTAGTTTTTAATAAATCTTCGAGCACATCTTTTTTCTTAATCAGGATTTGTATCTCATGTCCTTTTTCTTTCAACATCCTAATTGCATTTTTGAAAAGATGAAAATGAGCAGGGTGACCGAGATAAACAAGATAACGCATGGAAAGATGTACGATTTATAATTTACGATTTACAATTCACGATTCATGATAACAATTAACGGTTAACTGTTAACAATTCTGATAAAGCAAGCATCATCCAGGCGTTTGACCAGCGCATGAAAGAAGTTTTTTCAGTATAAAATTTATATTTACGAAAATAAAAATATCCTTCATCATCCTGCATGTTAAGGATCATCCAGCCGGCAACATTTTCAGCAAGCTTATAATCTTTGAAGCGGGTTAATGTTAAAATTGATTGTGCGGCAGCGGTGCAATCTATTGGATAGAGTTCTTTATCATAAAATTTGGGAATACTGTTGTGATAAAAAAAATTTTGTGCATAAAATTTATACCCTTTCTCCAGACTTAATTCATAAGAACTGTCATCACAAAGAGTCATATACTCATCCAGGCAATCAAGTATATACCCGGTGTGATAATTGTCAATCCATCCGCCAGCAAGATTTGCCGAGTAAATCCATGCACCGTCACTGCGCCTGTATTTTATTACGAATGCAACGGCTTTTTTAGCTTCATTTTTCAATTGTTCGTCCCCGGTAATCGAATATACTTCCGCAAGCAAACGGGCGCCTTTCATGCTTGCATTAAAAACAACCTGCTTGTCAAACGGTGAATAAGAAAAACAAAAATCTCCATCCTCATCCATTGTCCGGTTAAGGTCATTTAAAACAAATTTTGCAGCGCTGATGCATAGCTCCATCGCTTTTTTATTCCCTGTATGGCGATAAGCATTAAATAATGCATGGGTAATAATTCCTGTTGCCACAACGGTTGGCTGGTAGGAAGGAATTTTAGAGTAGCGCGCTTCCCAGTCAAAATCATAGCCCCAGCACGCACCATGAAAACCAGCCGGAATTAATTTTACCAGTTCATCAATCAAATAATTTATTTTTTTTTCATACTCATTTTTATTTTCAGGATAAGTTTTAGTGAGGTTGGAATACGCCTGGATACATAAACCCAGCGTGACCGGGTTATATCCCTTCGGTACAAAAAATAAAGGACGCAGGTTTGCCGGAAATCTCTTTACCAATTGCTGCGCAACGAAACGGGCTATTTTATTTGTCCGAAAAAAAGGAAGCCTGAACAGCGGGGACTTTAACGCATCATAGGGATCATACCCGCTGTAATTTTCTTTTTCAATATAAGCAATAAGATTTTGCAGCGCCCGGGCAATCAATGTACTGAATTTTGAGGGGCAAAAGTAGGGATTCAGGGTTGATAGCGAAAAGGCGCCTGGTGGAAAGTTTATTCTGAAACACTCTAAGTTTAGTTAAACACCGGCTGGCGAATGTTTTATCTTTCAGTTCATGTAAGATTTTAGTGTTTTTTAACGGGCGTTTTTGTCATTCATGCGTAACAGTGATATTATTTAAAAAACTATGTCACACAGAAGCAATCGTTT
The DNA here is from genome assembly GCA_035275625.1 of Bacteroidia bacterium. Classification (GTDB taxonomy): domain Bacteria; phylum Bacteroidota; class Bacteroidia; order AKYH767-A; family OLB10; genus DATEMK01. Next base: position 5,842 of record DATEMK010000173.1, read on the forward strand.
AAAACCGTCCAATCGTTTAAAAACCTCAGCCAAGCTGGCATTAGCCGTTGCAGGAACCACCATAGCAGCATTAATTGTGCTTCTCTTCATTTTTTTTAATTTATCAAAACAGGAAAATTCATTTGGTCAAAGCCTGATGGTTTTCGAAAGCGCTGACGTACTCCAGGACACTTCTTCCGTTTTCCGGGGAAGCATTAACCAGGCAATTCTGGGTGTGGAGGTAAAGACCTCAGGAAATAAAAACCCGGTAAAGCTTGCTAACATCACCTTTTCAGCAAGCGGCACATCATTACCTGTAATAAAAAATATTGAAAACGCACGCTTATGGTTTACGGGAAATGACAATAATTTCAATACCTCTGTTCAGATCGGACAAACACTGCCGCAGATCACTGAAAATAATTTTGACATTATTGTTAACCGGCAGCTAAATCCGGGTAAAAATTATTTCTGGCTTACGTGTGATATCAAAGCTGATGCAGCAGCAAAAAACGGAACCATAGATGCTCAATGCATCAGTTTGCGAATCGGGACCAATACATTTATCCCCATGTTATCCTCACCTGCAGGTAAAAAGAAAATTTTTTCAAATACTCCTTATTTTTCTACCGGGCATTCAGGATTTAACCAGCCCGATATGTGGAACTCTAAACGTGACGGCTCCGGCAGGGAACCCGATAAACAAGATGATCTTAATAACTGTTATTTTATTCAAAGCGGGCATAACCTGACGAATACTTCGGAGACAATTCTTGGCTCTGTTATAATCGAAAAACACGGTTGCCTGAAGGCGAAACAGCCGCTTAATGCAAATTATTTACTTGTAACTGACGGAGGAATTTACCAGCAGGAATTTTCAATTAAAGAGGGGAACCCGGTAAAAAATTTCAAAATGGATAACGGGGCAAATTATATTCATCTTAATGATGGAAAATTACCGGGCGTTAAAAAATATTTCAGTCCGCATTCCAATCAGTGTTTTTACCAATACAGCGCTGAAACTTTTTCTGAAAAAGTGGTTTGCGGAAATGTTTTGATCAATTCTGCGCAAGGCTCTACGCTGGATATCAGTAACGCTTTTAAAAACATACAGGGCGATCTTGAGCTTCATAAAACGGGGATGAATAATTTTCTGTTTGTCGGAAAAACAGACACCCTGAACATTGGCGGAAGCCTGATTTTTTCGGGAGGAACTTTTGTTGCATCCGGCCTTTCGAATACTTCAGTTGTTATAAACATAGGAGAAGATCTTATTATGAAAAGC
>DATEMK010000174.1:0-2410 GCA_035275625.1 Bacteroidia bacterium
GCATCCAGGAAGTTTCAGCCGGGGCAAGTTGCCTGGGTAATGGTGAAACAAATTCAACATGGTATATTTTCTACATTCAAAACCCGGGCACAATCTTATTTCAGATTGCTCCTTTGAATTCCCAGGATGATTACGATTTTGTTCTGTATAAATTTAACGGGGACTGCTCTGACATTGCAAACGGCATTACCCCTGTTCTGCGGTGTAATTATTCATCAGCATTAGGGAGCACAGGTCTTGCCCAGGGATTTTCAGGCATTCATGTATCGTCTAACGGGGTAAACCAATGTGCACCTATATCTGTTCTTCAAAATGAGAAATATGTTTTGATGATAAATAATTTTACCGCAACAAATTCAGGCTATACGCTTAATTTCAGCGGAAGCGCTTCCATATATGATACAGACCCGCCCCTTCTTACCAGCACTAATATTACTTCATGCGGGCCTTCATTAGCTTACGTCTTTTTTACCGAAAGTATTAAGTGTTCAACCATAGCCACTGACGGAAGCGATTTTAAAATTACAGGGCCTTCCGGTGTTACAATAACCTCTGCAGGACCATTATCAGCCGGTAATATTGTACTCACTCCCGGTATTAAAGTCTATTTCTCCGGTTCAATAATGGTTCCGGGAAACTATACGCTCCATATAGAAAAAGGATCGGATGGAAATACACTGAGCGATTATTGTGACAACATGACACCCGAAGATTCCAAAATACATTTTAATATTCTTTATTCTTCTCCTGCAGCTTCAATTATTGCAGCAACGAATGCTAATTGCAACAACAATGATGGAACTGCAACGGCAATTGTGAATGGCGGCACTCCTCCTTACAGTTATAACTGGAACAGCTTACCCATGCAAAATACGCTCACTGCAACTGGTCTTGCACCGGGGCAATACACTTTTGTTGTAACAGATGCAAACGGTTGTACAGATTATGCTCTTGCAAATATTGCTGTAACAGGATTGCCTTCGCTGTCAGTTGCCACTCAGCCCGAAACATGTGATTCACTTAATAATGGTTCGGCCACCGTTACCATACAAGGCGGGATGGCTCCGTATAGTTATTCCTGGAATACGAATCCCGGACAGACTACGCCCACAGCAACAGGTCTTTCAGCCGGTAACTACACCGTTGTTGTAACAGGAGCAAACGGCTGCACCGCATCAATTATCGTCCAGATTCCCTTAATTGGTATGCCGGATATAACAATGGCGCATACAAATATTTCATGTGATGGTTCTGCACAAGGCTCAGCAACCGCTAATGTCAGCGGTCATGCTCCTTTCACATATTTATGGTCTAACGGACAAACCGGCAATTCGATTTCGGGGTTAACGCAGGGTTCGTATATGCTTACAGTTATTGATGCATCAGGTTGCACAAGTACAGCCCCTGTTACAATTGAAACAGGCGGAATGCAACTTTCGGTTTCAACTGTTAATCTTGCGTGCGGGAATATTTATAATGGTTCAGCGACAGTTTCTTCATCACAGGGAATACCACCATTTACTTATATATGGAATACTAATCCACCGCAAGCCTCAGTTGCTGCAATAAATCTTCCTGCTGGAAACTGGACTGTTGTGGTTACTGATTCTAAGGGTTGCACGGATTCCATTACCGCTGTTATCACGGGGCCGCCACCGATTATTCCCAATATTACTACTATAAGTGCCGGTTGCACCTTAAATGATGGAAGTGCAACAGCAACTGTTTCAGGAGGACACACTCCTTATTCTTATTTGTGGAACACACTCCCTATTCAGCATACGCCAATTGCATCTAATCTTTTTGCCGGTGCCTACCAGGTAACGGTTACGGATAGTGATAATTGTTCTGTGGTTGCAACAGCTTACATCAACAACTGGGATGGACCTCACGGATTTATTTCAGATGTAATTGACGCTACTTGCAATAAACCGAATGGCAGCGCTTCGGTTACAAATATCAATGGCAATGGACCTTTCAGTTTTTTATGGTACACCACTCCACTACAATATGTACCAACTTCAACCGGACTTTCTGCAGGTACATACACTGTAAAAATAACTGACAATGGAGGATGCCTCTCCTTCTTAAATGTTAAAATTAATGCAATTGAAGCTCCTGATTTAATTTTAGATTACGTTACAAACGCCTCTTGCGGAAAGGAAGATGGTTCAGCGTCAGTTATTAATTCGGGCGGAAGTTCACCTTTTAATTATGAGTGGTTTACCAATCCTCATCAATTTTCTCACACTGCAACCGGGCTTGGAGCAAATATTTACCTTGCTGTCGTAACGGATGCTTCAGGATGTAAAGATTCTTTATATGTAACAACTTCTGAAAATAAAGCGCATAATGATTTTACTTTCACAACTTCGTGTATTAATGAAACGGCATTTTTTGAAGGTATAAC
>DATEMK010000175.1:0-9108 GCA_035275625.1 Bacteroidia bacterium
CTCAAGAGGAGCAATTCCTTTTTCTCTTATTTCAACCAGCTTGGCAATCACAAATTTATTTCCGAATTCAAAAGGTTTTTCGGTGACCTGTCCTTTTTCTGAACGGTAAGCCCATCTCACTAATTCGCGCGGATTTTCAAGGCCGGGAATATTTTTTTCAGCTTCAGTCAGACTTTCTGCCACTCTCTTATTTAAGCCCTGGTCTTTCACGGCTTTGTCAAATGCATCGGCAGTATTATTTTTTCCTGCAAATTCAGTTGCTTTGGCAAAAACGCCCTGGTAGGTTTTTGTGCCTGCCTCAATCAAGCGATCAACCGTAGCAACTTTAACCTGCAATTCAGTTTTCGAAACTTCGAACACCTTTATTATATGGAAGCCAAAATCAGATTCAACTAATTTTACTTTTCCTTTTTCGGTATCAAAAGCGCCTTGTTTAAAACGGACATCCATCGGGCTGTTCATATTCATCCATCCCAGGTCGCCTTCTTTGGTTGCTGAAACCACGTCAGAAGATGCGTTTTTAGCTATATCAATAAAATTTTTAGGATCGCTTTCGGCAAGCTTAAACAGGCTGTCAGCTTTTACTTTTGCCTGCTCCCTGGTGAGCGTATCATTTGCGGGAGCACGTTGCGCGCCTTTGTAAGCAATCAATGCATGGCTTACTTTAATAGAATCAGGAATTTCTTTGGCAGCAATGAGCTTTGAAACTTTATAATAACCGTTTTCTTCGTAAGGGCCAATAACTGTTCCTACAGGAGCATTAAAAAATACGGTGTCGAGGATAGGGGATAATGTTCCTTTTTTATGAAAGACGCTGTCCTGTTTGGAATCGGAGTTGCTTTTCACGAAAGTGGAATCATCAGCAGAAGCTTTAAATGGTTCCACCAGTTTTGCAATATAATCTTGTGCTTCTTTAATGTCTTCAGGCGATGGATTTACCTCGAAAGTTACATATTCTACTTTGCGTGATGCTTCCTGCTTGTATTTATTCTGGTGCTCATTATGATATTCTTTCAAATCACTTTCCGATGGTTTGACAGTGCTGTCCGCTATAGTGGAATAATTGAGTACCACGTATTTTATGGATGCCTGCTTTCCTTTTGCTTCATAATCGCGTTTTGCTTCTTCGGTGGTAACATACAAGCCTTGCTTTACCAGGTTATTAAATTTCGTACTTATGCGGTCGTTTTTTAAAAAATCTTCAAAAGCCAGCCATTGGGCACGTGTTTTACCGGTTTGATCATTATCCATGTTTTTCAAAAATTGCATAACGTTAGCCGGATTGAACTGACCTGTTTTAGGATCTTTGAAAGCATCTTTGATTTGCTGATGAGGGTTTTTTCCCTGCACCATGTCAAAAATTTCTTCCGGGCTTACTTTAATTCCAATTTTTTCATATTGTTTTCCAAGCAGCTGTTCATTGAGCATTTGTCCCCACGCCTGGTCTCTAAGCTGATCTGCCGTTTCATTGTCAATATTTTCTTTTCCTGTATTGATTTTATAATTTTCTTCCATCTTGGCTACTCGCTCCTGGAAATCCTGGATTTTAACTTTCCTGCCGCCAATTTCAGCAACAGTGGTTTCAGAACCCTTAATAAATGAGCTATTGGAAGTTAACAAATCGCCCAATACAAATAATATTAAACTAACGAAAACAACTCCGACTAACAGACCGGCACGTTGACGAATTTTACCAATTACAGCCATTTGAGAAATAAAGTTTAAAGTTTAAGGTTTAAAGTTTAAAGTGAATCTCGGAATTAACCGGGAATGCCCCCTTTTTTTAAGAGTGGGCGAAGATACAAAAAAGTTAAAGAATCAAACGCTGAGGATTAAACCTGAACTTTAAAGTTTAAACCTTTCCCGATAGCTATGGGGATTAACCTTTTTTTTATCTTTCTGACCTGAATGAAAACCACTAAAACACTTGCCCGCATCGCCTGGATTATTTGTCTTGCAACCGGGGTTGTTATCAGCATAAAGCAAATCAGGGAGCCGGATATATGGTGGATGCTGGAAACAGGCGAATGGATTTGCAAAAATCACCAGGTTCCGATGGTTGATATGTTCAGCTACACATTTGAAGGGACACCCTGGATCAATGTAAAATGGGGGTTTGAAGTTTTGCTTTATGGAATCTCACTCATCGGTGGACCGGAGTTTACTCCTGTTTTACAATGCATTGTTACGGTTTTGATTTTAGTTATTCTTTTAAATACTTTTTTATTTATCAAAAATTATATTTTTAAAATTCCTGTCACTTATCCGACTTACGGAATCATTATCGTCTCTTTTTTATTTTTATTCATTAATGAATTCCGCTTAAATGGCCGCCCCGAAATGATCAGCCACCTGATGACGGCATTATATCTGAACATTTTAATCAAAGCACGTTTTAAAAGACCAAAGTTTGTTTTTTGGATCATTCCGTTACAGGTAATATGGACCAATTTTCATGAAGCTTACGGAACGGGAATGATTATAATGCTGATAAGTGCCTGTGCCATATGGATTGAAAATTATTTTTCTAAAAAATATAAAACAGAAACAGGGATTTCTGATGATGTAAAAAAGAATTTTTCAGTTGCGGCTTTCCTTGCATTGATTGCACCGGCATTGCATCCCCGGGGTTTTAAAATGATTTACCATCCTGTAGAAATTTTTAAACAGGTGGGTGAAAATAAATTTACTACAGAGCTTGTTTCATTCACTGACCATGACTACTGGCATTACCAGTCGTATTTCAACGTTGGTATTTTCTTAATTTGCCTGGTTTATTTTTTTTCAAATTATAAAAAGCCAAAGAAAAATTCCGGGAGAAGTCTTTTTCAATCTTTCCTGGTGTTCGGGCTTTCTTATTTTATTCTTTTTATTCTTTTCTTTTACCTCAGTCTTACTGCTTTCAGGAACATTCCTTTTTTTATTATCATCAGCACACCTGTAATGGCGGTTGCTTTGGAAAAGTTTTTTTCCGGAATAAAAAAAATTTCGCTTTCGCCAAAAATCATTTATGTATCGCTCCTTGTATTCGGAATGTTCAGCTATGCATCCGTTACAACGAATCATTATTACAAAACGTTTAATATGCGTGATTCCTTCGGGATGAAAATTGATGCTGACAAAAATCCTGTTGGCGCTGCAAAATTTTTATCAGATCATCATCTTACCGGAACCGGTTTCTGCGACTATCTTACATCTTCTTATTTGTTATGGAAATTATATCCTGGCTTTAAAACTTTTATTGACCTGCGTGATTTGGATATTTTTCCCGAAAGTTTTTTTAAAAGTTACCTGCTCACAACAAGTGTTCCGCAGTATTTTGATTCTTCAGACGCAAAAGTTCATTTTGAATATGCTGTTGTTTACCGTCTGCAATCACTGGCATTACACCAGCATCTCATCGCAAGTAATAATTGGGATTTAGTGTATTTCGATGCTGTGGCAGCGCTTTATTTAAAGAAAAACGAAAAAAATAAAATGCTGATTGAGCAATTCGGTTTTCATCAAAACAATAAAGATGTTTTTGTTGTTCCTGAAAAACAGGTTGCCTCGGCTGCTGCAAATATTTTTTGCAAACTGTTTTGGTTCCCTTACGATCCGGATACGCATAATAATAATGTAGATTACGATCTCATTGCTTCTGAATATTACCAGGCGATTCGTCAATTCGACTTTGCTTTGAGTCATGCTCAAAAAGCTTCATCCAATCACATTGATGATTCACAAGGGTTTGTTATGCTGGGAAATATTTATTTTAATAAAGCGGTTGCCGGTTCCTCAGACAGTATAAAAACAGCGGACTTGAATTTATCACAGGATTATTTCAACAATGCATTGCAGCTGAATAAAAATTCTTCAGCAGGATATTATGGGATGGGAGTAATCAATGTGATGACAAACAATATTGGGGCAGCCATTACATATCTGAAAAAATGCGTGGCCATTGATCCTGTAATGAAAGACGCATATCTGAAATTAGCAGAATGCGAAACGATTCTCTCTAAGCAATATCCCGAGGGCGCGAAAAAAAATCTTGAACAATGGATTGCATACATGGAAAAAGCCATTGATCTGGATAAAGAAAATATTGAAATGAATTATCGCCTCGGAATGGGGTATTGCACAAATGGAGAAAAATCAATAGCAAAAAAATATTTGCAAAAAGCAATTGAATCAAACCAGCTTGATCAGGAGAGTGTAAAAGCAGCGGAAAATTGTTTGGAAAACAGGCAATTAAGATAATCGGGCAATTAAGGTAATTAGGAAAACGAAAACGGATTACCCAATTAACTTAATTACCCAATTACTAAATCAAGACAAATTCGGCTGCGGAGTTGTTCGCAAATAAGGCTTGATAACTTTATAGCCTTTCGGGAATTTTTTATCCGCTTCTTCATTCGTCACTGCGGGCACAATGATGCAGTCCTCTCCGTTCTTCCAGTTAACAGGAGTGGACACACTATAGTTTGCAGTCAGTTGAAGTGAATCAATTACGCGGAGCAGCTCATCAAAATTTCTTCCTGTCGAAGCAGGGTAAGTTAGTGTAAGCTTCACTTTCTTATCAGGACCAATTACAAAAACCGAACGCACAGTCTGCTTATTATCTGCATTCGGATGAATCATGTCATACAGCATTGCAATTTTTTTGTCAGGATCTGCGATCATCGGGAAATTCACTGTTGTGTTTTGAGTTTCATTGATGTCATTGATCCATTTTTCGTGTGAATCCATCGGGTCCACGCTGATAGCGATCATTTTTACATCGCGTTTGTCAAAATCGCTTTTTGATTTTGCAGCTACTCCAAGTTCTGTTGTGCAAACAGGAGTGAAATCAGCAGGATGAGAAAATAATATTCCCCATTTGTTGCCCAGCCATTCATGGAAATTAATTGTTCCTTCGGTGGTTTGCGCTGTGAAGTCGGGTGCTTCATCGCCTAATCGTATTGTCATAATTTTTTGGATTTAGAATTAAACTTATTTTTAATTTTTTAGAGGGCTAAAGATAAATAAATTTGTTGATGAACAGAAAAAAGGCCGAAAAATAATTCGGAAGAACAGTTAAAAGAAAACAATATCAAACGTTGAAAATTTTTTCAATGAAATTTCCTGCACATCAACTTTTTCTACCGCAGCATGCTCAGGGCCATGATGGCACCATTGAATAAATTTTTCAATTGCGCCAGCTTCACCGCATGCTTCAATGTAAACAGAGGTGTCGGGTTCGTTTCTTACAAAGCCCTTAATGCCTAAATTATTGGCCATAATCCTTGTATATTTTCTGAAAAAAACTCCCTGGACATTTCCTTTCACGGTTATTTGAAAACACTTTTCACTCATGGCAAACAGCTTATAGTTTGCAGTTAAATTTTATTTGCCTTTAAATGCCGCTTTTCGTTTTTCAAGAAATGCTTTACTCCCTTCTTTGAAATCATGCGTATTAAAACATTTTCCAAACTCAGTTATTTCTGTTTCATACCCGTTTTTTTCTTCATTATAAAAATCATTTACAGAACGAATGATTCCCGCAATTGCCAGCGGAGCCTGCTGCTTTATTTTTTCGGCAAGCTCAATACATTTATTCATTAGTTGTTCCGGTGTGGTAACATAATTAATCAATCCGAGACTCAATGCATCAGCAGCGGAAATCATATCCGTTGTCATCAGTAACTCCATCGCTTTGCTTTTACCAATAAGCATTGTCAATCTCTGGGTACCCCCATACCCGGGGATCAATCCAAGTTTTGCTTCAGGCTGACCAAATTTTGCATTGTCTGAAGCTACGCGAATGTGGCAAGACATGGCAAGTTCACAACCTCCTCCTAATGCAAATCCGTTTATAGCAGCAATTACAGGTTTTTCGCAATTTTCAATCTTATTGAATACAACATGGCCATGACGGGAAAGTTGTTCTCCTTCCGCTACGCTTAAATCAGCAAACTCCGAAATGTCTGCTCCTGCAATAAATGATTTTAGTCCTGATCCGGTGATGATAATAATTTTTACAGCCTCATCTTTTTCACCTGCACTAACAGCTGACCCTGTCTCCTCAATTGTTTTTTTATTGAGTGCATTTAGTTTGTCAGGACGATTAATGGTGATGACAAGAATCCCGTTTTCTGTTTTGGTAAGGATATTTTCGAAAGTCATAATATAATGTACGATTTACAATTTACGATGTACGATTTTAAAACCAATCCTCAATTTTCAACCTTTAATTTTTTATACTTAGAACTGTCTGTGTTCTTTCACCCAATCTGTGATATAAGAAATAATTTGTTTGGTTTCCGTTCCCGGTGGAAACAATTTTCCAACTCCTGACTCATTCAGCTTTCTCATATCATTTTCAGGAATAATCCCACCGCCTGTGACCAGCACATCATTCATGTTTTTTTCTTTCATGAGTGAAATGATTTTTGGAAATACCGTGTTGTGCGCCCCTGAAAGAATGCTGATGCCGATAACGTCAACGTCTTCCTGCAATGCAGTATTCACCACCATTTCCGGAGTTTGCCTCAGGCCGGTGTAGATCACTTCCATCCCGGCATCACGCAAAAAAGAAGCAATCACTTTTGCACCGCGATCATGACCATCTAATCCTACCTTGGCAATTAAAACTCTTATGGGACGATTCACAAGTTGAAAATTATTGTGGTCAAAGTTAATATTTGTTTGGGGGTTTGCGGTTGAATAAAATATCCCGCTGTATTTTTTATTTCGGATAACTTAAAGCTTCAAACCCCAACCGACTTATTGCTTGTTTTCATAAACAGGCAACGAAACAAAAAAAGTAGTTCCCTGGTCTTCGACCGTTTCAAACCAGATTTTCCCATTGCTGTTTTCAACAATACTCTTCACCATTGCCAGGCCTAACCCGGTTCCACCCGTTTTGGTTGTAAAGTTCGGAGTAAAAATTTTTGGAATTTTATCAGGAGGTATTCCATGCCCGTTATCTTTAACTGTAACCACACAATTCCCGTTTTCAGTAAACAATTTTACTTCTATCTTTCCTTTGCGATCAGAAGGTACTGCCTGGACAGAATTTTTAACAAGGTTGGTAAAAACCCGCAGCATTTGTTCCCTGTCTGCAAAAACTTCATACGGGATTTTGCGCGCCTCTTCTAAATGAACTTCCACTTTTTCATTTTCGCGGTAAAGATTTACAATATTGCCCACAATGCTTCTTAAATCCACTATTTCATAATTTGCTTTCGGCATTTGTGCAAAATTTGAAAACTCTGTAGCAATGTTTGAAAGCGTGTCAATTTGTTCTACCAATGTATGGGTAAACCGCTGCATAATTTCATTCAGATTTTCATGCTTGTCTTTCCAGGCACGCTGCAGGTGCTGCACGCTCAGCTTCATCGGGGTAAGGGGGTTTTTTATTTCATGCGCCACTTGCTTTGCCATTTCACGCCATGCACTTTCGCGCTCTGACTTAGCAAGCTTTTGTGCGCTGTCGGTTAATTCGTTCACCATACGGTTATATTCAGAAATCAGGTCACCGATTTCATCTTTGCCTCTCCATTCAATCTGTTCATTCCTTTTACCGAATTTCACCTTGCTCATTCGCTCCTGTATGATGCGCAAAGGTTGTGTCATGCGGTTTGAAATAATAAATGTCAAGACAACTGAAAACGCAAACAGTAACACGTAAATATTTATAAGCGCCACAAGAAAGGAAGAAATTTCTTTTTTCAGTTCACTTTGTTTTGCGAAATAGGGAAGGTTGAGATAGCCGATTGCATTGTTGTTATGGTTGCGGATAGTTGCATATCCTGTAAGAAAACCCAGCGTGCCGATCTGCTCAAAGCTTGTATAATTTGAATGCTGACCTTTTATAATTTCCTGGTAAACTACCCTGTTCATTGTTTTTGCAATTATATCCTGCTCATATAATTTTGGCTGTGATGAATATACAAGGTATCCTGCAGTATTATAAATATTGAAATCCACGCGGAGTATGGAATACAGATTTGAAAACTTATTTTCCAGCTCATCACTTATTTCAGTCCCAATATTTTTCTCTTCAGAAATATCCTGGCTTACAGCGCCAATCATGGAGTTCAAACGTTCGGTCAACTGCAATACCTGGTTGTTAGAATAATTGACTATAATATAATAGACGGTGCTGGCCCCGATAAGAAACATGGCCGTTACCACAATTGAAATTACCGTGTACTGGATACGGTTTTTAAATGCAATGTAAGGCCTGAACCGGATGCGCATCAGCCTGATAAAAACATAAATGCCAATAAAAATGATGCAGAAAAAAGTAAAAATGTAGGAGAACAATGTGATCAGCTCCAGCGTTCCGGGAATTTCGGTGCTCACCACAATTAACCCGTCATTTCCCGCTTTGTAAAATAAATGTGACCGTCCGTCAAACTCTGCAAACTTTTCCGGTTCACTATGGTAATAATTTTTTTCATAAAAAACAGAAAGCAGGTCATAAGAATATTTTCCAAACTGGGTAATGAGCAAGCCGTTTTTATAACGCGCATAAGAATAGTTTGACAGATCTTTTTTCAGCGGAATTTTTTCGCTCAGCAGCAAGTCGGGATAACCCGTGTCTTCCTTCAGGAAATTTGAACTCATGTCAATAATCAGGGTCCCCGCGATGGTATCAGGATTTTCAGCTAAAGGAATTTGAATTTTTCCGATGTACCCGATTTTGCCGGATTCGTTTTTTATATAATACAGATGCTGGCTGTAAGTGGGTTTACCGGTTGCATCAATGTTTTGCTGAAAGTAATCGAGATCCCATGAAGGATCTCCACCGGAATTGATAGGCAATCCTTCAGCATTAAAGGATCTTATTTTAATATCATATTTATCCCAGTAACCATCAAAGTATTCACGCATCATTCGTTTCTCCAGTAAATCGCTTAGCGATGAAGGACCCAGGGAACTGCGGTAAGCAGAAGAAAGATAAGATGAAATAATTTTATCGCTCACCACTTTTTTTGCAATATCATCAAACAGGTATTCAGCTATGATATCCTGTTCGTTCTCCAGTTTGGAAGCAAAAGCTAACCGCGAATTGAATTCGCGTGTTTTGTTAAATTCAAAAATTGTTTGTGCTGCATATAGTGAAAAGACAAGAATAAA
>DATEMK010000176.1:0-6248 GCA_035275625.1 Bacteroidia bacterium
GAGAAAAAGGGATTTACCTGATTGAAAAATAAAACCCATTGCTGTGGAAATAAAAACGAGAGCGAAAAAAGAATACGCAAATGTTTTTTTAAACGGCAGCAGCGAAATGTTAAACAAGATTTTAAACCCGAGCAGAAATAAGATACCGACAAATATAAAAGACGAAATTCCAAACCAGTTTACCATGAACTGGTGCGAAATGAGTGCCCCGAATTTACCGAGCCAGTTTTCCACCCTGATGTCTTTATTTCCAAGCAAGCTCCACCATGTACCGGTTACCTTATCGTGGTCCGCCTGCCAGGTAAAAATGTAAGAAGTGAATGCGATGAGTAAAAAAACCGACAGCAGCAGCACCGATAAACCAAATATGCGATGCGTCCGTTCGCTCTTAAAAAATGTAATAACGGATTGAATTTTTTCCTTAAAAGAAAGCTTTTTGGATGACCGTGCGGGTTTTTCGCCATCCTGGTTTTTTATCCTGTTTCCTTTTGCTGCCATAGGGATGTTTAGTTTTAATGTTGGTAAAAATAAACGTTGAACAAATAGACCTGCCGGATAATCTTTTACGAAATGAACAATTGATTGTGAATAATTATAAACGGAGGAAACGGAAATAAAGTATCTTTGATTGGAGGATAGGATGATGGTGACGAAAAATTTTGTATTAAATCTGAACTCATGAAAAATAAAATATTTTTATTGCTGATCATTCAAACACTGTTTTCTGTTGAAACAATGTTTGCACAAATTACATTTCAGAAAACTATTGGAGGAGGCAACCATGATGAGGGAAATTCCGTTCAGCAAACTACTGATGGAGGATATATTATTGCCGGCTCTAAATCAAGTTCTGGCGGTACTAATGATGTTTATTTAATTAAGACCAATTCAAATGGAAATACACTTTGGACAAAAACATTTGGCGGAACAGGTAGTGATGCTGGTTATTCCGTTCAGCAAACTACGGATGGGGGATACATAATAGCGGGAGGTATCGAGAGCTTCAGTCCCCCGCATATGGATGTTTATTTAATTAAGACGGATGCCAATGGAGATACGCTTTGGACAAAACGGTTTGGCGAAAACAATGATGATTTGGGAAACTCTGTTAAGCAAACTACCGATGGAGGATATATTATTACCGGATGGTCAAAGAGTTTCGGTTCAGGTTATTATGAAGTTTATTTAATCAAGACCGATGTCAATGGAAATTTACTTTGGTCAAAGATTTATGGCGGCTTTACTATTGATATTGGCAGTTCTGTTCAGCAAACTGCCGATGGAGGATATATTATTGCAGGATATACCCGGAGTTTCGTTCAAGCGTATTTTGATGTTTATTTAATTAAAACCGATGCCAATGGAAATGCGCTTTGGACAAAAACCTTTGGCGGAACAGTTGTTGAAAAGGGTTATTCCGTTCAGCAAACTACCGATGGAGGATATATTATTGCCGGTGAGACCTGGAGTTTCGGTGCCGGTGGCGCGGATGTTTATTTACTAAGGACCGATGCTAATGGAAATTCGCTTTGGGCAAAATCCTTTGGCGGAGCAAATGATGATTATGGATATTCCGTTCAGCAAACTGCTGATGGAGGGTATATTGTTACAGGGTATACTAACAGTTTCGGTGCAGGTGATAATGATGTTTATTTAATCAGGACCGATGCCAATGGAGATTCGCTTTGGACAAAAACATTTGGCGGAACAAATGATGACTGGGGATACACCGTTCAGCAAACTGCCGATGGAGGATATATTATTACCGGGTTGACATATAGTTTCGGTGCAGTCACTGGGAATGTTTATTTAATCAAGACCGATAGTTCAGGGAACAGCGGATGTAACGAGGGAAATCCCGTCACCATTGTTACCACGCCTGCAACAATTGGATTAAATGCAGCAACAATTGTAACTTCTGCTGCTACTGTTGTAACAACTCCCGCAACAATAGTTGGCAGCGGAGGAACAGTTACTACGCTTTGCATAACAACAGGCGTCCCTCCAATTTTCAATCTTCAATCTTCAATTTTCAATATCTCCCCTAATCCATTTTCAAATGAAATTAATATTAGCAGCACTGCCAATGACCTTTCAGAAATCATACTTTACGACATCACATCAAGAAAACTTTTGCAGCAAACTTTTACCGGCTCAGCTTCAATAAACACTTCGCAGCTTTCAAAAGGAATTTACTTGTACGAAGTGAGAAACAATCCCGATAGCTATCGGGACGGGATAATTAAAAAAGGGAAGGTTGTGAAAGAATAGACAATGACCATGGATGATGGATGATGGTCAATTACCCAATTACCTTAATTACTCAATCACCCTTATACCTTCACCCTGCTCACCATACTCTTCGCAGATTAATCGCAGATAAATTACTTTTGCCTGCTTATGATACCATTCTCCCCTCCTCACATAGACCAGGAAATTATTGATGCAGTAGTTGAAACGCTCAAATCAGGCTGGATCACTACCGGTCCTAAAACGAAGCTTTTTGAAAAAAAAATAACAGAATATTGCGGATGCAAAGCGGCTGTGTGTGTAAACTCGGCAACAGCAGGGCTTGAAATTATGCTGCGTTGGTTTGGTGTGGGAGAAGGAGATGAGGTGATAGTTCCCGCTTATACTTACACGGCAACTGCTAATGTGGTAAAGCATTGCGGTGCAAAACCGGTAATGGTTGATGCCGGTAATGATTTTAATGTGGATGTTACTCAAATTGAAAAAGCCATCACACCAAACACCAAAGCAATCATGCCTGTTGACTTTGCCGGATTGCCCTGTGATTATGATGCAATAAATGAACTGGTAAGAAGAGCAGACGTAAAAAATAAATTCCGCCCAAAAAACGAAAACCAAAAAAAGCTGGGAAGGATAATGGTGCTGGCAGATGCCGCACATTCAGTGGGAGCAACATATAAAGGAAAAAAAGCAGGAAGTTTAACGGATGCTTCGGTTTTTTCATTTCATGCAGTTAAGAATTTAACAACAGCGGAAGGCGGATGCATAGCACTAAATTTTGATGCGCCATTCGATAACGAAGAACTATATAAGTTTTTATGTATATATATTTTGCACGGGCAAAACAAAGATGCCCTGGCGAAAATGCAAAAAGGAAACTGGAGATATGATATTATCGAAGCCGGTTTCAAATGTAACATGACGGATATTCTTGCAGCCATCGGCTTAGTGGAGATTGCAAGATATGACAGTGACACATTAGTAAAACGAAAATACATTTGTGAAAAATATTCTGATGCTTTTGCAAAAAAAAACTGGGCGGAAGTTCCGAAACTTCAAACTTCAAACCTCAAACCTCAAACAGTTACCGAAGGCTCGTATCATTTGTATCCGCTAAGAATAAAAGGAATTAAAGAAGAACAGCGGGATAAAATCATTGCAGAAATATTTAACAAAGATGTTTCGGTAAATGTGCACTTCATCCCGTTGCCTATGTTTTCATATTATAAAAGGGAAGGATATAAGATTTCAGATTACCCGGTTGCTTATGATAATTATTCAAGGGAAATTTCCTTGCCTGTATTTTATGATTTAACAGACGGGCAAATTCAGACGGTGATTGAAGCAGTGGTAACATCTGTGGAGAAAGTTTTAAGTGAGGAAAAAATTGCTGCAACTTAATCTTAAACCTTAATGGTAAAAAGAGTTTTTGACCTTATTTTCTCATCGTTACTTATTATTCTTCTTTCTCCCCTCTTTCTGATCATTTCACTGATGATAGTAATTGACAGTAAAGGAGGAATAGTATTCAGGCAAAAAAGAGTTGGAAAAAACAATCACGATTTTGATATTTATAAATTCCGGACCATGCATACAGGTTCAGATAAAAAAGGATTGCTTACAGTTGGAATGAAAGATGAAAGAGTAACACGCACCGGGTATTTTCTCCGTAAATATAAGTTAGATGAACTCCCTCAATTATTCAATGTGCTTATCGGGAACATGAGTTTCGCAGGCCCGAGGCCGGAAGTCCGCAGGTATGTTGAAATGTATAATAGCGAACAATTGCATGTGCTGGATGTAAAGCCGGGCATTACGGATTATGCATCTATTGATTTTGCCAATGAAAATGAACTGCTCGCTAAATCAGCAAATCCTGAAGATACATATACCAGCATCATAATGCCGGCTAAATTAAAATTGAATTTAAAATATATCCGCGAACAAAGTTTTTTGACAGATATGAAAATTATTTTCAGGACAATAAGGAAGATATTTTTGGAATGATGAAGTGTTGGAATATTGGAATCCCTTATTAAGCCATCACCAAATTATCAAATCATCAAATCATCAAATCATCTTATTCACTAACTGATGTAATCCAACAACTCTTCAATCTCATAAAGCTTTTCTCCTTCATTTAATTTTTGATAAGAAAAAGAAAGATTGCGCAGGGAGCGCTTTATAATATCCACATTGGTACAGGGTTCAAAGAAAATTTTATTGGGTTTTAAATTCAGTTTATTCAAAAACTGTTCAATATCTTTTTTATTAAAAATTGCTCCGCGGCTGAAAGCATTCACATAAAAAAGAACAGAGGCTTCAGGATAGGTATATTCATAAACTGCATCATTACTTTTTTCCTGGTACGCCAGAATAAAATGTTCTGGGAGATTCACTCCATAAAGAGGTATGTCAAGCTGCTGCGCAATGATCGAGTAAACCGTACATAACATCAACGGATTTCCTTTGCGTGTTTCCAGCACAGAATTGATAAAAGAATTTTGCGGAGCATGAAAATTTGATGTGTTGCCATTGAACCCATACGAATCAAATAAAACCCTGTTCAGCACCTGCACTTTTTCAAGGGGAGCAAGGTTTTTGTCAAGCTGGACATAAGCTTCCCGCTTTATTTTATTCAGTTGCTCTCTTACTTTCGTTTCGTCCAGGTCGGGATACTGGTACCGTGCAATCAAAATTACACCTGCGAGAAGGTCTTCTGAATTTTCTTCACACCATTTTTTTAATTCTGCCTTCAGGTTATCAAACTGGATTTTGTGAATAATGTTTTCAATGCGTTCCTGCAGAACGGCATCGAAAGATTTGCCCCATGCCTCTTCCAGTATGGGTATAACGTGTGTGCCAAGTGTTACCAGTCTTTCCTCAATATGAGTGACCACTTCCTTATCTGTATCATCAAGAAGGCTGATCAGCGCTTTTAATTCGGATGCATTAAGAGATTCCATATCGGGGATAGTGATGAGTCCTGTATTTGAATGTAAAATAAATAAATTCTCAGAAAAGATAAAAACGCGGTTTGATAAAATTTATTATTACGTCTTACCCGGCAACGTAATCACTCAAATAAAGAAATCTTTCCATCAGCTTTCCATCCTTGGCTATCGTTCCCCGCTCTATTAATCCGTCTTTATCATTGCCGAAAAGAGAAGGCATCACTCTTTCGATAAGATGTTTGCCGAAACCGTCAGAAGAATCGCGTGGCAGTTCACAGGGCAAGTTATCAATTGCCATCACTGTTATCGCTTCCTTTGAAAACGGTTCAATGATTTGTTCCGTCATCGGATCGTAGCCGTAAAATTTGTCTTCAATGGTAGCAGCCTTTGTTGTGGAAGGAATGCTTCCATTCAGGTCGCACGTCACATCTGCAATTACGCTGATACGAAAATCCGGGTCACGCATTCTTTCTTTTGTAAAGAGAACTTCAGCGCGCGGATCCCAATAGGTTGCATGAATCAAAAGATCGCTCATGGTTGCATAAGAATTCGAGTCGCTGAAGGTGCAGTGAAAATCTTCAGGGTGATGATGGAATTCATAAGCGCTGAAAGATGAATTATCTTTTGCAGAATAATAATCTGCAGAATGCAATTGAACATACACCGCTTCGCGAAAAGAATAGTTTAAAAATTCATAGGGTGTTACCTTGCGGATATTCATCGCACCCAGAGTTTCACAAGCACCGTTAGCAACTCTCCCGCTGCCTGTAACAGCAATTTTTATGTTGGGCAACCTGACTTTTTCTGATTCTGCAAAAACTTCTTTCTTATCAAAACAAAGATGTGCCGGTTTCAGATCAAACAAATTGTATTTTTTTCCATAAGCCATCATTCCGTTGTAAGCACCCACTATTCCGGCAAACCGGCCAAAGCCGATTACCCTGTTTCCCTGCGGATCGGTGAGGCATTCGTAATCCACAAGTTCAATTTTTTTTTCGAGAATTGTTTTTAAAAGCCCTTTATTATGAGGTTGTTTTTTAATTG
>DATEMK010000177.1:0-5140 GCA_035275625.1 Bacteroidia bacterium
TTTTTTACTCTTCCGGTTACTTTCTTTTTAGCTGCTTTTTTAACCTTCATCTGTTTTGGTCGTGCATGGCGCGGCTGGTAAACTCCGAGCTTCCCGCCACCGGGTAATGTTAATTGCGTAAGCAACCCCCATCCCTGGTCCTGAACTTCACCGCAAATAATATTATGCTTCGCCATTTCAACGGTGAATGCTTTAATATCATCGCACATTAAATAAAGCTCGTGCAAATCGTTTTCAGACGAAGGATGCACCGCGACTTCTGAAGGCGGTAAACCAAAAATCAGCCAGCCCTCGCCAACATCAACATTTGTTAATTTGAGAATGTCGCGGAAAAAATCACGATCCGCTTTTGGATCAGTGCTGTAAATAATTGAATGCGCTCCTGTGATCATAGCTATCAATGATTTATCGCGTTTGGGGCTTTAAATAGCTTTTACTGCACGATTATAGTACCGTCCATGTTAGCATGCAATGTGCAGGTATATGGAAATGTCCCTGCAACGGTAAATTGCCTGCTGAAAGTTCCGCCTGCCGGTATGATACCGCTGTCAAACCAGGAACTGTCGCTGACTACATTATGATCAAAACCATCTTTATTTGTCCATTTCACAGTAGTGTTTACTGTTACCGTAAGTGTCGCGGAATTAAATTTACTGTTTTCCATCCATACTTCGTTTGCACCCTTGGCCGGAGGAGCAGGAGTATCGTCATCATCGTCTTTACAACCGTTAAAAACACTTGCGATTGACAATACCATAATAGCTGCAGCAAGGTATTTTCCTGAATTTTTCATTAGTGATTTTATCATGTATTTATTTTAATGTGTGTTTTAAATTTATTATTAATTTGTTTCAAAGTTTTTTTAATTCATTTTGGATATCCTGTTTGCCAGGAATTCCAAAAGTAAACAAATTTCCAGGACATTTCCACTCCCCTGCTTAAAAACGAAAGCGGACAAGAGGAGGGTTGTAATATTTTCGAAATAATTAAAAAAGAAAACATCAGCTGTATCCTAAATTTACCGGAGAATTCCAGCAGAGCTTCGGAAAGCGATATATTTTAAAAAAACTCAATGTTCATGAAAATTTATAAAAAACTGATCCGGGTATTATTCATACTGCTGCTGCCTGCATTGGCTTCATTCAAATCAAATGCTCAACCGGCAGCAGCGGTGACCTTACAGGTATTTTATGATCAGCTCTCACCTTTCGGTACATGGCTGCACGATCCTGTGAATGGTTACGTATGGGTTCCAAAGGTTGAAAAAGGGTTTCGTCCATACTTTACAAACGGCTCGTGGAAGATGACAGAATACGGGACTGTATGGATATCTTCTTACGCATGGGGATGGGCGCCTTTTCATTACGGCCGCTGGGTATTCGATTCCTTATACGGATGGGTATGGATACCGGGGCTTGAATGGGGACCTGCATGGGTAGTCTGGCGGACAAATGCCGACTACTATGGATGGACGCCATTAACTCCCGGCTTCAATACCAATAACTCTTTCAGCCCCGATTATACGGTTCCTGCTGACTGGTGGGTATTTGTTCCTTCGCGTTACCTGCTAAGCCCTGCATTTCATAAGCATGTTAAGAGCGGTGCTCAAAATAATATTGCGATGATGAAAACCGCACACATTATTAAAAATACTTATACAGCGAATAATACAAATTATATCAGCGGTCCCCGCGCACAGGAATATGCAAGAGCTTCAGGTCAGCATGTGGATGTATATATGATAAAAAACGCAGCCAAACCCGGAAAGGCTGCAGTTAGCCAGAATGAAATAACGCTTTACAAACCCGCTGTAAAAAAATGGGAAAGCGGCAAAGAGCCGATTCCGGCAAAGTCAGTTCATGCAGCACATACTATTGGGAAGCTTGCGGCTTTGGGAAGCGCGGGAGAAATTACCCAACACCAGGCACAGGCAAAAAAGAAAACAAAATCTCAGCCTAAGCCTTTAAAAAAACAAGCAAAGTAAATTATCAGAGGTATTTCATAACCTGTATAACTGATATTGTTCATGAACTTTTGATGCGGCAGCATGTCAAATTGAAAAAATTGCTGCAATAACTGCCGTGCAAATTTTATTTGTAGAATATTTTACCCTTTAGTGACTTCTGATAAAATAAGCCACTTATCCCTGCAAATGTTTTTTTAATAGCTTTACATTATGGAATATTCTAATTCCCGCAGTGAATGGCAATTCGAAAGCTGGTTTAGGGATATGGCATAAGTTTTAACAGCATTTATATTATATCACTCAAATCTAAAAAATTGAACTGAAGTTAAATATTTAAAATCATCATTATGCCACTAATCAGCGTTGTAATCGTATTAATTGTCGCGGGTGTTCTTCTTTGGCTTGTCAACACCTACATCCCGATGGATTCCAAAATCAAAAAAATTCTTAATATTGTTGTGGTAATAGCCGTAATTGTATGGCTGCTCAAAGTATTCGGGCTTTTCCATTACCTGACGAATGTGACCGTTTAAAAAACCGTTTACCATTTGTATCCCCTGAACCTGTAAAAAAGTTCAATTTATTTTAACCAGTTTTTTTGAAACCTCATGCCCGTCTGAGGATTTTACTATTATAAAATAACAGCCCCCGGTAATTTTGCTGAGATCAATTTTACCTGATTTTTCAAACAGGTGTTCAGAGAAGACAGTTCTTCCCCTTAAATCATTTACCAATAAAGTCGCAGCGTTTACTGAATGCAGCCGGTAAGTTAATTCGCCCGGAGACGGGTTGGGATAGAAAGAAAAAAATCCGGTTTCAAGTGTTTCTGCATTTCCGGTGAACAGCGGGTTTTTGATCACCCGGATATCCGGCATATACCTGTCGCGCGCAATAAAATAAACCGAACCGTCAGGAGCCGCGCAAACATCCCTTACTCGCCCATATTCCTGTGTAAGATAATAGCTCTTTAACAATACACTGTCATAAGCAGCATTCATTGTATAAACGATAAGGCCCTGCTTGACAGCTCCTGTAACAGCCTGTACCAGCCCGTTAAATTCAGGAATAGCAGCATGATTATAATAATCAATGCCTGAAGGAGGATTCATGGCCGCATCAATGGGAAAAACAGCAGTGGTATCATAATAATCACAACTGTCCTGGTTAAAAAAACAATTGATGCCATCATAGACCATCCATCCATAATAGCGGTTTACCTCTAACAAATTAAGCTCATCCCATTGCTGGCCGTATTCTGAAACGAACAGGTTTCCATTTGGCGCTTCAACAATTCCCTGCGGGTTACGATGGCCATAAGTAAATGTATAATCAGGACGCGGATTATCTATGGGAACTGATCCGTCAGGATTTATACGAAGCACTTTCCCTGAATTATTGAACAGCGTGTCGTAAGCCACCCAATACTCTGCTGTAGTCACATACAGCTTATCATCCGATCCGTAAATAAGCCGGCCCCCGGAATGTTCACCGGGATGATTCCATTGCAATATAAACTGCGGATTATAAAGTGAATCACCGGTAAGGCTGTAATCGTAACGAAAAAGCTGTATTATTTGCCCTCCTCCATAGTATTCAGCCGTGTCAATAGTCAAGTAAACATACGGATTGGTGAAAAAATTATTATGCGTGGTAACGCTCATAATATAACCTGATGGTAAATTAAGAATGGTATCAACTGCCTGCGTGGAAGGGTCATAGGTGCAAAGTGCCGTCCGGTTAGTGCACCATAGCTTCTGGTCAGGTCCCCAATAAAGATCCCAGGGACTGCTCATATAACCGCTTGTAAAGTGCGAACTGTCAAGTGCAACAGAAATTTCCACAACGGTATTACCAATGGTATCGGTAATTGTTTGGGCTTTCAGTGCAAGTGAACTGCTGAAGATGAATCCCAGTATTACAATAAGCCGGAAGATCATAAGCTGTGTATTTATTATGGAAATGTAATATGCTGCTTCAAATATACATAGTTTTCAAGCGTCAGCCCATGGTGCCTGAAACTGTGTCCAAAACAACATTCCGGAGAAGTTCTTACTAACTAAAGATAACGATTTTTCTAATATATTTGCCTGAAAGGTTTAAACAAATAAAAAAATGAAAAAAACACTTACGCTTATTGTTTACACTCTTGCTCTCGTATTAATAACGTTTAAAACTAAAGCACAAACATACGCATGGACTCAAAAAGCCAGTTTTGCACCCGGCAACCGTGCAGGCGCATTTGGATTTTCCATTGGCACAAAAGGATATGTCGGAAGTGGTGTTGTTCAATCAGGCAACCAGATAAACTATGTAAATGATTTCTGGGAATATGATCCGGCTATTGATGCATGGACACAAAAAGCCCAGCTCCCCGGCACTTCACACAGTTCTGCAGCAGCCTTTGCAACAGCAAACAAAGGCTACGTTACCACGGGTTACTCTGGCAGCGTTTATTTAAATGAAACGCTTGAATACGACCCTTCCGCAAATGCATGGACAGTTAAATCTAATTTTCCGGGCGCTGCACGTTATACGGCAACGGCATTTATAATTGGAAATTTTGCTTATGTAGGAATGGGAAAAGGCGGACCTTATTATCTTGACTTCTTCAGGTATGACCCCGCTGCTGATTCGTGGACGCCCATCACAAGCATCGGGGGAACGGCACGACAAAATGCAAAATCCTTTTCCCTGGGAAATTATGGTTATGTAATAGGCGGCTCCAATGAAAACGTTGACGATTTTTTTGATGTCTGGCAATACGATCCTGCTGGCAATACGTGGTTGCAAAAATCCGATTTTCCAGGCAGCGGAAGTTATGCCGGAATTGCATTTGCCATTAACGGATCAGGATTTGCGGGTGCCGGTGGCGCCAGTTTTATTGACAGCACTTACCAGGATTTTTATAGTTACAACGCTTCAACCGATACATGGATACCTGCAGCTGATTTTGGCGGTGGAAAAAGAATTAGCCTTTCTTTTATGGCTATTGGCAATAATGGTTACGCAGGTATGGGTTCATCAACTATTAATACCTTAAATTACCAGGACGACTGGTGGGAATTTTCTTCAACTACAGGAATTAATATCCTGAATACTTCACCCGGCATAAAAGTATCTTTCACAAATCATGAGCTCTCCATACAGTGGAAGGACTTTTTAACTGCTGATGCG
>DATEMK010000178.1:0-6128 GCA_035275625.1 Bacteroidia bacterium
TGCAAGCGCTTTTCCAAGCTCAGTAGCCACCACTCCGCTTCCGCCAAAAGTGGGATAACAAACTATTCCAATTTTCATAATTAAAATTTTAAACTCTACGCTTTCACCTCTCCCCAGTTTTCACCACGCCTGATGCGATACAATTGCATTTCAGAAATTTTATGCTGTTTGGCAAGAGCCTTCATAGGTGTTTTTCCGTTTTTTATTTTTCTTTTTATATCTTTTACTTTAGCAATTGTTAATTTATGCCCTTTGCTTTTTCTTGCTATGCGGCTGGCAATTACGTTAGGGCTTTTTTGCTGGTGTTTCTGCATCTCTTCTTTAGTAGTCCAGCGGAGATTGGCAGTACGGTTGTCTGTTTTTTTGAAATTGAGATGAATGACAAAATCATGTTTGGCGCTTTTTCTTTTAATGAACGCTCCCGCTACTAAACGGTGAATCATCATCTGGAGATCCTTTCCCCCGGGTTTAATTTTTAATGAAAGGTAACCGTTGTTAATTGTTCCGGAAATTACATTTCCTTCTTCAAATTTTTTTTTAAAACTGGCAACTCTGCCGTGATTAGAAACTGCATAACTGTTTCGCATGGCCTTAGTGCTGAATTGGATTTCTTTCCATTGTTCTCCCGGGTTAGCTTTGATCATGATTTTTTAATTTGGGTTAAACAGAATGTTTGTTGTTTTTTAAATCTGAGTTAAAAAATTAATTGCGAAAAGTTAAGAATAAGAATTGAAGGGGCAAAATAAATTAATTTTTTTTCAGAAATACCCGGAAAAATGCGTTTAATTCTGTTGTAAAAGGAGAATGAAAAGAACAAAAATGCGAAAGTGAATGCGCT
Source organism: Bacteroidia bacterium (assembly GCA_035275625.1). GTDB lineage: Bacteria > Bacteroidota > Bacteroidia > AKYH767-A > OLB10 > DATEMK01. The sequence continues at coordinate 839 of DATEMK010000178.1, forward strand.
GTCCAAAAGTCATCATCCTGTTTTCCACTTTCGGTTCAGGTTGCTATTTCCTTGCATCGTAAATTACCTGCATAATTTTAGTGCGGATATTCATTGCTGCAAGCTTTGTATTCGTTTCATCAGGGTAAACGCGGTTAGAAAGAAAAATATAAACTATTTTATTTAACGGATCGGCCCATGCACATGTGCCTGTAAAACCCTGGTGCCCGAATGTGCTCATGGATGCGCTGCCACACGTGGGGCCGTTTGCAGCAATACCCGGTTCAGGTTTATCAAAGAGTAAGCCTCTGCGATTTGAGGTTAACGGGAACTGCCGCTTTGTAAAATATTCTACGGTTTCTTTTTTGAAATATCTTTTTCCGCCATATTCTCCGCCCTGCAATAACATTTGCATAATGACGGCAAGACTGTTGGCATCAGAAAAAATTCCTGCATTGCCTGCAACTCCTCCCAGCATGGCAGCGGCAGGATCGTGAACGTCACCCCTTAACAATTGTTTCCGAAAAACTGTGTCGTTTGCTGTGGGAACAATCTTTCTCAAATCAGTTTTTTTTTCATGTGGCCTGGAAGTAACATTTGTTAATCCCAATGGCTGGTAAAAATTTTCTTCAACATATTCATCCAATTTTTTTTTGGTGATTTTTTCAATGATGTGCCCCATAATGAGCGGGCCCAAGTCAGAATAAACATATTTTCCTTTTTCTCCGAGAGGAGAATCAAATATTTCTTTCCAGATTACATCCTGGTAATCATTCTTTATATAAAGACTGTCAGCTACGCGCACAGAAAATTCTTCACCTGGTTCACGATGGTAAATATGATGGAAAGGCTGCCCGTTTGCAATGGTCTTTTTATAAAAGGGTATCCATGACTGCAAACCTGCCTGGTGAGTGAGAATGTCAAGTAAGGTGCAATTTTTTTTGTTCGTCTTTTTTAATTTGGAAAAATATTTTGAAGCTTTTTGGCTGAGATTAATTTTTTCTTCTTCATATAATTTCATTGTTGCAAGAGCGGTGGCTGCAATTTTAGTAACAGATGCAATGTCGTATAAATCATCTTCTTTAACAATTTCCGTGCTGTCATAGGTTTTGAAGCCAAAAGCTTTTTCATAAACAACAGTACCATCATGAGCGACTAAAACCTGGCAGCCGGGAAATGCATGAGAAAAAATTCCGTCATTCACTATGCTGTCAATTTTAGAAAGCTCATTTGCTGAAAATTTTTCTTCCTGCGGAGGAGCATATTTAAAACGAAGTTTCAGATTTTTAAAATTAGTTCCGCTGCCCCTGTAAAAATCGGAAGTAATGGATACAGGTAATGAACCATCAGCGTCTGATGCGCCAAACAATAATTGTGCTGTGAGTATTTGAGGAAGATGGGTGTCCTCATAAGATATTACTAATGCGTCTGCATTAATTGCATCAGGGATTCTGCCAAGGCAATAAGAGTTTCCAAAAAGCACAACAGCAAGTTTTGCTTTTCCTGAAAGCTCTTTTATCAATTGGTTGGTCTGGTCGCTGATCCCAAAATCAAGATTAGCTTTTGTGCTGGTATTATGAATGCTCAGGATGATGTATTCATATTTTTTTAATTCTGTAAAAAGACTGTCGAATGTTCTGTCAGGAGGCTCTTTTTCCATCCTGAATTCATCCACGTGCATATACCTGTTTAACATTTGCTGGAATGGATTATCGAGTGTATCATTTATCACAACAGAAGCAACTTTTTTCCCGGCAACATCTCCGAGAGGGAGTAGATTATTTTTATTGGCCAGCATTGTAATTGAATTACGGTATAACCGGTAATTAAGCCATTGTGCCTCTGAAGTGTTGAGGTCGTTGTAAAGATTCGTATAATCAATCGCGTTATAATGATTTAAGCCGCACCAGAATTTTACCTGCAGCATTTTTTTTACTTTTTCATTAATATCATTTTGGTCAAGATCACAATTTTGAATGGCGTAATGAATTTGTTCCGCTGCAGCCGGAATATTTTCAGAATATAGCAAAACATCATTCCCTGCCTGCAGTGATTTCACTTCAAGGGTTCCGGGATTATAAGCGATGCTTGCACCTTTCATGTTCAATGCGTCTGTAAAAACAATGCCTTTGAAATTTAATTTCTCTTTCAATAAATCTGTTACAATTGCTTTAGACAAAGTGGAAGGCTGATTGGCAGTGGTATCAAGAGAAGGAATAAACAGGTGTGCTACCATAACGCTTCCCAAACCATTGTTGATGAGAAACTGAAAAGGAACCAATTCCATAGTATCCAGTTCTTCGACAGTCTGATTGATAATGGGTAATGCAAAATGTGAATCCGTATCTGTGTTGCCATGACCGGGAAAGTGTTTACCGCAGGCGAGAATTCCATTGTCCTGCAGGCCTTTCATGTAAAGAAATCCTTTTCGCGCGACTTCATTTTTGTTCTCGCCAAACGAACGGCTGTTGATGACAGGATTAGCTGCATTGTTATTGATGTCAATGTCAGGAGCATAATTTACGTGTATGCCCAACCGTTTGAATTGCCGGGCAATTTCTTTTCCCATGTCATAAATTAAAGTGTCATCAGCCATTGCACCAAGTGTCATTTGGCGCGGAAAACGGATCGTGCTGTCAAGCCTCATGCTTACTCCCCATTCACCATCAATTGTGATAAGGAGCGGGATTTTTGATAAATGCTGGTAGTGATTGGTAAACTCGGCCTGTTTCATTGGCGTTCCTTTCAGAAACATCAGCCCGCCAATATTGTAATTACAAATGAGTGAATCAATAAATTCAGGATTAGCTTCAGCATCCGACCGTGTGGTAACAACAAATAACTGGCCGATTTTTTCATAATAATTCATTGTTTTTAAAACGGAGTCCGCCCAGCGAGAGGATTCGGGAGTCAGGAAAGGAGGGGAGATGCTTTGAGATTTTAAAATTGAAAATTGAAAATTGAAAATTGAAAAAACAAATAAAATTTTTGAATACCGGGAATAGAGCATTACTGTTTTAAAATTTGATTTTTTGATATGAATTTTTCAAAAATAGAAAGAATACAAAGTGTAAAAAATAAAAAAGCCGGCATTAAATAACAATGAATTGTTAGGAAAGTTAACAAAATAAAAAAGCGCATTTCAAATGCGCTTTTTTAAAGTAAAGTATTCTTTATTTATAATTTCACCAGCCGCTGCACCATGATTTTATCATTTGCCGACAGGCGGACAAAATAAGTTCCCGGAGAGATGCCGCTTAATTCAAATACGTGCTTGCCGGATAACTGCATTCCATCCGTAACCTGTTTTATTTTTTCTCCGACAATGCTCAGCAATTCAATAGTGACTTCAGAAGGATTCACGAGCTGGTATTCCAGGTTAAAATTATTTGTTGTCGGGTTCGGATAAATATTTAAATCATATAAGCCCGAGATGTTTTCATCCAGGTTTACGGTACCCACTGTTATGGTTTGTGAAGAAGTAGTGGCACAGTTTCCATCGAAAACAGTCAGCGTAACAATATATGTTCCCGGGGCTGCATAGGTGTGAACGGGATAAGGAGTAGTCAGGACTGTTCCGTCTCCGAAATCCCATGTGCGGGTAACACCCGGAGCGTAATTAAAAAATCCGACCATTAATCCCTGTGCTGAATATGTAAACGAAGCGTCAAGCGGTGCGCCTGCCTGTTGGGTAAGCGTGACGGGTACAGCCACCCAGTTGTTGTTTTCATCTTCTTCCTGGAAATGGTTGAAAGGATCCAGCTTGGCTACAATATAATAATTGCCGTTGCAAATTCCGGTCACGTCAATTATCTGGCCGAAGCCTGAGCTGTAAATATCATAATGCCCGACAAAAATTCCCTGTCCCTGGGGTCCGCAGCCGCTGACAGTTCCCATATGCAGGTTAGGAAGCATGTTATCGGTAATCACCTGGCCGTTGCTCATGCAAACACTGTCAATTGAATTGCAGGTTCCCATATTGATCATGCAATACCCGTATTTGATTCCCTCTCCCAGGATAGGCCATGTAAAAGGGTCGGGGTTTGCAGTGGCGGCACGCAATGAAAATTGAAAAAAATCTTCGGCATGAACGTGATTGTGTGCAGGGTGAAAACTCTGGTATCCGGCAGGCTGGTCATGAAAAGTCATAAGCCCGTTTGCATTTTTATGATAAATGCGCTGGTTAACCATTTCTCTCGGAGGCAATCCATTGGGACAAGTGGTTACCGTGCATGGAACCGGAACGGTATCGCAAAAACAATTTCCTGTGGGTTTCATTTCAATAGGACCTGATCCGATGTCAATAAGCGCATTGGGCAAATCAACCTGTCCGAGTGATTCATTCCATCCGTCACGGATGACAACATAAGAATTGATGATATCGGGCAGCAGGTCGCAATCGTTCAGGGTAGAATCTTTACAGGTACACCCGGCAGCGTTAGTAGTTGTGCAAACAGTGACCAAAGGATCGGGTGGAGGATTCATGCTGAAGGTTATTGCAAAACCGTTTACTGATCCGGCTGAAGTGGGGAATTCATCAATGACAGATAATTTCCAAATGCCGTTAGGATCCTGTGAGTTGTTAAAAAAATTAAGCGACTGATCCGGAACGTAATTTCCCTGGAAAGGAGGGAAGCCAAGCCCCACAGCCACGGGTGCGTTCATGATGAAACAGGTGGCTGAGTAATTTTGTCCCGCACCGCCATTGTGGTTGGAGAGGATAATGGTGTCGCCCGCAGGTGAAATAAGAGAAAGCCTCAGGTCACTTACCCACGGATGGGTAATGGATAAACAGGACATATAAATACCAAAGGAAGAATTAATAACTGAAGGTAATCCTGAAACGGTTACCGGGAAATCAACAGCCGTGTTGTTGTCAGGAATGGGTGCCGGCAAGGTTGCTGATGTGCTGAATGTCTGTGAATACGCATACGTGCAAAGGCACATGAGAATAAAGAGCAGAGTTTTTTTCATGGTTGTGAAGTTTTGAGAAGGTGAAGGTAGAAACTTTTTTGAAAATAAAAAGCCAAATTGAAAATTTTTTTTAACAAGGGAGGTGATGAAAAACCAAGGTGACCGAAAAGAATAATTTATATTTGTCAGCTTTTTTGTCCCGTAGGGACGAAATATTGGTAAATCGAACAGCGAAGAACAAAGTCCCGTAGGGACGAAATATCAGGATCATGCCGAATACTTATACTCAAATCCATCTTCAATTAATCTTTGCAGTAAAGTATCGTGCTGCGATGATTGGCAAAAATTGGAAAGACGAACTTTATAAATACATCACTGGAATTGTTCAAGGTAACAA
>DATEMK010000179.1:0-9046 GCA_035275625.1 Bacteroidia bacterium
GTTTGAGTTTGCCAGCTTCTAATTTCTAATTTCCAATTACTAATTACTAATTCTCTTCATCATGTCCTTTATTGCTTTTCGCTTTCCCTGTTTTCCACATTTTATCTTCTTCTTCCAATTGTTTTTTTTCTTCAGCACTCATTTTATATTCCTGCATACGGTCAAGATCGGGCTGGCCGGCATTCACCCATGCCGTGTACCAGAAACTTCCCACATCAATAATTGAACTTCTCAATCTTCGCTCTACCATTCCGTCAAGCATTTTGCTGTATTCTGTGGTGTATTCTTTTGAATAAGCCTTCACAGTTGCATTGCCTCTTTGCTCAAATGCATATTTCTGATCCGGGGAAAATTTTTCATTCAGCAGGGCTTCAAACTTTAGCACAGAATCTTTTGCATTAAAACTCTCTTTCACAATTTGCCACATTTTGTCAATCGGACTTTTAATGAACTCAGATCTTCCTGTGAAATAATCATACTGATCACCAAATAATTCAGGAACTCGTGATTCCCAAAAGCCGTGAATGCCGACCTGGTTTGTAAATTGCCCGTTATAATTTTCCGTGCAATGAAGCGGCACATGCGCATCTGCTATGTAATGCCCGATGTCAGCGCTGGTTTTTAAAATCTTTGTTGCATCTTTTTCCCTGAATGCATCCGTCAGCCTCAGCAGCATTTTATCCACCCACCACGGAACAATGCCATAAGCATTCAACGTGTCTTCTGAAAATTTATTGACGGCATCCTTCCAGTATTTCGGAACAGAATCAAAGGGATGTTCTCCGTAATGATCCAGGTCAATATAATGACGGGGCGCTTCTTCGGCAAAAGTATATCTTCTTTTATCAGGGTCAACAGCGTGTTCGGTAATATAATCTATATTCTTTTTGTAAAAACCAATCATTCCGGGCGGTAATGTAAAAACTGCCATGTGATTGATGCGCTTGTGCGCCCAGAAACCCCATGCAAAAGCAAATGTTATGCTGGTACATATTAAAATGCAGGCCAGCATCCATTTTAATTTATTTGATCGCTTCATGATTAAAATATTCAGGTAGCCTCCATTACATGCATATTGTATAAAGCATGGCCATTCAAACAGGGGATCACTTGTGTCTGATTGGGAGTCAGGCAGTAGGCAATGTCCTTTTCAATATGCAATTTCTCGAGCCGCAGGCGGTGGGAAGATTCTTCTAAAAATTTATACATGTCGTTTTTGCCAAGCATGTAAAGATATTCTGCGGCAATGCACGAGTCCCTGCCAATAGAAAAATCAAAATCTTTTTTCAATTTGTACACCATCGCACCGGCAAACAAAGTGTCTTCAAGGTTAAAAGTGTTTTTCCATCCGGCACAAAGCAGGATCACGTTGTGCTGCTGTTCTCTCAGCCAGTGTATAAGCACATCCATATTGAGAAAAGAACCGGCTACCACTTTGAATGAGTCTTTTGCAATTTCAAATGCCCTTGTTCCATTCGTTGTGGTTAATACAATGTCGCGGTCTTTTATCCGGGGCTCCATATAACTGAAAGGCGAATTGCCGAAGTCAAATCCCGGTAACATTTCTCCGTGCCTTTCGGCCCCGATTAAAAATCCTTTTGATTTGTATTCAATCGCTTCTTCGATGGTTGAAACGGGGATGATGCTTTTCACACCGTGCTCAAATGCAACACAAATAGACGATGTGGCCCGTAAAATATCTATCACCACCGTTATGCTGTTTTCAGCATCATACATATTAAATAATGCAGGTGAAAAGCAAACATCAATGGTCGGCTTTCTTTTTTCCTGTCCGTTAGTTGGTTTCATCAACGAATACGAATTTATACGAATCTACGAATGGTTTCATCAACGAATATGAATAAGTACGAATGTACGAATACTTTAATCAGGGTAATCATTCAGTGAATTGTTTTTACTAACATAGAATAAATATGATGGTCATAAGGCTATGAAAAAAAGCAATTTAGGCATTCGTAAATTCGTATAAATTCGTATTCGCTGATGTAATCATTTTTCGTTTTTATAAAACGGTGTTTTAACAATTTTTGCTTTCAGGGATTTGTCCCGCACTTTGATAAAAATCTCAGCACCGTCATTTGCATGTTCTGTTTTCACATAACCCATCCCGATTGCTTTTTGTAAAGACGGAGACTGTGTGCCTGATGTTACAACACCAATATTTTCTCCTGTTTCATTTACAATTTCATAATCATGACGGGGAATCCCTCTTTCCATCATTTCGAACCCGACTAATTTTCTTTCAACCCCTTTTTCTTTCTGAGATTTTAAATTTTCTGAATTTGTAAAAGGTTTTGTGAATTTGGTGATCCATCCTAATCCCGCTTCGAGCGGTGATGTGTTATCATCAATATCATTTCCATACAAACAAAATCCCATTTCCAGTCTCAGCGTATCACGTGCGCCCAATCCGCAGGGCTTGATGCCATATTCTTTTCCTGAGTCAAACAGCGCATCCCAAATTTGCTTTGCATATTTATTTTCAAAATAAATTTCAAAACCTCCTGCGCCTGTATAACCTGTGTTTGAAATAACTACATTATCGGCACCGGCCACTTTTCCTTTTTTAAAACTGTAATAAGGAATTTCTGAAAGATTCACATCCGCCAGCTTTTGCAATACCTCCATTGCTTTTGGTCCCTGCACAGCGAGCAAAGAAGTTTTGTCGGAAATGTTGTGCATTTCAACTCCTTTATTATTACGGGCTGAAATCCAGTTCCAGTCTTTTTCAATGTTGGATGCATTGACCACGAGCATGTAGGATTTTTCATCCAGCCGGTAAACAATCAGGTCGTCAACAATGCCTCCTTTTTCATTCGGCAGACAGGCATACTGTGCTTTTCCATCGGTGAGTTTTGCTGCATCGTTGGAAGTTACCCGTTGGATTAAATCCAAAGCATCAGGGCCTTTCAGAATAAATTCGCCCATGTGGGAAACATCAAACACACCCACGGCTTTGCGGACGGTTTCGTGCTCATCATTAATGCCTGAATATTGAATGGGCATGTTGTAACCGGCAAATTCAGCCATTTTAGCCCCGAGGGCAATATGGGTGTCGGTGAGGGCGGTATTTTTCATAGAGGGGGCGAAATTACAAAAATGGATGAAGGTTTAGACTTTAAACTTTAAACAAATAAAAGACTGCCGGACCGTTTTATTGAAAAATGAGATTGAAAAGGTGAAAGATTATTTTAGAAATGAAATGAAATGGGTTGGGTACAGGGAATATTTGGTAAGTTTGGTTGATGAATAAACTGTGCTACTTAATAATACTGTTTATCACTTGCGAAGTTTGCGATGCGCAAATACCCGTTGAGAAATTTTTTTATGATAAGGAGGGTAACAAAACAGATAGCACAAATGCGTTTAATTATTCAATTTATCATTATGATGATTCAACAAAAAAAGCCGGAACTGTTATCAAGTATTCTTCAAACGGAAATATGACTTCTGAAACGCATTATTCAAATATTGCCGGAGGGAAATTGGAAGGAATTTACAAGTATTACTATGAAACCGGGGAATTAAAATCAACCGGGAATTATTCAGCTCATGGATTAGAAGGGAATCTCATCACTTATTATCGTGACGGGAAAATAAAACGAAAGGATAATTTTAAAGATGGTAAATTTATGGATGGAAACTGTTATACATCTTCAGGGGAAGACACCGTACATTTTGACTATGAAATAATGCCTCAATTTCCAGGCGGGGAAAAAGAACTGATTAATTTTTTATCAAACAATGTGAAATACCCGTTTGGTGCAAAACTCAATGCTATACAGGGAGAAGTTGTTGTCAATTTTATTATTAACAAGACAGGTGAGGTTGAAAAAGTCAGAATAATAAAATCGGTTCATCCAAAACTTGACAAAGAAGCTTTAAAAGTCATTCACAAAATGCCCGGATGGATGCCTGGATTTCAGGATGGAGAACCTATATCGGTTCAATATAATCTTCCTATCAGATTTACAATTAAATAAAGTAAAGGAATGAATTGATGTTTTGAATTTTCATTTAAACAATCCCAAAAAATTCTCTTCATTCGATTTCACCGAATAATATTTTTCAATCTTGGGGCGTGCCTGCCAGCTTAACTTTAAGAGCAGGCTTTTATCCGTCATTAAAGTGATGAGGTTGTTTTTCCAGTCACCTGCTGTTGCACACAGGAATCCATTTATACCATGATCCACAATTTTAGTATTCACCCCGACAGGCGAAACCAAAGCAGGAATTCCGAGCGACATATACTGCAACGCTTTGAACCCGCATTTACCCTGCGCCCATTGATCATTTGTTAAGGGCATCAGCCCTACGCTGAATTCAAGCAGGTCATCAATTTCCGATTCTTTTTTCCAGGGTTTAAATAGTAATGATTTAAGATTGAATGCAGGTTTTTTATCCGATATGACATGAAATTCAAAATCATAATCCTTTTCCAATTCTGCAATGACCGGTTCAATTTCATCAAGGTACGTGATAGTAGAATGAGACCCTGTCCAGCCAATGATAAATTTATCCTTATGAACTTCTGCCAGCTCATTATGATGAAAATCCACGTCAATAACGGTCGGGTTATAGATCACTTCTTTATTATAAAGTTTTGCATAATTGCAGAGGTAATCATTGCCGCAGGAAACTTTGCAGGCCCATTTGCATAATGTTTTTGTGTTGGAAAAATTTTTCAGGTGATACGCAAATGAATTGTGCTCCGAATAATTGGGAATCCAGATGGCATCGTCAAAATCATAAATAATTTTTTTCCGGAAAACTTTTGCCAGTATCCATTCCAACACCGGGGGACCGAGAGGAGTCAGCTCACGGTGAATAAAAACATAATCGTAAGAGCCGGATGAAAATACATCAATGACACGTCTGAGGTAACCTTTCACAATTCCAAAAAATTTTTTAAAATGATTTCCGGGCTTGTATAATATGTTCCAGGTGCTCAGATCAATAAATGAGGAAACCCGGAAAGCAATATTTTTCTCTTTCAGCAAGTTGTAATAATGTTCAAAACGAAAACGCTGGCTGGCTGCGTGGCCGGTCGGGTAAGGGACAATAAAAAGAATTTTCATTTGGAGCAAAAATATGGAGAATGAATTGTTAAATTGTTATGTTGTTAAATTGTTGAAAAAAAAAGAATAATTGTTAAATTGTTCTATTGGTAAAATTTTTTAACAGCAATATAACAATATAACAATTTAACAATGCAACAATTTAACAACATAGCAATTTAACAATTTTATAATAACTTTGATGAAATTATTTCATCTTTAAATGAGAACGCTTGTCACCAGGCAAAACATGCCGCGCTGGATCATTTTTACCTGTGATCTCGGCATTGTTTTATTTTCGATAATACTCTCCAATTTGCTCCGGTTTAATTTCCGGATTCCACACAATGAAATTCTGAATCTCAGGTATGTAATCCCGATTATTATTATTGTAAGGGCAGTGAGCTTTTTCTATTTTAAAACCTATGCGGGTATTATTATGTACACCAGCACGCGTGATGCCGTGAGGATTTTTTTAACGCTTTCTGCCGGATCTGTTTTTTTTATTGTGGTCAACATTTTTTCCCGCATTATTGAAAACATTAATATCATACCTTTTTCCATTATTATTCTTGAATTTATCATTACGGTTTTGTTTATGACAGGCGGAAGAGTTTCGGTAAAAATTTTATATGCCGAATTAAAAAATCCGACCCGGGAGAAAACAAATGTGATTATTTACGGAGCGGGTGATGCAGGGGTCATTGCTAAAAGAGCCATTGACCGCGATGCCGGATCAAAATACAAGGTGATGGCTTTTGTGGATGATGATGAAAATAAAAAGAAAAAATACCTCGAAGGCATTCCGATCTATGACGCAAAAACGGAACTGGAAAATTTGTTAAAGAACAATGAAGTAAAACATCTCATTATTGCCATTCAGAATATTTCTCCGCAACGGAAAAAAGAAATCATCGAATCGTGCATGCAATATGATACAAAAGTGCTGAACGTGCCGCCAGTGACTAACTGGATCAATGGTGAACTGAGCTTTAAACAAATTAAAAAAATAAAAATTGAAGATTTGCTTAACCGCGATCCGATTCAATTGGATGTGGCGCAAATAAAAAATGAGATTGGTGGAAAAACAATTTTGATTACAGGTGCAGCCGGAAGCATAGGAAGTGAAATCGTAAGGCAGATTATTCCTTTTCATCCTAAAAATATTGTGATGCTGGACAGCGCTGAATCTCCTTTGTACGAACTGGAACTGGACATTGCAGAATCGAAAAAAAATTTCAGCTGCGAAACGGTTGTAGGTGATATTCGAAATGCTGAAAGGCTGCGAAACGTGTTCAAAACATTTCGTCCTGATATTGTTTTTCATGCTGCGGCTTACAAGCATGTTCCGGTGATGGAAAACAATCCGTCTGAATCTATTTTTACTAACGTGCTTGGCACTAAAGTGATGGCTGATCTTGCAAATGAATTCAGAACAAAAAAATTTGTGATGATTTCAACGGATAAAGCGGTGAATCCCACGAGTATTATGGGAGCTACCAAGCGTATTGCTGAAATTTATATTCAATCGCTTAATAAACATTCTGAATGTAAGTTTATTACTACACGTTTTGGAAATGTGCTGGGATCTAACGGCTCGGTTATTCCGCGTTTCAAAAAACAAATTGAAGCTGGTCAGCCGGTTACTGTGACGCATCCTGATATTACCCGCTATTTTATGACCATTTCAGAAGCTTGCCAGCTTGTGCTTGAAGCAGGTGCAATGGGAAAAGGCGGTGAGGTTTTTATTTTTGATATGGGAGCCCCTGTAAAAATTGCGGAGCTTGCGAAGAAAATGATCAAGCTGTATGGATTAACTCTCGGAAAAGATATTCAGATTGATTATACGGGCTTGCGCGCAGGTGAAAAGCTGTTTGAAGAATTGCTGGCAGACCATGAAAACACTTTGCCAACGCATCACCAGAAAATTATGATAGCTAAAGTAAAGGAGTATGACTTTGAAAATATTTCTGACGAAATTAAAGAGCTGATCGGCTTGTTTGATACCCAGAATAATGACGCGATTGTTAAAAAGATGAAACTGATTGTTCCTGAATTTATCAGTCAGAATTCTGTGTATGAAAAATTAGACCGTGTAAATGAACATTCTTCTTAAACTATGCGTGAAGCCATAAGCCGCCTTGAATTTTTGTGCAATACAATTCCTCCGAAGCTGAAAGAATTTTCGGAAGAAGTTTTTTCCCGTAAACCCGCTCCTGCAAAGTGGTCAAAGAAAGAAGTTATCGGGCATCTTACAGATTCGGCTGCCAATAATATTCAGCGGTTTGTGAGGATGCAGTACGAAAATGTTCCCTTTATTATTTATGCTCAAAATGAATGGGTGGATTTGCAGGATTATAGAAATAAAAACAGCTCTGAAATTATTCAACTTTGGGAACTATTGAACAGGCATATTGTGCATATTTTAAAAAATGTTCCGGAAAAAAATTTTTTGCTGCTTTGTAAAACAAATGAGCCGGAGCCCGTTACTTTATTATGGCTTGCAGAGGACTATGTGAAACATCTGGAGCATCACCTGAAACAAATTGTATCGTATTAATATTCCAAATTTTTAAAAATTGGAATATTTACCCATGCACAGTTTCCTTCACCCCGAATTGTTTAATGATTTGACCTTCATAATCTAAAAATTCCTGCCAGCGTTTTTCCACATCCTCTCCGTTTGCATATTGTTTTGCAAACCCGATGAAGGTGGTATAATGAGTCGCTTCGCTGATCATCAGTTCGTGATAAAAGGCTGCAAGCTCTTTGTCATTAATATTTTCTGACAATACACGGAAGCGTTCACAACTGCGCGCTTCAATCATGGCGGCAAAAAGTAAATGATCTGTCATTTGCGTGTGGCGCGCTCCGCCTTTTCTTCTGAAATTGTAAAGCAGGTTTACGTATTCATCTTTTCGTTCAGGGCCGAGTACCCACCCGCGTTCAATAATTTTTTCATGTACCATCTGAAAATGCGTCAGCTCTTCCTGCGCAAGCTGAATCATTGCTTTTACAAGATCAGGATACTCCGGATAACGGACAATGATGGAAACAGCATTGGTGGCGGCTTTCTGCTCACACCATGCATGGTCAATCAAAATTTCTTTGATGTTTTTTTCTACAATGTTTACCCAGCGGGGATCGGTAGGAAGTTTTAAGCGAAGCATGAGAGAGACTGTAGTTTAAGGTTTGAGGCCATAATGCTGAAATAGCAACTAATAGATAACAATTAACGTAATATAATTAACAAATCATGATTAAATCTTAACAAGACTTGCGAAATTAACGAGAAAGATTTGAACATGAGGGTGTGATTAATTATCAGAAAAAAGTTGGCGGTTAAACTGCGACAGGCAAAAATAAACCTACCTTTACGCCCTTAGAATTTTCAATAAACAATGTCAGTTAAAATTAAATTCAATAAAAGAGGCGATACTGATTTTATTACCACGCTGAAGGAGCGCGTAAATGAATATTTTGAAAAAAAGAATACTTCCAAATTCGGCAACTGGCAGATGTATGCCAAGCTGGTTTTCTTTTTTGGGGGAATGGTCGGGATTTATTTAATATTAATCAGCGATTTGTTCCATCCTGCGGGAACGCTTTTAATATGGATGCTGCTGGGGTTGTTCATTGCATTCAACGGTTTTAATGTAGCTCATGATGCTGTGCATGGAGCGTTTTCAAAATACCCGCTGCTGAACAGAATTTTTTCATATACATTCAATGTTTTGGGAGCCAACGAATACATGTGGAAGATCATGCACAATGTAATTCATCATACGTATACCAACATTGCGGGTCATGATGAGGATCTTGAACCGGTTTCATTTATACGGCTCAATACTGAAAAAAAATTAAAAAAGATTCATCGCTACCAGCACTGGTATGCTATTTTTTTCTACAGCTTTGCTTCTTTATCATGGGTTTTGAAAAAAGATTTTGATACTTTTTTCCGTAAAAAA
>DATEMK010000180.1:0-2782 GCA_035275625.1 Bacteroidia bacterium
TGTTTTCAATTCCTTCTTCCTTTGCATACGCTTTCAATTCATTCATCAGCGGGCCATCGCCTCCTACTCTTAACCTGACTTTATATTTTTTTTCAGCTAAAATTTTTAAAGCGTCAAAAATGAGTTTGTGATTTTTTCGCGGAAGCAAAAAAGAATTGGTGAAAAAAATAAATTCATCACCGGGTAAAAATAATTTTGGATGAAAATCTTCGAAGAACAAATCAGACACCATGTTATGAACCACCCTGAATGTTTCTTTTTTAAGCACCAGCTCTTTTTCGAGATCGCTCTTGAAATTATTACTGACAATAAGTGAAGCATCCACTTTTGAAAAAATCTCACAGGACAATTCCCTGTCTTCTTTATTATTGATAGTTCCCATAATAAAAGAAGTGAGGTGCTCCGTCACAACTATGGGAATTTTGTGCTCACGGGCAATATAATATGCTGCAATTCCTCCAAAAAATAATGAATGCCCGTGAATAAGATCCGGTTTTCCATATTTCGAAACGTACTCTTCAAACACTTTATTTACAGTGCGGCTGAATGTCCAATAGCTGATCTGTCTCATCCTTGGAATTTTTGACTGTACGTTTACTGTATAAGTAGGTAATCCATCATCGAGGTAAAATGCATTTAAAACTTCCTTTTCGGTAAAAAGATCGCGGAGAGAAGAAAATTCCGGAAAAATAATTCCAACGCTGTGACCCAGTTTTATCAATGCTCTTGCCTGCTCTTCAAAAAAGGTTCCCATGAAGGGCTCTTTTTCGGTTTTATACCAGGAAGGAAATAAAATAATATGCATGGTATCAATAACAAAGTACCCGGTACGAAGTACAAAGTACAAAATTTATCACTTAAAG
Source organism: Bacteroidia bacterium (assembly GCA_035275625.1). Classification (GTDB taxonomy): domain Bacteria; phylum Bacteroidota; class Bacteroidia; order AKYH767-A; family OLB10; genus DATEMK01. Next base: position 864 of record DATEMK010000180.1, read on the forward strand.
ATTTTGAAAGTTATTTTTACAAAAGTATTTAATAAATTTTCAAAAAATAATTCCCGGTACCCGGTACTTTGTACTTCGTACCGGGTACTTCCATCATTCGTTTTCCTGGTCAATAATGTCTTTGGTTAATTCTTTATTGGTTTTAATATTTCTTAAAATATCATACACCTTTGCTTTCATGGGGTTAATGTCTTTTTTCCAGAGATAGCCGGTTTTTAATTCACCGCCAAATCCTTTTTTGAACCGGAAGATACCCTCTAGGGAAGGGTTTTTATTTTTTAACCGGACTCCGACAAGGTCATATCGTTTCACGCCTTTTTCTTTGAGCAGTTTCATCATTTCAAAATGAAGCAGCTTTACACCGCCATATAATTTTGATTCGCCCTGGCTACCTGCATGTGTGCAATAACCTGCATATTTTGTATGAATGAAAAATACTGAACCAATAGGTTTTTCTTCATCGTAAACAACACCGGTGGTTATGTGTTTATCACCAAGGCATTCATATTGTTTCTGAAAATAATTTTTGCTGTCGGCAAGGAGATGCACACGCTGCATAGTGGCCGCATACGTTTCATAGAAATCATCAAAAACTTCCCATCCTGACTTAACAATGGCTCCGTGTTTTTGTGAATGATGAATGGCTTTTTGATATTTGGGATTAAAATCATGAAAGATTTCTTCTGCCGATTGATTTGCAAGATCTATGATATAAGTACCGAATTCACATGACTGCGTTTGCGGGGGCAATGCGCCAAGTATGCCGTAAGGATGAGGCTGCGTTAGCCGTTCACACAAATTATTTTCTTTAAGGAACCGTAAAAGTGCATTAAAAAAAATGAGCTGATCTTTTGGTGATTGCTCTTTAAAAGTATTTGAATCAACCGGTGCGTGCAAAATTTGCCCAAGCCGGAAGGATTTCGTTTTCTGAATTCGAAAAGGAAGATACGCCTCTAATCTTTCACTGAAGATAATGTATAGTTTTTGGTTATAATTCGCCTGCCAGAAATTAGCAAACTCCGGTAAAAACTGGATGGGCAACTCGTCATTATTTAAAACAGAGAGTTGATCCCGGTCTGAGGAATTAAGGTGGCTTAAAAGTTTCATTAAGAATTACAGTGTAAAAGTATTTGCTTTTTTCAGATCATCCGAAAAAATATCCTGGCAGGCCTCGAGAATTCTTTTTGTTGAATTTCCGTCCCAATAAGGCGGAACATTTCCTTTTTTATACGTTCCGTTTTTGATGGTTTCAATTTTTTTCAGGATCACTTCCAGGTCAAACGGAATTAATTCATTGCTTCCGATGGTGACTGTTGAAGGACGCTCTGTATTCGCTCTCAAAGTTAAACAGGGAACCTGCCGGAAAGTGGTTTCTTCCTGGATACCCCCGCTGTCGGTTAAAACCATTTTACAATCAGCCGTCAATTTTTGAAAACTGAAATAATCGAGCGGTTCAGTCAGTATTAATTTTTTTAAAGAACTTATTCTTTCTTTCAAACCGAATTTTTCGAGCCGGTGCAGGGTGCGCGGGTGAATAGGAAATACAACTTTGTATGATTGGCAAACAAATTCAATGATGTCTATCAGCTTGCTTAATCCTTCGTGGTGATCCACAGTGGCAGGGCGGTGCATCGTCATGAGCACATATTCTTTAGGATCCAGCTCATATTTTACAAGCACATTATTTTTTCTTATTTTATCCGCAAACGCGACAAGCGTATCAATCATCGTATTTCCGACAAAAAATAATTGTTCCTGCTTTTTTCCTTCTTTCAGCAAATTATCATAGCCTGACTGCTCGGTAATGAAAAAATAATCGGTGATCTCATCCGTAAGTATGCGGTTTATTTCTTCAGGCATCGTCCGGTCAAGGCTGCGCAACCCGCTTTCGATGTGTGCAATTTTTATGTTCATCTTAT
>DATEMK010000181.1:0-11024 GCA_035275625.1 Bacteroidia bacterium
ATAATTCTTATGTTCCAACCGAGTCTCCTTTTTAGGGACTCGGTTGTTTCATTTAACCAAAAGTAATTTTTCTTTTTGAATTTGCTGCAATTGGAACAGGAATGAAATCTTTACCGTGCTTTTCAAATTCCTTATTCTTTATTATACTGTGTCCCTGCATAATCTTCCCGCCTTTTCGCGTATTCTGTCCGGCAATCGCTATGAAGCAATCGAAACCGCAGTTTCGCTCCGCGCTACATCCAAATCCACCTTCTGTCAGTTCAGCGGCTTCGCCAATGCATACAATCCCGTCCGCTGGGCATTCATTTCCATCCGCTGTCCGGTCAGCGGCTTCGCCAACGCAATCATGCCCATCCGCTCCACATTCCTTCGGCTCCGCTGCACATTCATTTGCGTCCGCGATAGGTTCATTCCCTTCCGCTGCACATTCACTTATATCCGCTGCACCTTCATCGGAAATTCCGTCAGGTTCAGTGGGTAGCAGGGCTGTTAGGAAGAAAAATTTTGTAATAAATTAATGGATGAGGTTATTTTTTATCCGGGTAAATTAAAAAATCAACAGCGCTGCTCAAAAAACTTACATTAATAAAAGCATCATTTTTAAATAAGATTAAAAAGAATTTTCACGGAAAAAAAAGTCGCATTTTCTCAATGAAAAATCAATAGAAAAAGCACAACCTTATAAATACGAAAACCCCGAAAAAAAGTTACATTTTCTTTCAAACGTAAGCCCCCGCTGTCTTCCGGCCCATCTTCATTTTTTTTAACCCCATCTTGCAGTCATCAGGTTCAAACAAAAAACCTCGCAAAATTTGTAAACTTTAAAAACTATATAATATGACAAAAAAGCAAAATGCAAAATTAAACATGTATCGCTCAGTAAACATTGTATGCGATGCCAATCAGCTAATCTGGACAATCCTTGCAGCATTCGTAACTGCCTTTGGTTTCTTCACATCCCGCTTAACGCGCCTCATCGAAAATGCGCGGCAGCAGGAAGAATTAATTCAGGGTTATGCGCAGCAGAAACAGTTGCGCAAATTCACAATGGCAACGCTTGCCACCTCAGTTTGTTATAAAATTCAGGCTTTTGCTGAGAGCATCCAGGACGATGTCCTCCTTAATAAGGTGAATTACACCTTTAATGACATCATGAAAATGCGCGGTAACCTTGCACGAAATGCATCGCAGACCATTCTCCTCGAAGCGCAGGCAGTAATCGCAGCCTTAGCTCCGTTCGGTGTCCTCCCGGCTGATCTTACCGCTCTCGACACAGCAATAAATGATTTTTCTGCTGTAATTTCAATGCCGCGCAGTGCAATTGCTCAGGTAAAAACACTTACTGCAGAAATTAAAGAAGACATTGCCTTCATTGACAAAACGCTCAAAAAGAGCATGGACAAATTAATGATCAACTTCTCTGTTTCCTCTCCGGCCTTCTACAGCGATTATTTCAACTCCCGTATCATTGTTGACGCGGCTACAAGTTTTACAGAGCTGGATATTTTGGTTCAGGATAAAATCAGCAAAGCAAAAATCAGTGGGGTTTCCGTCACAGTTGTTGGCACCACAAAAACATATAATGGCAGCACTGATACAGCAGGCGCTCTTCCGCTCAAAAAGATCTCTCCCGAATTATACAACCTCCATTTCGAAATTCCGGGCTACCTTCCATTGGACGTTACAGGAATAGATGTAAGTGCAGGGGAGCACGAAAAAGTCCTGGCAGAATTAATTCCTGAGAGTTAATTTTTTTTAAAAAGGAAAATAAAATTCCGGTTCCTTCTTCAGGCACCGGAATTTTTATTTTTTGTACCAACCGGGTCTCCTTCTTTTTTTCCGCACAGGTCAGGCAATGCAAGCAGCGCACTGGTTCCCGTCCTGCCGTCATAGAATTCATTCCAGTCGGGCATAAATTCCATTTCGTCTTCAGCACCGCGCTGTGTAAGCTCTTTATAATCCTGCCAGCCGTGCATCCGCCATTTGGTGTCTTCAGAAAAATTAGCATCAGCGAGTAACTGTTTCATTATCTCCACATCTTCCGGGTAACTTTAGGACGGGCTTGAGTGTTGTGTTTATGTTTATATCTCTAGGGAAAGTTCACCCGAATTATCGGAAACGTTACTGTTTTACGGTAGCGGAGTGTTCCTTCTCGGTTTATGTTTTGCCTTATGCGCTTTGGGCGGCTCAGTTCCAATCACTGACCCTTGTATGATATGCTCTACCGTAAGCCCGACTAATAAGACAATCATTCCCAAAATTATGTGGTCGTTTCTGACAAAGTATAACCAAAAAAAAGCAACCACTCCTTCCAGTGCAGAAAACACGATGGTCATAGGATCGGTAACATGCTTGAAGAAGTTAATCTGCATAAAAAATCCTATCTGAATGCTGTGCTCGAATAACAACACAACCCCAAGCAAAACGGAAGCCCAGAGTAATCCTAAAGGACCGTCCGCTAAGTATAGCCATAGAAGCCAGGCAATGGTTTCACCGATACCCGCCACCACTAAATTCAGCACCAGGTTTTTATGCGGAGGATTTGGTCCCCATACAGTGTGAATGAGCATGTAAACTGAAATTCGTTCTGCCAGCAAGCCCGCCAATACAATGACGATACCGAAAAAAAAATTTCCTTTATCTGCCTGGTTAACCCAGAAAAACAAACCTGCGAACTCAGCCACCGTAGCAATTACCAGTGCCTGAAAAAACACTGCGGTATTTTTATTTTTAGCTGCAGCCATAATTTTATTTTTATAGTTTTATTCTGCTAAAAATTTTATTGCACTGATTCCGGGAAAGAAAAAATAGCCGCCAGCTCTGACTTTTACAAATGGAGGAATGTCATTGTATTTGTGCCTGACCGGGCAGGCGGGTTCACTGAATTTTGTAGGCAGCATTTTAAAAGCATCTGCTTGCTTGTCGTATTTACCCTGAACGCCAACGAAGGGGTCTACTTCATCATAGAGCCCTGCAAACTTCATATTGTTCATCCATGTTTGCTGAATAAATTCAAACTGACGCTTGATGTCGGAGTTGAAACAAATAAAATTGAGACCTCTTTCCTCGTTGTCAGGTTTATCAATTGCAGCAATCAAATCCTTAATCTCCATGGATTCTGCCAATGGTTTCCCATACGATTTTCCTCTTCTCAAAATCCGGTGCTTATTCGAAACTTCATTGGGATGCTTAGGGTCTTCGTTTTTAGTGTCTTTGGGATTTCCTCTTCGCACATGAGAACCCATAGGACATTTGAGGCCATCTTTATCGTTTTCATAATATTGAAAATCGTTAAGAAATGCAGTGAGCTTTCCCCGAGAAAGTTTTTTTTCTTTTTCTTGTTTCAGATTTATGGCTTCTGCTTCCGTCTCTGCCATTGAGAGCGGAATTCCATTAGGCCATCGTCCGAGCATTTTGGAAGCAATTCTAATTGGATCCTCACCATATTTCATGAGGGTTTTCCAGAAACTTTTTACATCCTGCTGCATGTCGCGCATCACCATGTAGCTTCCGTTTTTACCGAAGTCGCATCCATCAATCTTCGGGCTTAGCGGTCGTTTATCATAGGCGTTTAAGTGACCTAAAATTATTTCTCCCGGATTGATTAAATTATTTTCGTTTGACTTACGCTCAAGACCTCTTAACACCGGCTGACTTATTCCATCGGCAAATCCGAAATGTTCTTTGTCGTTATTCAACCGTACACTCTTTGATTTATATTTTTCGCTCAACGCTTCCTGAAATTTTTCCGACTCGGTTTTGTACACCTGGTCACGAAGATTATCATCGGCAGCATAAATCATCAATACACCATGTGTTTCATCATTCCTGTTACCCCATTTCCAATTCGCAGGATTATTATAATCATAGTCGCCAAGAATTCTGTTTCTATTATCTGTATCCATTCCCTCGAGGAAAGATTGGTCGAAACCGGCTTCTTTTGTGATTTTTGATTTGTCACCGACAAGTTTTTCCAGACCTTTCGCTGTGAAGGCAATGTTGAGGCAACTTCCTTCAGGGCCCTTCCCGGAATCATGAAAAGTTGTTTTCGATAACCATGATTTAAATCCGATGACATTCTCAATTTTAAAAATAATGAAGTAAGCAGACCTTAGTTGTGCGTAACCATAGACCAGCAGTCCCTGAATATCTTTCCTGTCTTGTGAATTTATATGGTACATGTTCTCAGATTTTTAAAAGCCATTCTTTAAGTTTTTTATCCGTCATGACAGTTTGTTTTTTTAATCCATCCTGAAGGGCGGTGTTGTTATTAATATTCCCAACAGTAAGATATTTATAAGCGCTGTACCAAACCTGTGTTGGGATTTGATGCATGCGTGTCCACGACTTAAATTTTTGTTCGTCTACAGCGCCTTCGAAAATCAGATTTTTTGATTTCGGGAAAAGTTTGGTGTTACTCCATACCGCGGTTAGACCCACGGCAGCACGGTCAATAAAATCACCTAAATAATTTTCCCAACTGCCGTCATAATTACTGAAGAAGAGCAAGCGTTTTCCTTTATCAATAATAATCCATCGGGCAAAATGAATACTGGGTATCCCTCCTAAATTGCCCTTGTTAAAATGATAAATCCCGAACGTTTCTATGAGGAAAAGTACCATCTTCAATGTAAACAACCTGAAACTTCCAGGCTTCAATTCTACTAAATGAGTTAGCTGGTTTTGCACAATTCTGTCCTCAACTGTTTTTAGCGAAATGGTATCAGGATTGGGGTCATAAAATATTTTGAGTTCCTTATCGGTTTTTTCTTTGTGTCTGAGTATGATGTAATAGACACTCGCTGTTAATGCAAGAGTAACTATTACACCAATTATGAGGAAGTGCAAAGTCAGTGGTAAAATCACAATCAGGTACCAGGACTGGATTAAGCAAAGTACAAAGTACAAACCATAAACTAATGTATACAGCAAGCAAAATAAAACCAAAAGAATAATCGGTGACAACCGCCAAAGAAGCGAGGATAATTTCGGAGGATGCTCTGTGTTGTAAAAAGAGGGTTTTACGTCTTCCTTTAATCGCTTATACATATCTCTTTCTGAAAAACCCTGATGCGGATTTTTGTCTAAGTGACTTTGGATTTTGTTCCGGGTTTCTTCTTCGGCTTTAATCTGCAACACCGTTCTGCCCCAAGTGCCTCTGTAAAAATATGGATTGAACTGCGAGTTTGTTTTTAAAAAATTAATCCTGTCCGTGTCTGTGATAACATCCTTACCTGGAAAAGTTTTACACGCACAAAACACTTTGTCGAACCCGTTATTAAGCTTTGTATGTTCGACAATGTCTTTCAAATGGTCATCTAATTTTCCGTCATAGTTTGTTTCAAAAGCCAAATATGCAGGGTAAATTATTTTTCCGAATGAATCCCTTTCTTCCTCAAGAATCACAAACCTTGCAAAATGAATAGTGGCAATCGTAGTAAAATTAAAATAAGGATTATCTTCTACGTCCTTTTGTATCGCGTCTAAATCTTGCCTTAGGTCGTTCATCTTCCCATCAGCAATTTCGGAAATTAAGTTAAAAGCGTTTTGCGGATACATTTTTACATGCGGAATTACATCTTTTACTTTTCACCTTTTCGAATAACAAAGTTGCCGTATAGATAAGAGCGGCATCGTAAGCCAGATATTTTCTCCAAATGTAATTTATTCTTGACAACAAAACCTTCATGCATTTTTCTTAACCTTGTTTTAGAAAAAAATGGCAATCGCATCATCATACAAGCTCGCATTAGGAACTGCAGTTCCTTGCTTTCAATTTTGAGTCCCAACCGAGTCTCCTTTTTAGGGACTCGGTTGTTTTACTTTATGCGAAAGTCATTTTCCTGAAAAGAACATCCCATAAATTCTTTTACTCCTCAATTTATTCACTTTACTCCCCCGTTCCATCCATCTGCCTGATATAGGTAGGTTCTGCTTTTTAAGTGGTGTTGTTTTGCAGCATAAAATCAAAGTCAACCACAAATGAAAAAAATAATTTTTTTCTCCATCATCTGTTTAATATGCGCCCGGGCGCAAGGCCAATGGTCGCTTACAGGTAATGCCGGAACTAATCCTTCCACAAATTTTGTCGGCACGAAAGACGCCAAAAATTTAAAAATCCGTACTAACAATGTCATCCGCATGAACATTACCAGTGGCGGTAAAGTTGCCATCGGCAATTTCACTCCTGCGCATAAGCTGGATGTAGGGGGAAGCATCAATACCAATTCGGATTACCGGATTGACGGAGACCCGGTGATTGCCACACCGGGCATAGCAAACACTTTTTTAGGAAGATACAGCGGCACAACCGGTGCAACGGGAGGATACAATTCATCCACAGGGCATTCAGCGCTTGATGCCCTGACTACCGGATATGAAAACACAGCGCATGGAGCATACGCACTGTCAGGAAACACAACCGGCCATGAAAATACAGGCATTGGCTCCTATGCGCTTTTTTCAAATACCATTGGAATGATGAATACAGCTACAGGTGCAGGCGCTCTTTTTTCAAATACGGAAGGATTGTATAACTGCGCTACCGGGTACAGAACCCTCTATTTGAATATATATGGCTTTGAAAATACAGCAAGCGGAAATGAGGCACTTCATGATAATGTATCCGGAAATCGTAATACTGCCATAGGAGTGTCTGCCCTATTTCACAATAACGGCAGCCGGAATACAGCATGCGGAGCCCTTTCTCTCATTGAAAACACAACAGGGGAAAGTAATACAGCTATTGGTGCAAATTCACTTCATGATAACCAGACAGGATCCGATAATACTGCAGCGGGAGAAAATGCCCTGAGCTTCAATACCACCGGGTATCAAAATTCAGCATGCGGAGTGCAGGCACTTTTTGTAAATCAAGAGGGAGCAGCAAATACGGCATGCGGATACCAGGCACTAGCCCTGTCTGAGGCTTCCCGTAATACCGCTGTCGGAAATGAAGCAGGAGCGGACTATGGACACAGCAATTACAACACTTTTGTGGGAGCGTACTGTGATGCAAATACAGCCGGATTTTCGAACTCCGCGGCTCTTGGTGATGGTTCAGTCATTTCGGCCAGCAACCAGGCACGTATAGGAGATGCAGGAGTAAACTCAATAGGGGGTTATGCAGGCTGGACGACATTGCCATCAGACGGCAGGTTTAAGAAAAACATCAGGGAAGATGTAAAGGGTTTGGATTTTATTGTTAAGCTCAGGCCTGTAACCTATACGTTAGACGTGCGAGGTGTTAATCAATATATAGGTGCAAATGAAACAGGCAAGGAAAGTATTTACGATGAAAAAAGCCGCATCCGTTACACGGGCTTCATAGCACAGGAAGTGGAGAAGGCCGCCAAAGAAACCGGGTTTGATTTCAGCGGGGTGGATGCGCCCAAAAATGACAGGGACGTATATGGGCTGCGTTATGCTGAGTTTGTTGTGCCGTTGGTAAAGGCGGTGCAGGAACTTTCGAAAGAAAATGATGATTTGAAGTCGGAAGTCAGAGGTCAGAAGGCGGAAAACGAAAAGCTGAAAAATGAAATTAATGAAATCAGAACTGCACTTGGATTGCAACCAAAATCATCCGGCATCCTCCCGATAACTATCGGGAGGACCTCTGACTTCCTTCTCGAACAAAATTCTCCAAATCCTTTTAACACGCAAACCGAAATAAAATTCCGGTTACCGGCAACATTCAATTCAGCACAATTAATAATTACAGACGTTAACGGCAGGCAGGTACGAAAAGATGTTCTGACATATTCCTCATCGGTTATTATAAAAGCAGCTGAGCTTGCTGCCGGAACCTATTCCTATTCACTTGTTATTGACGGGATAAATATGGGTACAAAACAAATGATTCTTACCAAATAAAAAATAAATTATAATGAAAAAAATCGTCATCCTCTCAGCCATCTGTGCATTATGCACACAGGCAAACGGTCAGTGGAACCTTACCGGCAATGCCGGAACCAATCCATCCACAAATTTTATCGGCACTACTGATGCCAAAACGTTTAAGATTCGAACAAATAACCAGGTGCGCATGACCGTTTTATCAAACGGCAAAGTCGGCATCGGCACAACTGCACCTGCAGTTAGGCTGCATCTGAAATCAAACGATGAAGCTATGCGCATTGAAGGGGTTAATCCATACCTGCAGTTTCATAATGGGACATTTGAAACGGGTTATGTATGGTCTAACGGAAATGATTTTCTTGTTGGAACTAATTTAGTTAATTCCACAGGCAGCTTTCATATTGCAACTGCAGGGTACAATCGCATGACCATTAGCGCTACAGGTAATGCAGCCATTGGCACGGTCACTCCAACTGCACGTTTTGATGTACAGGGGAATGCGTCTTCAACCCTGCAAAATATTTATTCAAGAGTAAACTATATCGGTGACAATGATGTAAGGGCAATTTCGGCAAGATCAGTGTGTAATCCGGGATGGGGTGTTGGGGTGGAGGCTGTGGCAGGTTATATAGGAGTAAGCACATTTGCAGATGCCGGTACCTGGTCAGGTTCTGCTTACGGGGTTTATTCAACATGCTCAGGATCATCAGCAGGATCGCGTTATGGAGTTTACGGTTATGCGTATGGAGGATTGGACAACTGGGGCGGATATTTTCCCACTAAATCCTATGCAAGCGAAATGCGAATTGGCTCTACCCAGGGCGCTACAGGGTATATTCTCACCGTTGACGGAAAAATAATTTGCGAAGAAATGCGTGTTGCACTTTCAGGCGCATGGCCCGATTATGTGTTCAATGATGATTATAAACTCATGTCCCTTGGCGAATTAAGAGAGAGCATTGAAACTAACAAACATTTGCCGGGTATGCCTTCCGCCAATGAAATGAAAGAAGCCGGTGGTTATCATATAGGCGAAATGCAATCGAAGCTCGTTGAAAAAGTGGAGCAGCTTACCCTTTACATCCTTCAGCAGGATGAACAAATTTCTGAATTACGAAAAGAAATTTCATCGCTTAAAAAGTAAAAAGGGGATTTATCACTAACTTTTAAAAGCATGTCACAATGAAAAAATCAACTATATATAAAATAAGAATGCTCCTTTGTTTACTGGTGCTTTTTCCTTCCATTTCGTTTTCGCAACAAGCAAACAGACAGGCGCAGCAAAAATTCGAACGGGATTTTTTTCCTCCTTCCAATCCTGAATGGCTTACAGCAAGACAGGAAAGCGCCATCAATCCTGCAGATTTTTTTGCTGACTATGGAGAAGCAATCGGGCTTACTGTTAATGATGAAATGAAATTCCTGCGGGAGCACACTGATGACCTGGGAAAAAGACATCAGCGCTACCAGCAATATCATGCCGGTTACAAAGTAGAAGGCGGAGAAATTATTTTGCATTCACGCGCGGGGAAATTGGAATCTGCCAATGGCAAGTGGCTGAAAAATTTTACCGGAAAAATTCAAATCAATGTTTCAGAAGAAGCTGCTCTTGAAACTGCAAAACAGCTTTGGAGCGAGGGTGATTTTATGTGGCTCAACCCTAAGATGGAAGCCATGATAAAGGAACATTGCAACGATCCTGCGGCCACTTATTTTCCGAAAGGAGAATGGGTGTGGATGTATAAAGAATACAACACCGGTTTTAATAAGCAGCAATTTGTGTTGTGCCTGAGGTTTGAAATCTTTACAGAAAGCGGCAACCCTAAAGCTGTATTTATTGAAGCTTCTTCAGGAAATATTCTTCATTCATTTCCGCTTGCTGCAAGCTGCAACCCCGGGACAGGGCTTACCACGTGGAACGGAACTGTAAACCTGAACAGCCATTTATATCCTCCTTCTGATTATGTTATGTGGGATGATTGTGCTGCACCGGAATTAGTAGTAAGAAATGGCAACGGTGCGAATGGAATAGGAAGCTGGACGGATTATCATGACGGAAACAACAACTGGAATGCAGGTGTTGACCAGCCCGTAGTGCAAACCTACCTCGGTGAGCTGATGGTTTACAGTTTTTTCTATTCGCAGTATGGAAGGTGGAGCTATGATAACAACGGAACATGGATAGTTGCCTATAACAACATAATGCCCTTCGGCACCAATGACAATGCCTGCCAGCATTGCTATGGAACAAATGAAATATCTTTTGGCAACGGAAGCACCGCATCAAATACTGATAACTGGAACACGCTTGACATTGTCGGGCATGAATTTACGCATGGTGTTTACCGTTCAGCGCTCGGATGGAATTATCAGAATGAACCGGGTGCGTTGAACGAATCTTTCAGCGACATTTTCGGGGAAATGACAGAATTGTGGGGACAGGGAAGTATTGATTGGCTGGTAGGAAATCAACGTACGGGCGGAGCAATCCGCAGCATGTCGAATCCGAATGCACTTCCGGTCAGCGATCCGGATCCGGATACATATAACGGAACCAATTGGGCAACAGGAACAGCCGACAATGGCGGAGTGCATAGCAACAGCGGAGTTCAAAATTATTGGTTCTATCTGCTCACCAACGGTGGCAGCGGAACCAATGATAACAATGACGACTTTGCAGTGAGTGGTATCGGGTGGGCTGCCGCAGCATGGATCACTTATTGGGGATATATAAATTATATGACAACAGCAGGCAATTACGTGGATGCAAGAGAAGCTACAATTTTCCAGGCGAATGATGGTTACGGCAGTTGTTCTTATGCTGCCCTTCAAACCGGTAATGCCTGGTATGCTGTGGGAGTAGGCAGATCACTGGCTACCTATAATTTCAGCTTATGCGGCAACTATCCGCAGATTTTCAATTTTAATATGATTGCCATCAACCAGCTTAATGTTTCAATCAGCGGATGCGCTACTAACATAAATCCTGATCCTTCAACTGTGAACTTTACATCAGCGCATGAAATAAATTATTACCCGGGCTTTACAGCTTTTTCAGGATCTAATTTCAATACGTATATAGATCCATGCAATGTGAACAGTGTGCTTCGCACCGCCCCGGAAATAATTCCGGGTTCCCGTCCCCCGGTTAACATGGATGCAGTAAG
>DATEMK010000182.1:0-14740 GCA_035275625.1 Bacteroidia bacterium
CTTTTTACCCTTGCTGTAAAGCAGTCATCTGCACAACTTATTTATATCCCTGATCCGGCATGGGCTTCTTTCCTGCAAACAGAGGTTCCTAACGCTATGGTTTATGCCGACAGCCTCAACCCAAATGACCCTTCTGTTGCAGCTACCACGGGTCTTTTTTGTTCAAGCATGAATATTCATGACCTGACAGGGTTAAGCTCGTTTGTTAATTTGCAATCGTTTGACTGCTCGAATAATCATGGTTTAACAACCATTCCCTACATTGCAAATTCAGTTACAAGCTTTGAAATCAATGATTGCGATAGCTTAGCGACAATTACTAACATACCAACCAGCTTAACTTCTTTCGGGGCCGGATCTACGGGTTTAACATCATTGCCTCCCTTTCCTGGTGGATTAACACATATTCATTTCTCTGATAACAAATTGACATCTTTGCCAAGTCTTCCTTCCGGTCTTCTTGAATTAACAGTGGAGGGCAATGATCTTACATCACTGCCGTCTTTGCCCGCCTCGCTTACGTTGCTGAATGTTACTGCAAATTCGCTGACTGTTCTCCCTGCATTACCTGCTTCATTAACAACCTTGTTTTGCGGTTACAATCCATCCCTGGTAGTACCTTCTTTGTCCTCATCCTCTATAACATCACTTGATATCAGCGAAACTGTAAGTAATCCTTTTCCTGCACTTCCGCCCGGTTTGTTAGAACTTTCCTGTGATGGCATGTTCCCGCCATTAACTTCTTTACCGCCTTTACCACAAAATCTTGCCTTGTTAAGCTGCAGGCATAATAACCTGACAACTTTACCTTTGTTGCCTCCCAACCTGGATTGGTTAGATTGCCGTTATAATAGTATCATGAATATTACGCAACCACTTCCGTCAACATGCAGTATGATACAATTTACTAACAATCCTATTTCATGTATTCCGCAACTGCATGCCAATGGCATTTCTTTTTTTGAAACTGATATGACTGATTGCCTGTTTAACAAACCCCCGGGTTGCAATGATTGCCTTTTATACAGTTCGTGCTCACCGGCATATAGTTGTAATAATATGGCATATGTAAGCGGAACAGTTTTCAATGATGTGAATACAGACGGCACTTTGAATAACGGAGAACCCGGAAGAAAGAAGATTTATCTTTTCTCGAACAACGGTAATTTTTCAACCGAATGTGATTCGAATGGAAGTTATTATTTGCCGGCAGACACGGGAATTTCATTTGTTGTGAATGTGCAGGTGCCGCCTTACCGGGTTGTTTCAACCACGCCTGTGAGCCACTATTTTTCAAATTACGGAAACATAGATTCGCTTAACCATATAGGAATTTATGATATCCCCAATATTAATGACCTTGCTGTTTCGCTGACTTCATATCCTGCTATACGACCGGGTTTTGATTATCATTCACTGTTGACAATGGATAATCCGGGAACTACCATTCAAAACGGGCAGGTTTATTTAGTAAAACCATCCATCATGACTTTTGTTTCGGCTGCCCCGACACAGTCATCTGTTTCAGGGGATACGATATTCTGGAATTTTTCAAACTTCCAGCCTCTCGGTGCTACAGCAAATTTTGATGCTGTTTTTTCAGTTCCGACAAGCGTTGTTGCGGGAACGGTAATCAATTCTTATGCTGGAATTATAGCAGCAGGCAATGATACCACACCAGCCAATAATTTTGCTGTTGACAATCAAACAGTAGTTAATTCCTGTGATCCTAATGATAAGCAGGCTGAACCTGCGGGGGGATTGACGCTGTCACAAATTGCAATAGGTGAGTATATGACCTATACCGTGCGCTTTCAGAATACAGGGACTGCACCGGCTGTAAATGTCGTGATAGCAGATACTCTTTCTTCAACACTTGACCTGACTACTTTTAATATTGTAAGTGCAAGCCATGCATATACATGGAAAATTGAAAACCGCGTTTTGTATTTGCGGTTTGAAAATATTATGCTGCCTGACAGCAACAGCAATGAACCGCAAAGTCACGGATGCTTTAAATACAGGGTAAAACCGTATAACACCCTGCAAGCTGGTGACATGATAAGCAATACTGCCTATATTTATTTTGATTTTAATAGCGCGGTTCAGACCAATACAACGAACACACTGGTTTTACCTTTAGGAATAGCGGGTTTTAACTCTTCTGACGGACCATACGCTGTTTTTCCAAATCCTGCACACGAAAATCTGATGATTCGTTTTAAGGAATTGCAAACAGGCGCACCTGCATTGATTTCTGTTTTTGATGTGTGGGGAAGAACTGTTTTAACAACAGAAAGAAATCAAGGTTCTGAAATTGAATTAAATTTAAGTTCAATCAGTGGAGGAATTTATTTTCTGCAGGTTAAATGGAATGGTAAAGTGTATCAGAACCGGTTTGTTAAGGATTGAAAAATTTGTGAGAATTCCTGCCTGACAGGATGTGGGTTTCACTTTGAATCTACATTATAATTTTCCCTGTTTTTTGAATTTCGCTATTCAGATAAAACTTCCACAGGTAAATACCCTGCGCACAGGACGAAAGGCTGATATTTGTTTCAGGATGAATAATTTTTTTTGAAAAAATTATTTTACCTTCAGTGCTGATTATATCAAGCCGGTAATCCGCAACCGGTAGTGAATGTTTAAAAACAAAGGCCTGGTTTCCGGGACATGGATATAAATTTGCCTGAACAGAATTTTCAGTTTCTTCAACTCCTGTTCCATCACAATACTGCCATAACTGGCTGAAGAACGACTGAAAAGACTGATTCATTCCTCCGAAGATATATCCGCAATTGCCTGCCGCAAAAGATGAACCTGATTGTCTTGCCGTATCAGGCAGCGAGGATAGCTGCGTCCATACTCCTGCCAGGGGATTAAATTCCCATAAATCATCAAAAGTTGTTCCGGGAGCATTTCCTGTATTGCCCGTGGTAACGTAAGCTTTATTGTTTAACACGAATGAAAGCGCTGAATGCCGTGCGGGACCCGCAAAATTTCCGATCTGTGTCCATGAATTGAGCACATCGTCATAAGTGTAAAAATCATTTAACCCCGCATAAGACGAGAGGTTGTTTACTCCACAGCCCACATAGCCCAATCCATTCAATGCAAAATGAACAGTTGACTGCCTTACCCCCCCTGGAAAATTTGCTTTTTGACTCCATGTATCATTAGCAGGATCGTATTGCCATAAATCATCATACAGGGGAGAATATCCCAAACCAATATATGCCTTGTTATTCAATAAAAACACACATGAACCATAGCGTGGAGAGCCGGGAAAATTATTTTTTGTTGTCCATGAATTTAAACCGGGATCATATTCGTACACACCACCGTGGTTAGCTCCGTTTATCCAGCCCATTATCACATACCCTTTGCCATTCATAGAAAAAGCCGTTCCCCCTGCTACGTTAGCAGGCATAGCCGCTTTTTGTGTCCAGGCATCAGTGGCAGTATTGTATTGCCACACTTCATTCAGGTATACATTGCCTGCCTTAAAACCGCCTGCCATGTATGCATTATTTGCTATTACGAAAACATTTGGAACTACCCGTCCGTCAGAAGGCATCGGAGTTTTTTGCTGCCACCCCGCATAAGTTATTTGAGAACAAACCGAGAGCAACGACAGTGATAGGAATTGTTTCAGCATTTTATTTTTATTTCTGTAAAAATAAGGAATTGTACCGAAAGGAGCACATGGCTGAAGCTGAGCATCCATAGTTCGAATGAAAAATGAAAGAGGATGAAACTACATTAAGAAATCATTTTTATTCTCCATCATAAATTATTTTTTTTGAAAATATTTTTCTTTCATTTTTCAGAGCCATGAGAAATATTCCCGTTTGCAGTTTATTAGTTATGAGTTCAAATTTATTATGCCCCGGCTCAGCCTTATAGTGCTGCGAATGGACCAGTTTACCCGATGCATTGAATAATTCAATAGTGACACCGGATTTTTTATCCGGTTGAAATGTAACGATTGAATTTTCTGAAACAGGGTTAGGGTAAATTGTAAAACCTGCAGCCTGCAGCTGCACTTCTTCTGCTCCTGACGCTATTACATAATCTGTAAAAATATTTGGAAGACCCATCCGGCTTGATCCGGGAGAAAGATTTACGGCTAAATCAACAAAATTGCAGGCAGTCCCCAATAGATTGGGAAAATTTATGACGCTCAAATATGAGGTATTATAATTTGCCATATATATTTTTTGATCCGGTCCCATCTGTAAGGTACTCGAATGGCCCGTGCTTGTTCCAATTAGTGTCGCTGAATTAATTATTGCATTGGGGGAACCGGCCGTAAGGTCAAACTGGTAAACATGATATCCCGAACCGTACTCACTGCAATACAGTCTTGTTCCATCAGGGGAAAATTCTACTCCGTAAGCCCAGTGGTAATTGGGTGATGCCATGACAACAGGGTTTGAAGTAATACCGGTAGCATTATCAAAATCGTGCAATTCAAAACTGTTTTCCTGCAGAGCTGCAGCAAGCTTATTTCTTAAGGGAGATGCTTTCAGGCAACCCATAAAATCAAGCCCGAAATGAGATATTCCTGAAACTGTAGTGACCGGGGTAGTGCTTATGCCCGTTGAAGTCAGTAAAAAAGAATGAAATATATCACCCTTATTCTGGGTAGTGATAATCCAGATATCCGAACCGTTTGAATGACGGACTGCGGTGATTTTTTCATCAGCCGCAGGAAGTAATTGCACATTTAATGCTGTAACGTCCCCTGACCCGCCCTGCAGACTCATATCTACTATATTATAATCAAAACTCGCAGTGCTGCCATAACCCGTGGTGAATAAATAGTATATGCCCGTATTACCGGGTTGTTTTACTATCAATGCCGATTGTGTGGAAGATTGATTGCCTGATAATCCCGTACCATTTGGCATAGGCACATGGTTGCTGTTCCAGACTGTCATTCCATCCGTATAAAATAACAGGTTGCCCGTTGCACCAGCAATGCTTGCACAGCCTTCCTGCTGAACCATGGAAACTCCCGGAAAAGCTACGGGGCTTCCCGAATTAAAATCCAGTCCGGCATTCTCTCCGAAACACCAGATATTTGCTTCCTTCTGTGCAAAAGAAAGATTTAAATTAACCGACAGGATTATCAGCAGCAGTTTGGTTTTCATGGTAGGATATTTTAAAGGAATATTTTTGAGTAACAAATATACCCTAAAAAGATTAACAGCAAGTATGAACTCAGTATCATTTCATATTCTTCAGGAAAACGAAGATTATGAAACTACATTCAAAGGTTCCGGTTTGGGAGGACACAAAGTTTTTATTTCTGTTTTAATGGAAAAATTAAGATTTTATTAAATAATTGCAGTGCTCTTGAAAAATGAGAGGCTATGAAATTATATTCGGGCGCTTGTTGCGCTTGTTTTGTTACAGAAAATAATTTAATTATTTTGCACTATCAGTTTTTGCTTAACAACAGCATCTTTAAATTCAATGTTCAAAATATAAAATCCGTCTGAAAAGCCGGAAACATTTATCTGAACTGATAAATTATTCACCTCAATTATTTTTATTTCTTTTCCGCTTGTTTCATATATATGAATCCTTATTATTTTTTCTTTGGCCGATTTGACAGTGCTGATGTTTTTTGCCGGGTTAGTTATACTGACCCTGTTTACCAGAGCGTTTGCGGTTGATATATACAAAGGCAAACCCTGGTTGCAACTTTCAAGATCAATATATCCGCCTGAGCCGGGAAATGGAATCGGAGTACCTGCTGTTGCACTGCTACCCGAAAAAGTTATCGGTAATAATGAAGTCGGATAAACAGGATTACTAAAACCAAAACCGATATAAAAAACACTATTCATAATAAAGCTTCCATAAGCATTTGACGTATTCAGTGTAAATGGAATCTGAACTACAATATTTCCGATGGTGTCAATGACTACAAGAGAGTCACTCATTTGATTAGCATATCCCGTAAGAAAATATGAATTCCCGTTTTGATCTACTGCAATATCATACATGGTTATCATTCGGTTATTCAGGGTTGTATAAATCGGGTTAAAATTCGTTCCGTCAAATCTGAGAATTGTATTTATGTTACCCCCGGTGGCGCCATCAAAATATAAATAATTTCCACTGCCGCCTCCATTATAAATATTAAACGAGGCACCGGAACCTGCAATTGTCCAGGAGGAACCATCATAATAATATGCATTCTGAGAAACGCAATCGTAAAATGTGGGGCTGAAACTCCCGTTAAGATTAGCAGCATAAGCAGTTGAGTAATTATACGATGCAACAACCGTATTTCCGGGAGTGTTAATAGTTGTTCCGTTAAACTGAAATTCAAGAATGCTGTCATGGGTATTTGCCCAAAAAGTATTGGAGTTGCAGGGAATGCCAGCCATGTTATTTCCGGGCAAAAATGATGGAGCATCAGTGCCGGTATTAAAAGGTGCGGCATCGCCAGTATTTGTCATCCCGGTATTATTATTAAAATTTTGTCCGCAACAAATAAGCGGAGCAATAGCCATAACTAAAATGAGTGCTTTCATTATGTTAGGATTTAGAAATGAGAATCAACCTCCGCAAGATATAAATTAAAAGTAAAAAACAACTTCAATTATCACCAAAATATTTGAGCATTTAAGATAATCAGATCAATAATCAACAATCATTTGGACACTGGTAAATAAAAAACTCCCTGCCTTTCATAACAGAGAGTTTAGTAATAATATTAATGTGAAAAGAGCGATCAGATTTTTAATGATTGTTTGATAACAGGAATGAAAAATGAGAGTATGAAACTACATCAGTATATACTTTCTTTAAACCCAGCAGGAAACTGCGTTAACCTGCCGGGTTGTGGGTTTCATGACTTTCAGTTTTTTCAATTGCCAAAACAGGAAGATAAATCAGATGGCTTGTACCATATAAATGGTATGAAGACACAGAAAGAATAAAATGAGAGAGTATGAAACTACATTGATACGATCCTTGTCCGTAGACGGGGACCAGCGGGAGGACGAAAGGGAGAATGGATACGTGTAACCCGGCAGGAATCTGCGTTAACCTGGCGGATGGCGGGATTCAATATTCTCTCTTCTTAGGCTCAACGCGCTTCGGATCCTCATCATCACCTGTTCGTTTGGGTTTTGTAGTGTCAGGCGGGGATGGCGACAGCTTATTAGTCAATGTATCCATCGGCATGTCATTAATTTTGTCAAGCTGTACAGGGTCAACCCGGGCTGTATCTGTTTTTTGATGAGGAGGGGTTTTGTTTACCTGCGCATTGCATGCAAAAGCAAATGCAATGATAAATGTGAGCATGCTTATTTTTTTCATTTCAATGTTTATTTTTTTTCTACCTGCTAAAGACAGTACAAAATCATTCCATGGCAAAGTTGATGATACTTTTTCCCTTATCCCGGTATTTAGAAAATAAGGTTTATACAAATAAATAAGCCATTTTTCAGGAATCGGTTCAGGAAAAAGGAAACATCCCCGTGTTGTTAAACCGGGCAGGGAACTGCGTTAACTTGGCGGGTGGTGGGATTCATGAAAAATGTGAGACTACGAAACAATATGAAGAGATAAAGCCTGTTGAGAAGGACTCAAAAGACTTAAGCGACTAAAATTTCTGTCCTTGAATAGTCCCTACTGTCCTTTATTTCTTTTGTTAATTCTGGCGCGAGTCATTCTTTCACGTAATCCTCCTTCGTTCAGGAAAGAAGTTTCTAATGATTTCAACTGGCGGCTTAGTAAATAATTTGTCACTTTTATCAAACCGATAAGGACATTAGCGCAAACTTCAGGATTTGTATTTTCAATTCCCTTACGAAACGTTTCATAATTAGCTTCCGGTATTTTATTCAACTCCCTCAGACGGGCAACATACTTACTGTCTTTTTCCCACTCTTTAAGTTTTTTTGTTCTCAGAAAGTCTTGGTAATCGAGTAATAATTCTTCAAGACTGGCGCGGGCAACGTTGGTTAGTTTTATTTCTGTTTCTTTAGAAGTAGCAGATGCCATGCTTGCTTCAGCAATATTTTGTTTTCCTGAGCGGGCAGCCTGTACCATTTGATCTACGGTGCGGTCGCGTTTTTCAAAAAAACGAGTGCAGAAATACACTGTGCCATCATAAATTATTTCTGCTTTTTTATATGTAAGAAGATTTCGATACCCGCCATGAACCGGTATAAACCCTTCTGTATTTTTTTTCTGTTGTGACATTTATTTGCTTTTAAATATCCCGCTCATATTTGTGAGGGATAAAAATACAGATAAAGTTTTATTTCTTTTTTAATAGAAAAATTAAAATCTTATTAAATAAGTGTGGTCCTTTTGAAAAATAAGAGACTATGAAACTACATAAAGATTAATTGCAAGAATTAATTCTTCTCTTGTCCAAAGACGCTGACCTTCTTCCATAGGTGGTTAAAAATAAAAACAATAAGTTCAAAATAAGTTAGAGTTATTTTTTGACAATAATTTCTATATTTTTTCTTAAACCCATTTTCTCAGCCTTCAACACTTCCCCATAGATCGCAAACTTCTTATTTCCCATCCATTCCACAGTTGACATCTTTTCTGATAAAATTTCTTTAAATCCTTCATTTGCTGAACAAATGTATAATTGCTCACTTCGAGTGTATTTAGGATGCATTATATTATATAATACGCAAACATTAACTTGTATTTTCTCGGCATCATAAAATACTTTTTTTTCACTGCTGGGTGGACTTGGCATGAACAAATAATCATTTGGTATTCGATTAAAAAGAGATTTAGCCTCCTCCACAGGAGGGTTCTTCACCTCAATAAAAATTTTAAACATTTCAATAAAATTTTCAGCTAAATATGTGGCTGTTTCTTTGGAGGTATTTGATATCCTACTTAATTGAGCTATCAAGTCTATTTCATTTGCCGTGATTTCCTTTGTTATATTTATATTTGAGATTATGTCACGAAATTCCTTAATATGCTTTTGAGTCAAACCGCTAGTTTTGGCTTCGTCCAGTATTGTTTGCAGTTCTTTCTCTTTATTTTCTATTTCAATATGGGGATGACCTTCAAATTCTACAGAGTCTTGAAGCGCAGTATTAACTGCATCTCTCTTACAATCATGTACCGGCTCTTTGTGCGTAAAATGATTTGAAGAGCAGATGATTATTAAGATCAAAAAGACAATTGAGCAGCCAGTAAAGGCGATGGAACTTTTCATTTTTTTTATTAAAGGGATTACAAAAATACGATTTCGAAATCTTTTTATTAAAGACAAGCTTGTAAAACAAACGTTGAAGAAACAGGGTTGGAGAGTGATAGAGGTTTGGGAATGTGAGTTAAAACCAAAGAAGGCAAAAAAGACACTGAAGAAAGTAATACTGTCTCTCTCCATATAATGAATGCATTAAAAAAAATTTATTAAGTTTACAGGAACCAATTAAAAAAACAAAAAAGATGGAAACAACAACAGCAAAACCAATAACCAACGGGAAACAAACAGCTGCGTTAGATCCCGGTCACATCATGCAGGTAGGAACGGGGTTCTGGGCGTCAAAAACATTGCTTGCCGCTCTTAAATTCAAATTATTTACAGAGCTTTCTAAAGGCACTTTGACAGGACAGGAAATAAAAAATAAGCTTGGATTACACGAGCGGTCTTTGTATGATTTCCTCGATACACTGACAGCGCTTGGTTTTTTGCAGCGTGAAGGGATGAAAGAAACTTCCCGCTACAGCAACACACCTGAAACAGATATGTTTCTTGATAAAAACAAACCTTCTTATATAGGAGGCATTCTTGAAATGTGCAACAACCGGTTGTACCGTTTCTGGGGCGATCTTGAAGAAGGGCTTGTCAGCGGTAATCCTCAGAATGAAATAAAGAACAGCGACCAGGAAAACCCGTTTGATGAACTATACAGCGATCCCCAAAGGCTTGCCGAATTTATGAGAGCCATGGCAGGTATCCAGATGGGAGCGTTTATGAACTTCGCCCTAAAGTTTGATTTTACAAAATACAAAACATTGTGCGATGCAGGCGGAGCAACAGGAATTCTTTGTGCGCAGGTGGCATTAAACCAGCATCACATGCGCTGCATCAGCTTTGATCTTCCGGCAGTGGAACCAATAGCAAAGGCAACTATTGAAAAATTTAAGCTTACTGACCGTGTGGAAATAAGATCAGGTAATTTCTTTAACGAGGCTTTGCCAAAATCAGATGTAGTTGTCATGGGCAATATACTTCATGACTGGGATGAAAAAGAAAAATTAATGTTATTTAAAAAAGCGTATGACGCATTGCCTGAAGGCGGTGCTTTTGTCTGCATTGAGGCAGTGATTGATGATGAACGCAAAAGGAATGTTTTTGGTTTGCTCATGTCGCTTAACATGCTGATCGAAACTAAAGGCGGCTTTGATTATACGATGGAAGATTTTACGAAATGGGCAACGCAGACCGGGTTTAAGAAAACTGAATTAATTCCGCTTGCAGGACCAACAAGCGCTGCAATAGCTTACAAATAAAAATCAATTTTCCTTATTCACACTAACACGAACTTCAGTGGTTGAAGTTTGGGAATGTGAGCTGAAGGGGAAGAAATCGGGGAGCGCGCTGGAAAAGCTTGTGAAGAAAATAAGATAAAAAAACAGTCCCTCCTCAGGAGGGACTGTTCTCAAATAAGTATTTTATTGTTTGATGAACTTGCTATGGATAAATTTTTCGCCCGATTCAATCTGTAAAAAATAAATGCCATCAGCAAAATACCGGGTGTTTATTACAGTTTTGTTTGTCGCTAACTTTTGCACGTAAAGTAAGCTGCCATGTACATTGAAAATTTTCATTGTACTTTCTTTGCCAGTATTCTTTATCTGAATCGCTAAATCGTTTTTTACAGGATTCGGATAAATTGAAAAAGTATTTTGATAATTTAAATCGGGATCAGTATTCACTGCTAACGGCAGTTGAGACTTTGCTCTTTTAAAAATGCTGCCACCATGAGTTCCTGCAAAAATATCAGTTCCATTATCCACAATGGATGTGATATTCAGATTAACAAGGCCATCATTAAATGAAGCCCAGTTGTTTCCATAATCGGTTGACATAAAAAAACCTCCTCCAAGAATACCGGCAAATACATTCTGCCCGGAAGTGTACATGCATAAGACGTTGGAATCGGCAGCCGAAAATCCATTGGTCATATGAGTCCAGGTTATGCCATTATCATCAGACCTGTAAATCCCGTATGATCTGGTGCCTGCATATATATGATTCTGGCAGCTTGTCATGGCGCGTATGCAGGTGTCAGGAATTCCACTGGTGGCCGAAACCCAATTTAAACCGTAATCATAAGACACATAAACCCCGCTGCTATTGGTACCGGCAAATACAACAGTATCAGAAAAAATTACGGCATTAATATAAAGGTCATTCAATCCGTTGTTGCGTGGCTGCCATGATGACCCGTTACTGCCCGAAAAATATATACCGCTTGCGTAAGTCCCTGCAAGGAGGAGATTCCCTTTGGTACTTATGGTTTTTACAGTGTCAACGGGATTTTGAAATGTCCAGCTTAATCCATCGTCATCTGATAACCCGAATCCATAATCAGTGCCTAAAAAAACACGGGAGCTATTGGAAGCAACCGTATTTGAATTGTAGAGGAATTGAGTCCATGTAGCACAGGTATCTTCAGAAGTATAAACGAGGTAATCCGTAGATGTAACCACGTTAGCTGAGGCTATAGCAACTGCGTTAATAAACAGGCCGAATGTTCTCAGCCCATGATACCAGGAATTCCCATTGTTAGTTGAAACACTAATGCCATCATCGCAACCGGCATATGCATTATTTCCCATAGCCGCCACGGAATGGACTACTGTACAATTTAATCCTCCATTTATTTGTGTCCAGTTCGCACCATTATTATTTGTACGATACACACCGTACCATAATGCACCTGCATAAACGTAGTTGTCACCTATAAATAAGGATGAAACAGCGTGGTTCTGCAGACCGTTGGTTATAGTTGTCCACGAAGCCCCGGCATTTAATGATAAATACACGCCTCCGGATGAATTATCTTCACTGGCAAATATCCTGTTTCCCTGTGCAGCTATCGAGTTAACTGCCCACACACTCGTTAATCCTATATTTATCCAATTTAACCCGTTATTTGCTGACATAAATACACCATTCTGTGTTCCGGCATACACATTTGCGCTGTCTGCTGTAAGACACCTGACATATTCATTTGCCATGCCCGAAGTGGTATCCCATGTATTACAATAATCAGTTGAATAACATACATTGTCCCAGGAGGGAGAAGTTGTCCGGGCCGCTGCAATTATCGTACTGCCGCTCATAGCAAGAGCAATAATTTGAACATTGACCGGTAAATTATTATTCACTGCTTTGTAAGTTGAACCGTGATTAAATGAAATATAACATCCATAATAGGTGCCGGCTACTATCATTGAATCTTTATATATTATGCTGGTTACGGTTATTGTTTCAATACCATAGGATGCAAAAATCCAGCTTGCGCCATTATCTATTGATACATATACATGGTTATTAATTATCGCACCGAGATAGTTACCGTTGGGTACGATCGTTTTTATATCCATTCCGATAAAGTTAGAAGCAAGAAAAGGTCCGGGAGCTTGCTGCCATTGACCATGTGAGTAATTAATAAGACAACAAAAAAATGAAAGCAGGATGTAAATTTTTTTCATGTATTATAAATTGTTTAAATCAAAAGTAAATAAATTAAGAAATACAAGGCAATAATTCAGAGAATTTATTTTCGACATAATAAAGAATGCAGTTTGATGCTAGTGTAAAAAGAGATAAGCTGCTGAAACAAACTTTAAAGAAACAGGATGGAGAGTGATAGAAGTGTGGGAATGTGAAGTTAAGGGAGGGCAAAAGTCCGGTGGACTTTTGAGCCGGTATAGTGCGAAAGCAGAAAGGAAGTTGGAGAAACTTGTGCAAAGATTAAATTAAAGGTAAAAGTTCCGCAGGAGTCCTTTGGAGGGCGTTATGTTTTATCCGGCTCAAAAAACTCATGCGCTCTCCCTTCGCGGCTGTCTTCGAGCAGTTGTTTTACAATGCCGTCAGCACGTTTGCCATGATGGATAATTTTTACCAGGTCGTCATGGAGTGTTGCTGCCGCTTCCTTTCTTTCTTTTTCACCGGGTGCCGCAACAATGTCATGAAGCAGCTCAACAGCAACTTCTGAAAAGTTATTTACAAAATTGATGGGATTTTGTATTTCGTGTGCAACCCTCGAAGCCATTACCCCGAAAGCAGCCATGCGCTCGGTTTTCACCAATTGCTGCTGGGCGCTTTTTAAATCAGCGTATGCTGCCTGCAATTGTGCATTCATCTTTTTTGTATTCCTGTTCTGGTTATAAAAAACGGTGGCAATGAATATGATTCCGATGAGTAATGCTCCCAACCCGATGATAACCGCTTTTCCCCGTTGAGAGGTGAGGCGCTGCACTTCATTCTGGCTTCTGAGCAGCTCAATTTCTTTTTGTTTCAGGTCTTCTTCACGGTTTTTTTCAATCCGTTCAATTTTCTCTTTGTTTTCGGCATTGAAAACAGAATCGCGTGAAGCAACATGCTGCTTGTAAGCGAGGAGGCTTTCTTTGTAGTTACCTGAGAGAGATTCCAGGTCAGAAAGATATAAGTACAATTCCTGCAGGCTGTTGCGGTCATCAATTTCCGTAAAAAAATCAATAGACATTTTTAAATAAAATTCTGCTTTCGGAATCACGATTGAAGTTTTGAGGCTGTCAGGCAGATGTAATGTATTGCCGGTGTTTTCTTTTGCAATGTTAGAATAGGTTTCACCGATATTACCAAGATTGATTGCGCTGAGAATTTTATTTCCCAGTTGCCGGTTCATGGCAAGAGCTTTGTAATCGTATTCGAGAGCTTTTAAATAGTTTTTCTGCTCCTGGTACACAAAACCAATGTTGCCAAGGTTGCGCGCCACGCCATCTTTTTCGCCAAGCATTTCGTATATCTTTAACGCTTTATTATAATATTCTATGGATTTGGTGTAAACGCCCTGTGCATCGTATGCATTGCCGATGTTGCCGAGATTACGCGCGATGGCACTTTTATCATCCATCTCTTCATTCAGCTTAAGCGCATCGAAATGATATTTCAGCGCTTTCTCATACAGTTCCTGTCTTTCGTAAACTAACCCGATGTTTCCAAGAATAGTAGCAACATTTTTTTTATCATGTCCCTTTTCGCTCAGCGCAAGAGCATTCATCTGGTATTCGAGCGCTTTAGGATATTCTGCTTTTGCCCAATAATTTAACCCGGTTTTATTTCCTGCAACGGCAATGCCTTTTTGCCAATTCAATTTTTTTGCAAGTTCCATAGCATGCATGCCGTAATAAATTCCTGCATCGGGATTCACACGATAATATTCATACGATAAATCAATAAGCAGGCTGACGGTGTTTGTATCCGCATTGCTTTCATTTAATTTTCCGTTCACCGAATCGGTGCTCAAAACCCCGAGGAGTGAATCAATGCGCTCCTGTCCCTGTTTTTGAGCAGAAAGATTAATGGCGGACAGGATAAAAAATAACAGGATAAAATTTTTTTTCATCAGCATATTTTTTTTCAAATAGATTAACTGCAGGGATTAATTCTTCTCTTGTCCAAAGCCGTTGGCTTTCTTTGACAATGCCAAAATAATATTTTTATTCACGGCTG
>DATEMK010000183.1:0-3269 GCA_035275625.1 Bacteroidia bacterium
AAATTGGTTTATTAAGACATGCAAAAGTAATTTACCGCTCATCTTTTTTTTCCAGCGGCAAATTATTTGATGAAGCAAGAACACGTTATGATAGTTCTCCTGTTGAGATTATTAAGTGGAAAATTAAGATAGAAGATTTTCCATCTTGCTATGCAAGTTCCCAATCCAGGGCCGTTGAAACTGCCAAAATGATTTACAATGGAAAATTTATTATCACAGACCAGCTTATGGAAGTTAAAAGTGCTGCTTTATTTAAGAATAACACAAGTCTTCCTTCCATCCTCAGAAGCATAATAGGAAGAATTGCATGGTTTGTCAATTATAAAAAAATGCCTGAAACAAGGAAAGAAAGCACTGAACGCGCAGCTAAATTTATCAGATCCATACTCTCACAACATCCCCGCAATACACTGCTTGTAACACATGGATTTTTTATGCACTGCTTAAAAGCTGAATTGAGAAAACATAGATTTAAGGGACATTTGCCGGTTTTTCCGGTCAATGGTTTTCTTTATCTGTTTGAAAAGGAAGAGAACTAAATATATCATCCCGAACGGAATTAAAATTCTGTTTATTCTGGGTTTTACCGTGAGATTAATAACCACAAATTTTTTAAACGAAAATAAATCGGTTTAAAACGGAAAATATGTGATAGTATAGGACATAAAAATAATCTTTTAATGCCAAAGGTCAATAGCACTCATACGGAACATCCCTTCGGGAGAGTATTAAAAAATTTTCGCTTCGGTTAACTTCGAAATTGTGATTTTCCTGCCCATTCCTCAAATTGATGTGATAAATTAGAATGTTACAAGAAGTTCTTATTTGGTGCTGGTAAATGGTTTTATCTTATACTCTTTTTTGAGTTCATTGAGGGTGGGCACATTGTATTTGGCCCTTTCTTCGTCAGTGTCCGGGTGAGGAGCAGTATAACCTCTCCTTGTAATTTTAAAATTAATTTTTAGATTTTTCTAATAGCTACATCATAATAGTGTAAAAAAAATCATAAGAACATTTATAATTTAAGAATTACTCTTTTCTTTAACGGCAATCTGGTATCCCTTTAACGCAAAATAAAAACATATGAAAAAAAATCTACTATTGATTATTCTTGTATCAGTGGTTTACACCAATAAAACTTATTCTCAATGGGTCCAGGTCGGTTCTGTGCCTGCATCTATTACGCTTCCCAGCTTATCAGTTGCAAAAGATGGTTCTGTGTGGATTGCAGGCGGTCCCGCAGGAGTTCCTGAAATTTATAAATCAACTGATGGAGGACAAACATTCCTACCATTAAACACAACCGGTATCGCACTTGATATTTTTTGTATTGCTGCCCTTGATTCACTTACTGCCTTTGCGGGAGATGGCGGTGGCCCCAATGGAATTGGGGGGAATGCGCGGATGTATAAAACAACGGATGGTGGAAATACCTGGGCTGAAATTTTTCAAACGGGTGGAACAGCAGGTTTCTTTAACTCAGTTACCTTTTCCAAATCGAATCCTGCACAGGGCATCATGCAAAGCGATCCGCCTGCCGGAACAGGAACGGATTATTATGTCCGCATCACGAAAGACAGCGGAGCAACATGGGACAGTATTTTTTGCCCTGGAATCCCCGGAGCTATTTCTGCATGGCATTCTGTTTTTATTGTTGATTCTTCCTTCTTTGGCTTTGGTTTAACTACAACACCTGCGCGTATCTATATCACCAAAGATGGTGGACAAACATGGAATATCCAGAATCTCAATATACCAGGAGCACAGATTTCAGGCCTGAATTTCAGTGAAGACAAATTACGGGGAATTGCTGTAAGCAATACCCTGCCGACTATTGCAATAACTTCAGATGCCATTAACTGGAATTCTCTTCCAACGGGTACAGGGATTGGCGGTGCCGGCACGTGCAAATGGATAACGGCCACAGATCTATGTTATCTTTCTTCATCAACCGGAAGTGCAGGATGCATAAGGAGAAGCACAGACGGAGGCCAAAGCTGGGCTACTATGACAACAGCTGGTATTAATCAGATGATCGAGATGGATTTTCAGGTGGACACCAGTAATCTTGTTACAGGGTATGCTGCAAACATATCGGGACTGGTTATCAAAATCCAGGACAGTATTTTAATCAATCCTTCTTCGGTTTCAGAAATAACAAATCCCTCTAATTTTTACCTCTTTCCCAATCCTGTTTCCGATCTATTGAACGTTCAATTACTGATCGAAGAAAGTGCTCAGGTTTTTTTTGAACTGTATAATTTTTCCGGCCAGAAAATTTTATGTACACAACCTAAACTAATGATGCGGGGAAATTTTTCGGAAACTATTGATATTTCCTTTCTTTCAGCAGGGCTTTATTCCCTTAATAGTGTAATTGGAAATAAAGTAACCGGAAGCAAAAGATTTTCTGTAAACAGATAAACAGGGGCCTCAACGGCCCGGTTAAAAGTTGTAAGAGTGAATGGAGGGGAGGGTGTAAATCGCGGGATTACAAATCCTGCGGAGCGAGGGAAAGTAAAGATAAATTTTTCTCCCGGACGAAGTTAGCTAATACAAAAATCCTGTGCTCGAAACTAGCCTAACCGGGGAACTCAGCTATAAAATTCCCCATCATGTCATATAACTCTTTCGGGTTGTCATAAAAAACAAAGTGATTGCTGTTTGATATTTCTTTAACAGTTACACCGCTGTTTAAAAGTTCCGGTATGTAAGACAGAGCACTATTTTCAGCTCCGTAAATAAATAATTTTGGAATACTCAGTGAAATAAACTGCTTAAGCAGGTCGCCAGCTGATGAATACTCCACTGTCTGAAAACTGTAATCGTAATATGATTTTACATTTGTGTTTAGTTGCAAATTGTTGGCAATAACATGGTAGCCTGTATTTCCTTTAGCTTTCATGTCTGAAATAGTTTTCGGGAAGATTTCAGAGTTGAAAGTGTCAAAGTCATATTTAATTACTTTGCTTGAGAACATGCAGTCTTCGGGTAATAAGTTTCCCTCAATATTTATATAGGCTTTCACTTTACTTAGTCCGACTGTTTTTAAATACAGCAACGTAGTTAGCCCTCCCATACTTGTTCCACAAAGTATAAAATTTGAAATTTCAAGCTGCTCAATGAAAAGTGAACTAATAGCTGTCAGGTCATCTATATTAAGCGTAAAATTCTCATAGTATGTGGAGTTGCCTGTTCCCGGGTTATCAAAGAATATGAGTGTGTGCTCTGCCAAAGCATCAGATTTGCAGGCTTCATAATAATTTTCT